>JADBKO010000065.1 GCA_014896355.1 Bacillota bacterium
CGGACCAACCTGGGAGAGGTCCACTACCAGACCGCCGTGCGCTACGAATATGATGTGGCGGGGCTGAAAGCAGCACTGCCGGAGCTGGTGTTCGCAGCCATCACCCGGCCGGTGGTGGAAGAAGACGCAGTGGAGCGGCTGATCAAGGATGGAATCCTGGCGGAGGAAGTGGTGGAGCAGAACAGGCGCCCCGTGGCCACTCACCGTTTGGTGGCCCAGCTCAGTGCTGACCCCCAGAAGACGGGCGCGAAGGCGATTCCGGTTCCGCCGGCCCGCCGCGAGCCAGATCCTGCAGGATAGCCGCCGCGCGGCCGGCATCCTCCGCCGGCACTTGCAGCTGCACCTGGCTCAGGGGCCCAATGGAGAGCCCATACAAGGCGGCCACCGCCTCCCGTTTCAGCCGGATCGAAAGCCCCTGCTGCTGCAACAGGCCGGCCACCAGCTCCGCCTCCCACTCGGTGTCATAAGAGGCCACGGTCACCCACGCGACGGGGCTCATACGCCCACCTCCCCCGCGGCAGCGCCGCGGCGGCGGACCAGGTGCAGCCACACCGCCGCCCCCGCCGCCATGCCCACAAGGCTCACCAGCTGTGCCAGGGTGAGCCAGGTTCCCCAAAGGCGTGGACCGTCACGGAAGAATTCTGTGGCGAAACGGATCAGAGAATACCCTGCCAGGTACAACGCAAAAACGGACCAGGGAGGCCGCAGCGGGCGCCGCAATCTGTGCCACAGCCCGGCGAAAAGCAGAAGGTTCAGGGCCGCATCGTAGAGCTGGACCGGATGCCGCAGGCCCGGCGCCATCCAGGTGGTGACCGCCCAGGGAACCACCGTGAGGGTCCCATAGTCGTCGCCGTTGAGGAAGCACCCCACCTTGGTGATGGCGTAGCCCAGGGCCAGGGCGGGCGCCACAATGTTGGCCAACACCCCGGCCGGCAGACGCCGGCGCCGCGCGTAGAGCCATCCGGCCAGAAATCCGCCCACCAGACCGCCGTGGAAGGAGAGGCCCGAGATCCCTCCCTCGCGGAGGCCGAAGATCGCCGCCGGGTCCGGCAGGTACCGGTGCCAATTGAGCAGAACAAAAAGGAGGCGGGCCCCCGCCACGGCCCCCAGCAGCACCAGCACCCCCAGGTCCAGCACCGCCGGGCCGGAGATGCCCGCGCTGCCGGCGCGCCGCAGGACAAAAAGCGTGGCGGCCAGGAATCCCAGAGCGAAAAACAGCCCCCAGGAGTATACTGGAACGCCGGCGATGGAAAACAGCACTGGATACAAAGGCATATCCCCCTGGACGGATTTTGGGGCTCTCCAGAAGAACCATGCACTGCCAGTATACCACAAATGCCGTGCCCAATGCCGCGCGGGCGCCGCAAGGCCGGCGGGGGCCGACGGTTACATCCTGGCGGGGGGCCGCGCTTCGCGCCTCCAGGCGGAGAAACCGCTGCTGCCGGTGGGCGGCAAGGCGATGGTCCGGCGGGTGGCGGAAGTCCTGCACCCTCGCGTGCGCCGCCTTTGCCTGCTGGCAAACCGGCCGGAGCTCTATGGCTTCCTGGGCCTGCCTGCCCTGCCTGACCGCCTGCCGGGGCGCGGCCCGCTGGGGGGGCTGGCCACGGCCCTGGCAGATCTGAGGCAGCATGGAGGCCGCTGGGCCTTGCTGGCGGCGGGGGACATGCCCTGGGTGTCTGCGGCGGCAGTGGATCTTCTGCTGGAGTTGGCCGGGCCCCTGGAGGCAGAGCGGCCTGTGGCCCTGGTGCCCACGTGGGAGCAGGGGGACGAGCCGCTTCTGGCCCTTTACAGCCGGGGCTGCCAGGCTGCCGTGGAAACGGCTCTGGCCCGGGGACAGAGCCGGATGAATTCCTTTTATGACGCAGCCCAGGTGGTGTTTGTCCCGATGGAACCCTACTTCCCCATTTCCGCCTTGCAGCGGATCTTCCTCAACGTGAACACCTTCACCGACTGGTGCCGCGCCGCCCGCAGGGAAAAGGACCAGGCGGGACCTGATTCCTAAGGCAAATACCCTATGGCTGGTCCCGTCAGAAGGGAAACGGCCCTCCGTCGTAGAAGGGATTCCCCGGAAAGAGGAGGGTCCCATGGCAGGTCCATCTTTCCCGGCGGAGCAGGCGCAGCTGCGAACTCCGGCTGCCTCCCAGCCTCGCCGGTGGCAGATCCCTCGGATTGTGAAAGGAATTACAAAACCGCCCGCCCAAGAACCGCCTGCCCACCGGGCTCACGAACCCGCAGACCCGGCCTGGGCGGGAGCTCTGCGCAGCTACATCGCGGCCCGCTGGGGGATATTGAGCGGCCTGTTGGCCTTGCTGTGGTCGCTGGCCTGGGTAGCCCGGTGGCCTTTGGGGCCCAGGCTGCCCCTGATCTCCGCCCTGTTGTTGGGCGGCGGCCTGGCGAATCTGTGCTTCTGGCTTTGGTGGCGGTCGGGACGGCGGCTGAAGCTGCTGGCCGGCATCCAGATCTGGTCCGAGGTTTTGGTGGTCTCCGCTCTGGTCTGGCTGTCCGGCGGAGCGGCCAGCCCCTTGTTCGCCTTTTACGGCCTGCCGGTGGTGCTCTCCGCCATCTTGCTGGGATCCCGCAGTGCCTGGAGCGTGGCTTCAGGCGGCGCCCTGGCCTTTCCCGTGACCGCCTGGCTGCACGGCCAGCCCTGGACCGGCGGGCTTTTCCCGTGGCTGGGACACGCCGCAGACGCAGGCTTGCCGCTGGCGGCAGAGGCAGCCGGTACGGGAGGGGGCTCCGGCCTGGCCGGAATGGCCTTGGTGAACGCCGCCCTGCTCTTGGGGCTGGCCGGCCTCTCCGGTCACCTGGCGGAGCTGGCGCGCCGCCAGCGGCAGGCGCTGCTGCAAGCCAACCGGCGCCTGCGACAGAAGGAGGCGGCCCGGCGCCAGTTACTGGACCGGCTGGTCACCGCCCAGGAGGAGGAGCGGCAGCGGATCGCCCGGGAGCTGCATGACGAGACGGGCCAGGCTTTGAGCGCCCTCATTCTGGGGCTGGATCTGGCCCGCCAATCCCTGCCGGACGGGGCTCAGAGCGCCCGTCAGCGCCTGGAAAACCTGCGCAGTTCCGCCGAGCAGAGCCTGCGGGAGATCCACCAGCTCATTTTCGATCTCCGGCCCAGCATCCTGGATGATCTGGGCCTGGTGCCCGCAGTGCGCTGGGATATGAAAAACCGCCTGGGGCCGGCGGGAATTCAGGCGGATTTCCACTGTGAGCTGGGGGAGCAGCGGCTTCCGCCCAGTGTGGAAGTGGCCTGCTTCCGCATCGTGCAGGAAGCCCTGACGAACATCCTGAAATACGCCCAGGCCACGCAGGTTCGGGTGCAGCTGCGCAGCGACGGGGACGCCCTTGTGCTGGAGATTGCCGACAACGGGGTCGGGTTCGACCCGGCCTCCCTGGTCGCCCAGAGGCGCCGGGGCGGACGCTGCCTGGGGCTGCTGGGGATCCAGGAGCGGGCTGCCCTGCTGGGAGGAAAGGCCACTATTGATTCAGCTCCCGGTAGGGGGACCCGCTTGAACGTGCTCCTGCCTCTCAAAGGCGGGGCGCCTGGCCAACCCGACGCGGCGGCCTGTGAGGAAGCGCTGTTGGATGAGGAGGATGCAGGCGAGCCATGAATCCCATTCGGGTGTTGCTGGCCGATGACCATGCCTTGGTCCGGGAGGGGATCCGCAGCCTCCTGGAGGCGGATCCGGATTTCACGGTGGTCGGCGAAGCGGAGGATGGCCAGGCTGCTCTGGACCAGGCCTTGAGTCTCAAGCCGGATGTGATCCTGCTGGATATCGCCATGCCCGGGGTGAGTGGCCTGCAGGCTGTGGCGGAGCTGAAAAAACAGCTGCCCGGCACGCGAGTGCTGATCCTGTCCATGCATGAAAACGAGGAGTACATTCTGGAGACCTTCCGGCTGGGGGCCGATGGGTACATTCTCAAACGGGCCGCAACGGAGGAATTGAAGGATGCCATCCGGTCCGTGTTTCGCGGCGAGCCCTTCGTCCATCCGGGGGTGGCGCGGGCGCTCATCGAAGGCTACCGGCGCCGGGTGGAGGGGGAACGCCGCGAGGGCGGAGAGATGCTGACGGAGCGGGAACGCCAGGTTTTGCAGATGATCGCCGCAGGCAAAACCAACCGCGAGATCGCCCAGGCCTTGCAGCTCAGCGTCAAGACCGTACAGGCCCACAGGACCAATATGATGAGCAAGCTCAACGTGCACAACAGCGCGGAGCTGGTGCGACTCGGCATCCAGAAGGGTTGGGTGAAACTCTGAAGACCCTAGGGAGTTCAACCTACGATCCTCGGGTGATGATGCGAAGAGAATTACGGCGTCGGTGGGATTGGCGGCCGCCGGCCGCCGGCGTATCCTGGAATATAGTAAAGGAGTGGGTGGCGGCGTTGGCCGCCGCCGCTGGGTCCAGCCAGAGGCGCGCAAGCCCAGAGCGATCCTGCCGGGATTGCGTGCCGGAACGTGTGAAAGTGGGCACATAGTCGGTATCCCGGCGGGGGTTCACCATGGCGAATTTGAAGTGTCAGTGTGGCAAGCTCATTTGCCAGGTGGAAGACGGCAGCATCATCATCAAGTGCCGTCATTGCAAGCGGTTTATCGTGATCCGCACCTCCGGCTTGCTGCAGGTAGAGATCCGTGGGGACGAGCACAGTTGGGCCTTGGGCGGCCAAGGGGCGGCAGGTGGCGCGGATATCGCCGCGCCGGTGGCCATGGGCCGGCAGGGAATGGTGAAGCCCTCCGGTTGAGCGGGGGGAGATTTTTCTTTCACGTTGAATTTGGATACCGGATTACGGTCAAGTCCAGAGGCGGTGCGTCCGGAGACTTGTGTGGCCGGTGAGTAAAGCCGGCGCGCCGCCTGGCGCGCCGGCTTTATGATTCCTGGCCTGAGCTTTGCTGAAAGCGCCCCGGAAAGCGACGCAGAAGCTGCCTCAGGCAGCGCCAAGAAGGCGCCAGAGGGATAACGCTGGGAAGATCATGCCAAAGGCAAGAGCCGAAAGGAGGCCGGAGCTTTGCAACCAGGAGGATCGGGTCTTTTTGGGAGAAACGCCCTGGTTGGGTTCGTGATTGCAGTTTTGGTCACGTGGGCATGGATTCTCTCGCTGCCGGCACCCGCCGCGGCGGAGGGGGCCGGGGCCACCACCTGCCTACAATGTCACGGGCAACAGGGGATGCCGGGATTCGTGGATGCCAAGAAATTCGCGTCCTCTCCCCACGGAGCCCTGGGCTGCAACGCCTGCCACACTTCCGTAGAGGGCTATCCTCATAAACTTCCGGCAGGTGCAAAGGGCGAGGTGGCGGCAGCCCTCAAGACCGAAGCCTGGCAGAGCTGCCAGAACTGCCACCAGGACGTGACGGCGGCGTACGCCCAGAGCGTACACGGAGCCACAGGGCTGGAGTGTTCCAGCTGCCACGGCCCAGTGCATGCTTTGGTGGTGGCAAGCCAGTCCTCTTCGCCGGTGGCCCACAAAAACATCGCGGCTACCTGCGAACAGTGCCACACCGGCACAGTGGCGGAGAGCTACAACGAAAGCCTGCACGCCGCGGCGGTGCGCCTGGGCTCAGACCGGGCCGCCACCTGCAGCAGTTGCCACGGCAGCCACGATGTGGTCTTGGCCAGCGCCGCCAATTCCCCGGTGAACTCGAAGAATACGCCCAAAACGTGTGCCCGCTGCCACGGAACTGCGGCCGCGGGGTTTGCCCAGGGCAAGGAGCACGTGCTGCCGGTGAATGAAGGGGCGGGCAAGCCCCTGTTCTGGACAGGGAAATTCTTCACCTGGCTGACCATCAGCGTCATTGTACTGCTGGTGGGTCACATGGAGCTGGAGCTTTTCAGCCAGCTGCGGGCGCGGACGCGGCATTCGTAGGGTAAGGGGAGGTCAGTTGCCATGAGCATCGCACAAAAAGAGGTCGAGCGGGGCTCCGTGTCGCTGCCGCCCGCCGCAACAGAAGTCCCCCGCATGCCGGCTGAGCCCGCTGCCGGGGCCAAGGTCACGTTATACGAGCGGTTCAACATTCATCAGCGTCTGCAGCATGCGCTGATTTTCACCAGCTTCACTCTGTTGGCCGTCACCGGGCTGCCCATGAAGTATTCCACCAGCGGCTGGGCTGCGGCGGTGGCAGCGGTGTTCGGAGGCTGGAACGGGCTGCACTACGCCCACCTGGCCGGCGCCATCGCAATGATCATCGGTTCTTTGTATCATCTGGCCTATCTGTTTGTGGCCGCGCTGCGACGCCAGGTTTCCTGGGCCATGCTGCCCACCTGGAAGGACGTCACGGACCTGTTCGACAACCTGCGCTACTTCTTGGGCGTCTTGCCGCGACCTGCCCGGTTCCACCGCTACTCATACAAGGAGAAATTCGACTACTGGGCGGTTTTCTGGGGGATGTTCATCATGGTGGGCTCCGGGCTGATGATGTGGTTTCCCGGCATCGCGGCCCAGTATGTTCCGCGCTGGCTCATGGACGCCGGCAGGGTCGCCCATAGCGACGAGGCCATGCTGGCCATCCTGGCCATTTTTGTCTGGCATTTCTTCAATGTGCACCTGAATCCGAAGTTCTTCCCTGCCAATATGGTGTTCTATTCGGGCAAGGTGGATCAGGAGTTCATGGCCGAGGAGCACCCGGAGGAGCTGGCTGCGCTGCGCCAGCAAGGCCTCTGGGCCGCGGACGGGCCCGATCCCGCCGCTGCGGCCCGGGATGCCGGGGAAGAGTCCTCCGCCGCGATGCCCTCGCGGTTCCGGCGGCCGAAACCTCTGGCCCTGATTCTGGTGGAGATACTGTTGTATTTGGTGATCGTGGTGCTCTTCCTGCGCGCGTTTCTGCCGGTGGGGCTGCGCTGAAGGCGGCCCAAGGGCCCGCTTGCGCCCCTAAAGCCCGCCGGCGCCCCCCTCGCTCGGGCGCCGCCCGTCCGGCGCCGGCGCCAAGGGTTGAGCCGGCGCCGGCGAGCCCCCGCCATCCCTGTTGCCAACCGGACAGGCTCGGCATTTCTGATCGCAAGGCTCCAGATGCAGCACCACGTCTGCGTTGGGCAGCCGTTCCGCGATCTGCTTTTCCAACACTTCCGAGATGGCATGGGCCTGCTCCAGGGTCGTCCCGCAGCGGAACACCACATGCATGTCAATGTAGCGCTTGGGACCGGATTTACGCGTGCGCAAGGCATGCAATTCCAGAATGTGCGGATAATACTGCCGCACCAAGTTGCGGATGGCTTTTTCTTCCGCCTCCGGGAGGCTTCGGTCCATGAGGTCACCGAACGCTTCGCGGGTCAGTTCCCAGGCGGCGTGGGTGATCATGACCGCCACCAACAGAGCCACCAGGGGGTCCAGCCAGTGGATTCCCGTGGCCCACAGCAGGAGCAAGCCTACGGCCACGCCGGCGGAGGTGTAGACATCCGTCAGCAGGTGCATGCCATCGGCCCGCAACGCCACAGAGTCCGTCATCTTTCCCACGTGAAACAGGCGGTTGGAGACATACAGGTTCACCGCCGAGGAGACGGCCATGATGGCCAAGCCCAGATAAACGTCCTGTAGGGCGCCCCCGTGCAGGAACTTCAGGATGGACTCACGGACGATGAGCAGAGAGGCTACGAAGATCAGCAGCGCCTCGGCCAGGCCGGAAATGTTTTCGATCTTGCCGTGGCCAAAGCGGTGTTCCCGGTCGGGCGGGCGGCTGGCGGTGCGCACGGCAACGTAAGCGATGATGGCGGCGGTCAAATCGATACTGGAATGAACGGCCTCTGCCAGGACGCTGATGGATCCGGTAAACCATCCCACTGCCAGCTTTCCCAGGACGAGGAAGGTGTTGGAAAGCAAGGAGAGCCGCGCAGTGTTCCGTTTCAGGGTGTCAACGGGGACGGGGGCCGCTTGCTCACGAATGGACAAGGGTCTTCACCTCTCGGAAGGCCTGAGGCCTGAAGTAAAAAAACGACCTGTGGATCATCAGGTCCCACAGGTCTTCCGCCCGTTGCACAGAGGCCCGACGGCCCCCGGTTTTCGCACCGCAGGCCGCCTGTCCTGTATGACGACCACATGTTTTTTCAAGCCCTATTGTACGGTTTCCGGCTTGTCTTGGCAAGACCGGATCGAAGGTCGGGCGGACGGACTGGGCAGGGGGCAGAGGCCGGGCACGGAAACGACGGAAACGGCTGGCTTGGCTTGCCCGCTGCGCGGCACACGTCCACCAGCTTGACGGCCATGAATATTTCCTCCCGCCATGGGCCAACAATACTCTCGAACCATGGGCACAGGCGAAAGAAGGTGACGAAGTGGCGGACAACGGCAACAACGGGCAACAAGGAGGCCAACGGACCCTTTTGGGCGGTGCCGGGTGGCTGGGGACGGCCGTCCGGTTCATCGTGTCAGCCATCGTACTGATGGTGGTCAGTTACATTACCCCCGGCATGACCGGGCTGGGGTTCTGGAATGCCTTGTTGGCAGCCCTGGTCATCGCGGTGGTAGGCTATCTTTTGGAGGCGATCTTCGGGCGGCAGATCTCACCCTATGGCCGCGGCGGAATCGGCTTCGTGGTCTCCGCCGTGGTGTTTTACCTGGTGCAGTTCGTGGTTCCCGGAATGCACGTGACGATTCTGGGTGCCCTGATTGCCGCATTCATTGTGGGTGTCATCGATATGTTCGTGCCGACGACGCTGCGCTGAGCGGCGTTCGCCGGCTGGGGCGCCGGGCGGGCGCCGATCGACGGTCGCTGCCCAGGGGGAAGGCCGTTCCCATTTCTTGGCGGCTGCGCCGGTGCAAGCAGGCCCCTACAGGTAGGCCCCCGGGTTGGATCCCGCGCCAGGCGTGATTTGCCGATCCCTCAAAGGACGGCAGATTGCGCCTGTTTTTTGTTTCGACCGTCCTTTTGGCCCTGCGCAGGGCGGTTGCGCCCCTGGGAGGAAGTCCGGTATAATGGACTCGCGAAACCTGGAGCAAAGGGGTACCCGATCTTGGAAAATATGCATGCCCGCGTGGCCCCGGCCCCGCCCCAGGGCGGGGAGAGTTCCGTTGACAGGCAGTCTGGGGGAACCGTACCCAGGCTGCGTCTTGTTTTCTGGGAACTGACGAACGGCTGCAATCTGCGTTGTCAACACTGCCGCGCCACAGCCCAGCCCGGGCGTTCGCCGGACGAACTGGATACGGGCGCCGCCCTCCAGATTGTGGAGCAGCTGGCAGAAATGGGCCCGTTGGTGCTTATCCTCACGGGCGGGGAGCCCTTGTACAGGCCGGACGTTTTCACCATTGCCCGGCGGGCAGCGGACAAAGGACTGCACGTGGCCCTGGCCACCAACGGCACCCTGGTGGACGGCGCCACTGCCGACGCCATCGTCGCCGCCGGAGTGGAGCGGGTCAGCATCAGCCTGGACGGGTCCAATGCCCGCACCCACGATTCGTTCCGGGGCATCGAGGGCGCCTTCGACCGGGCGCTGCAGGGCTTCCACAACCTCAAGGAACGGGGCGTGAGCCTGCAGTTCAACACCACCGTGGCCCGCCACAATGTGGACGAGCTGCCGGACATCATCGCCTTGGCCCGGCGTGTGGGAGCCGATGCCCTGCATCTGTTCATGCTGGTCCCCGTGGGATGCGGGGCGCAGATCGCGGAAACCCAGATGCTTCCGGCCCAGCGCTATGAAGAGGTCTTGGGCTGGCTGGCCCGGGAGAGCCAGGCAGGGGACCTGGAAGTCCGCGCCACCTGCGCTCCGCACTACTATCGGATTCTTCGGCAGCAGCGTCGCCAGCCGGGAACTGCGGCCGGGCGGGCACCGTCGGTGCCGGGTCATCCTGCGGCGGGGGTGGGGGAAAGCCACGGTGCCGCAGCACCGTCCGCCGGCACGGAACTGATGCGCAGCCACACCCGCGGCTGTCTGGCGGGGGTCGGCGTGATGTTCATCTCCCATACCGGTACTGTGCAGCCGTGCGGGTATTTACCGGTGGAGGCCGGCAACCTGCGCCAGCAGACCGTTCGGCAGGTCTGGGAAGCTTCGCCGGTTTTTGCGGCTCTGCGCGATGAAAGCCGCCTGACAGGAAAGTGCGGCCGTTGCCCTTATAAGCACGCTTGCGGAGGTTGCCGGGCCCGGGCCTTCTATGCCAGCGGGGATTATCTGGCGGAGGAACCGTATTGCATCTATGAGCCGGCAGGCAGGCATGCCCGGGCCGTGCAGGCCGGATAGGAAGAGAAGGCGGCGGGGGCGTTCTGAAACACCCCCGCCGCTTTAATCCTTCCATTGGGCAATGGGTCATATAACCCGGTTCCACCGGACCGCATGTCCCGGATTTCCCGGTAGGCGCCGTCCTACAGCCGTGCCGCTGGCAACTGGTACGCTAGCTCGGCTAGCCGCTGCAGCGAGACGCGGGGGGACGACGGCCTGCCTTCCTCCCTGCCCCGGCCCTGCAGCCCTGCTGCCGAAGGTGCCTGCAATGCGGCTTCCAGCGCCTGCTGCCAAGGGCTTTGCCAGCCCGCTCCTGCCTGCTCCCAACCGGAAGAAACGACCATGGTTTCTCCTCCCTTCTCTCTTCCTGCTCGGTACGCCCGCGACCCCCATCCGGATAGATCTTATATAGCTAGATCTTATATTATCGGAAATGGGTGCCTTGGGTATGTAGTCGAAATTCTACGCGTTACCTGCCTTCCTGTCAAGGGGCCGCAACCACTCGTGCTGCCGGACTGCGATATTGTCACCCTGCAGGCGGACTGAGAAAATGTCACCCGGCGAAGGACACATATTGCGCCCAGCTGTCCAGCGGCGACGATTTCCGCACGCTGTTCCAGACCGTGAGCATCGGCTTGCTGGATGGTTCCGCTCTGCGGAAAGGTGGCGAAATCAGTTGCTCGCGAAGTTGGGCAGAGCGCGAGAAGTTTCACTGCGGGGGCTGTAGCCGGAGCGACCGCCTATTCCTACGTGCAGTGGGGAGCCCGCCGTTCGGGCCAACGCTCCCCGCCTGGCCCTGTTGGACGTGTGGGCCGTGCCGAGAATGCCTGCTCGTGCTGACGCTCAGGTGTGGGCTTTGCTTTCCGTTCTGATATTCGGACTTTCCATGTTCCTGAACTGGGGGGACGGGTCTGCGCCCGGCGCCAGATTGCACCCGTTGATCAGACTAGTTCTGTCCATGGCAATCGGGCTCCTGGTGTCAGTTCAACCATCCAAGCGCATTTCTTGGCCGTGGGTGTGGGACGCTCTGGTGCTGGTTCTCGGTGCGTTATTGATTGGTCTCGTCGCTAACCAAGAGGCGATGACTGCATTCGCCAGGCGTTCCCGCGCCACGGGCAGGTTATATTCCAGCACAGACGGGATAGCGCTGCCAGCCCCTCGGCGTGCACCGCGTCGTGATGGCCGCTCACCAGTGGCCGCTCAAAGGAGGCTCCGTGGCGTGGATCAGCACGGTTCCCGCACCATGGGAAGGGCCTGCTCTGGCACGGCCCGATCCCCCGCAGGGGAATAGTGCCGGATTCCACCCGGGCTCACCGCAGCCACGGTTATCCCTTTGGCTGCATCGATGGCGCTGCCCCCGCCCAGGCCGATCACCACGTCACAGGTGCGCTCCGGGCCAGCGCTGCCCCTTCGCCCACCGTGGTCGGGAGCGGATTCGGCGTTACCTAATCAAACACCGCGGCTTCCACGCCGGCACTACGTAGATGATCGTCCAGGACCCGCTCCAAGATGCCGCTGGCGCGCATGGCGCGCCACCCCGTGACCAGCAGGGCCTTGTGCCTGGTCGGGCCGCCACATCCCCCCACGCGCTGGACTTCGCTGGGGACGAAGTACAATTCCGTGGGAAAAGAGAAATGAAACGGCACGGTGTGCGGATTCTCGGGACTGCCGGCGCCTTCATCCGAGCCTTCCCCGGGCTGCCCCGGGGCCACCCCCATCTGCTTGACGCTGTCCGGGAGTGATTGCGTCCACTTGACAGGAGCCCTGGCATAATGTACGCTTTTGCATGGTATTTTGGTCTTTTGGGGGGGCGAGTGAGGCGGACCTGACCGAACGCCGCAAGCAGTTCTTGCAGAAACTG
>JADBKO010000066.1 GCA_014896355.1 Bacillota bacterium
TGAAGTCAGCGCAGGTTGAAGCCACCGTCGGCGACACGCTGCCCACAGGCCGCCTTTTCGGCTTGGTCTCCACGGAGGATTCGGCGGCGCGGCTGCAGGTTCAAGACGCCCAAAACGCCCTGAGACAGAGCCAGCAGCAGGCCGCTGTGGACGCCATCTCCGCGTACGTCGCCCTGGCAAAGGCAGAGAACGCCCAGGCGTTGGCTTCACAGGCGCTCAGACTGGCCCAGCTCTCCCTGGCAGATACACAGGTTCGGCTCGGGCAGGGCATGGCATCGCAGCAAGACCTCCTGCAGGCACAGAAGGCCGTGCAGCAGGCTCAGGTGGACTTGGACAAGGCCACGGGAAACACTGCCACTGCCCGGGCGCAGCTCAATCAGATCCTTGGCCGTCCTCTCGGCGCCCCTTTGGAGATCGACCGCAACTTTCAGTATCATCCAGCTTCATATGATCTGCAGAAACTGACCGACCAGGCCGTGCAAAACCGGCCAGAAATTCAACGGGCACAGACCGCTTTGGACAAGGGGAATCTGGACCTGAAGGCCGCCGTGCAGGCAGGCAAGCCGGTGCTTTCCCTCAGCGCCGGATACTCCGGCACGCAAGGGGATCTCCAGTGGAAGGCCCAGGCCTCCATGAGCAGCCCGGATTGGAACACCGACTGGAATCTGAGCCTGTCGAGACCCTGGAGCAGCGGGGATACCGGCGGGTTGGCCGGTGCCAGCGGCAGTGAATCTGGCACGGCAGGCGCCGCGGCAGATACGTCTGGGAAAGGCACAGCGCCTGGGTGGCAGGTGGGCGTGGCCGTCAGTTGGACCCCCCTCGACGGTGGAGCCACCCGGGAGCGGATCCTTCAGGCGCAGCTGAAGACACAACAGCTGCAACGGGCGCTGGAGAACCAGAAGCAGGCGGTGTATCTGGATGTCCTGCAGGCTTACAACGCCTTTACAGCCGCCGAGGGAGCCTTGAGGGTGGCGCAGACCGGTGTGGATCTGGCCGCCCAGGCTCTGCAGGCAACGCAGCGCCAGCTGCAGGCCGGGGCCGCGACGGGGCGCCAGGCGGATCAGGCTGCTTATCAGCTGGCACAGGCTCAGGCGGCCTACCAGTCCGCCCTGATGGACTACATCCTGGCTAAGGCCCGGTTGATGCAGGCTTCGGCCATGCCAATTCATGTGGAAGAACTCTGACCCCTTTCGGAAGGTGTGTCGAGCCGGGGCTCGGCCGGGGAACCGGCCGCCGGGCCAACCGCGGGACTGCCGGTGCCCCGCTGCCGGGCGCCGCATACAAGCAAGATGGGAGTGAAACGGGGTTGAAACACAAAGGAACCGTGAGGCTGTTGGCCGGGCTCCTGGGAGCAGCGGTGCTGGCCGCAGGCATTTTCTGGGCGTGGCAGGCTTTCCACGTGGACCGTCGTTCGGCAGCCACACTGGCTGCCGGCGCCTGGCAGGAGGTACCGGTCCGCAGGGGCCCCATCTCCGAGACCATCTCCGCCTTGGGGACCATAGTCCCCGGTACGCAAGTGGATGTTCTCGCCCAAACCGCAGGCATCATCCGGCGGGTGGCGGTGCAGGAAGGGGACGAGGTGCGCCCAGGCCAGTTGTTGGTCCAGCTGGACTCCCAAGACGCCGAGGTGCAGGTCAAGCAGGCGCAGGCCAGCCTCCTGTCCGCTCAGGCCAACCTGGCCAAGCTCTTGGCCGGAACCAGCGACGCCGATCTGGCGCAGGCCGAGGCGTCCCTGGAACAGGCTCAGGCCAGTTGGCGCAGTGCCTCGGACCAGCTGAAGCAGGATGAGGCTCTCTTCAAGGCAGGTGCAGTCTCCCAGCAGGAGCTGGCCAGAAGCCAGGATCAGCTGAGCACCGCTTCCCGGCAATTACAGGCTGCCCAGGAGAAGCTGGCGGAGCTGAAAAAGGGCCCTACACCGGAGGATCTCCGGGCTGCGCGGGCCCAGGTGGCCCAGGCTGAGGCGAATCTGGCTGCGGCACAGCGCAACCTGGCCCAGACCAAGGTGGTGGCGCCCATTGCCGGCACGGTGACCAGCCTTTCAGCCCAGGCGGGGGCCAGCGTGAAATCCGGCGATGTCCTGGCTGTCATCGCCGATCTGGGCCGCATGGAAGCGCAAGTGCCGATCAATGAGATCGACGCGCCCAATGTGCGGGCTGGCCAGGCGGTGTCCCTGACTCTGGATGCCCTGCCTGGCAGGACCTTCCGGGGGCAGGTGTCCAGTCTGGCTTACCAAAGCTCTGTGCAGGACAATATCGTGACCTATCTGGCGAAAATCCAGGTCGATAATCAGGACCGGGCGCTGCGGCCCGGCATGACCGTGGATGCCAGCATCATTCTGAATACCCATCCAGATGCACTTCTGGTGCCGGTGGAGGCTCTGGAGGAAACTGCGACAGGCCGGACTTTCGTGTGGGTTCCTGCCGGCAGCGCCAGCGCAAACCAGCGGGGGCAGGCTGGGCCGGGCGCAACCGGCTTCGGAGGCGCGAGCCGCCGTACGTCTAGCGGAGCAGCGCCGTTCGGCAGCCGGCAACAGGCGCGCGCGACCAATGCGGGGGCTGTGCCGGCGGCAGGCGGCGCAGGGACGCCGGCGGAAGGCGCCGTCCGGGTCCCGGTGCAGGTTGGATTGCGTAATGACACCCTGGCGGAGATCACCGGGGGGCTACGGGAAGGGGACGTGGTGCTGATCCGCTGGGCGGCTCCCCAGTTCCAGGCGCAGTCTGCTGCCGCCCTGGGCTCGCAGCGGGGCGGCAGCTTCGGAGGAGTGTTCTTTCCTCGAGTAGGTGGTCTGGGCGGCGGCTATGGCCGCGGCGGATTCGGTGGCGCGGGGTCCGCGAATGGCGGCGGCCCGGGCGGGGCAGGAGGCGGCCGGGGTGCGGCGGCAGGGAACGGAGGCCGGTGAAATTGCAGCCTGTTATCGAGGTCCAAGACCTGACGCGGGTGTACTACGCCGGAACCGTGCCCGTGCCGGCGCTGCGGGGGGTCTCCTTCACCGTGGAGCCCGGAGAGTTTGTCGCGATCATGGGCCCCTCCGGTTCGGGAAAATCGTCGCTCATGAACATTCTGGGATGCCTGGATACGCCCTCCAGCGGGTCCTACCGCCTGGAAGGCCGGGAGATATCGTCCTTAAGCGACGACCAGCGGGCCGCCATCCGCAATCGGCGCATCGGCTTTGTTTTCCAGACGTTCAACCTGCTGCCTCGTCTCACGGCATTGCAGAATGTGGAACTTCCCATGCAATACGCCGGCGTGCCACGCAGCCGCAGAACCGCCCTGGCTAAAGAGGCCCTGGCCTCCGTGGGGTTGTCCGGCCGCCTACACCACCGGCCCAATCAGCTGTCTGGCGGCCAAGCCCAGCGGGTGGCCATCGCCCGGGCCTTGGTGAACGACCCCGCCATCGTGCTGGCCGATGAGCCTACAGGCAATTTGGACACCCGCTCGGGGGAGGAGATCATGGCGATCTTCCAGAGCCTGCATCGCCGGGGAAAGACCATCGTCCTGGTGACCCACGAGCCTGACATCGCCCGGCACGGCCAGCGCATCCTTCATTTCCGGGACGGCCTGTTGGTACAGGACGAGCGGGTGGCCCAACCCGTGGATGCCCGGGATGTGTTGGAGCGGCTCACCGAACCTGCAGCTCCGGTCAATGCGGAAGGGGTGTCAGCAGCCCGATGAACTTGTGGGAAGCGGTCCGGACCGCGCTAAACAGCCTGAGCGCCAACAAATTCCGATCCTTCCTGACCATGCTTGGGGTGATCATCGGGGTCGGATCCGTGGTGGCCATGACCTCCATCGGGGAGGGGGCTAGCAGCCAGGTGACGGCGCAGATCAGCACTCTGGGATCCAACCTCTTGACCGTAAGCCCGGGCCGTACCCGCGGCCTGCCGGGCATGGCCTTTGGCTCCCGGGGTGCGGCAAATCTCTTGACTTACCGCCATTATACGTTGCTTCAGGCTGCCGGCCTGCCGGGAATCAGTGCCACGCTGGCCGAAGCATCGTCGCGGGCGGTCCTCCGCTTCGGAAAGGCGAATACCACCACCACCGTCGTGGGGACTACGCCCTCTTACCCCAGCATGCGGGATTTTCCCGTGGCCCTGGGACGGTTTTTCAGTAACTACGATCTTGAGAGAATGACCCGGGTGGTGGTCCTGGGAAACACGGTGGCGCAGGATCTTTTTGGCGATGCACGCCCGGCTCTGGGCCAGGTCATCCGAGTGGGCAACGTGGATTTCACGGTCATCGGGGTTATGGAACCCAAAGCCTTGGGCGGCCGTGACCTGGGAGATCAGGTGTTCGTGCCTCTGACCACGGCGGAGAAGCGTTTGACGGGTTCACAATATGTGCAAAGCATCACCGTTCAGGCCACCAGTCCCGCAATGACTTCCCTGGTGGCGGACGAGCTCAATCGGTTCTTTCTGCTGCAGCTGAAGGATCCCGAGAAATTCACCGTCACCAATCAGCAAGACATCCTGGATACCATTCAGGGTGTCACCGGCACTCTAACGCTCCTCCTGGCCGGCATCACAGGCATTTCCCTGTTGGTCGGGGGAATCGGGATCATGAACATCATGTTGGTTTCCGTCACGGAGCGCACGCGAGAGATCGGCATTCGTAAGGCCGTCGGCGCCCGGCGCAGGGATGTCTTGATTCAGTTCATGGTGGAATCTGCGACCCTGAGCCTCTTGGGCGGGTTGGTGGGCCTGGCCGGTGGGGCAGCGGCTTCCCGGATTATCGCACGCTTTTCCGGGTGGGCCACGGTTTTGTCCGTGCAGGCCGTTGTGGCAGCCCTGGTGGTCTCGATAGGGGTGGGGCTGTTCTTCGGAATCTACCCGGCCCAGCGGGCTAGCCGGCTGGACCCCATTGAAGCCCTTCGTTACGAATAAAAAGCCTGTCCGGCCGGCCGGGCACCGGCAGGGTATGGTCATGAGTATGATCCAGTAGATTGAGTGGGAGGAACGCAGACATGCAGTGGTGGAAGCAGGTTCGGGTGGGCCGTGGGATGTGGCTAGCCAGTCATCCGGAGCGCACGGTTTCTACTTCTACGGTAGCCTTGGTCAGAATGCACTCGCCAACAGTGGCGCTGGCTGCGGCCATGTTGGCCATGGCCTGCCTGCTGGCCTGGGGCAGTGGGCCTGTACTGGCAACGGAAGGAAATGCGAGCACGCCAACGGGGGTGATGTCGGCAGCCGCGCAACCCACGGCGGCGGGCGGCGCGGGGCAGCCTGCAGGGCAAAACAGTGGCGGAAAGGTTCCGGCCGCGGCTGCGCCTGCGAAGAACTCGGTCTTGCACTTGGCGGATGCCCTACAGCTGGCCTTCGCCCAAGGGCCTGACCTCCGTTCCGCCCAGCTGACGCTGCAGGGCGCCAAACTGGCGTATGAACAGGCGCAGGCGGACCAACTGGCACAGCCGTCGGTGTTGACTGCCTTGTCGGCAGAGTCGGCCTGGAAGCAGGCCCAGTTGGACTACGCCTCGAGCAGCGCCAACATCGCCCTGCAGGTGGAGCAGGCTTACTACGACGCCATTAAAGCAGACCGGACCGTGGCCCTGGCCCGGAACAATCTCGACAGTGCCCGGCAGCAAGCGGACGCCGTCCACCTGCGCTACAAGCTTGGCGCTGCTGCCAATCTGGACGTTCTGGCCGCCGACTCCGCCGTTGGCAGCGCCCAGGCGGATCTGGACTCGGCGTTGGCCAATCAGACGTTGGCGTACATGAAGTTGAACGCGCTGCTGGGCCGGGATCTGGGCGCTGCGGTGAACCTGGCGGATGATCTGAACTTTACCCCTGCGAAGATCGACCTGGACAAGGCGCTGGCGTATGCCCTGGCTCACAGAGGCGATGTGCAGAAGGCCCAGAGCAACGTAGATCAGGCGCAGAAGCAGGTGGAAGTCGATGACAACGCCTATACTCCGTCCCTGACCCTGGCCCGGGCCAAGAACCAACTGGCGTTGGCCCAGGCAGCGTTGGATGCGGCCAAGACCGCGGCCGTTCTGGAAGTCCGCCAGAATTACGCAGCCCTTCAGAGTGCCGCCGCCCAGGTGCCGTTGAAGCAACAGGCTTTGGAACAGGCCAAAGAGAGTCTGAAGGTCGCCCAGGCCCGCTATAGCGCCGGCGCCAACACGGCCCTGGATCTTCTCAACGCCCAAAAGGCGGTATATCAGGCAGAGACCGATTACCTTCAGGCAGTCTTCAATTATAACGTGAGCCTGGCCCGTTTTTACAACTCCCTGAACCTGCCTTTCGAGGAACGGAAGAGCTTCACAGAAGGATCTTGAGACTCCGCGGACCATCCTCTCCTCTCCCTGGGCCCGGTCCAGGCGCCGGCGGGAAGGCTCCCTTCCCGCCCCTTGGTACCGGGCCCTCCTGCGCTCCTTCCGAGTGCCGCCCTTCCACGTCGCTTTTCCTGTGCCTCTCCGTCCTGTCCTGGTGCCACGCCTCAGCCGCTTCATGAAATCTTAACAGTCCGTAACTGCGAGGCAACAACTCTGCAACCTGCGGTTTACAGCTGAGCTTTATTCTCGAGGCGGACAGGTGCCATCGGCTGGAGCCATGGGCAACAATCGGCAGTTGGTGGGTCTGATCGCTCACGCCTCACCCAATGTTAAGGTAGACAGGAAAGGAGTGGGTCGATACGCGTATGAACCCGTTTATGGCTATGATGCGTCATGCTGGCTTCACCTTCAGAAGAAATGCGCTTCTGGCCGGCGCCCTGTTCGTGGCCTTGGCAGTGGTTCTGGCCGTGTGCGGTACCGCGGCAGCGGCAGCGGCTGCCGGTTCCCTGGGCGCTTCGGCGGTTCCTGACCATGTCACCCTCACCTGGACACAAGACCCCGCCACCACGCAGACCATCACCTGGAGAACGGATACGACGGTGCAAACCGGCATTGTCCAATACGCCAAAGCCACGGATCCAGCCTCCTTCCCGGCAGAGGCCCAGTCGGCCGAGGCCACGGTCCAGACCCTCAGCACCGACCTGGGGGATATGAACCTCCATACAGTCACCCTCACGGGTTTGGAGCCCGGCACCCGCTATCTGTACCGGGTCGGGGACGGCACCCGCTGGAGTCCAACCTACAGCTTTACCACAGAGGCCACGGGTGTGGACCGTTTCAAGTTCCTGGTGTTCGGCGACAGCCAGAGCGGCGATCCGCTGAACCCCGAGTACGGCCCCTGGCAGAAAACCATCCAGAACGCCTTCAACAGCAACCGGGATGCCCGCTTTTTCGTGAATGTGGGCGACCTGGTGGAATGGGGCCAGTCCTACATCCACTGGAACAAATGGTTTGACGCGGCCAAGGGCGTGGTGGACACCATTCCGGCCATGCCGGTGCAGGGCAACCACGAGACCTACAACCCGCCGGACTGGCACACCACCAAGCCCGTGTTTTGGACGGCGCAGTTCAAGTTGCCGCAGAATGGTCCCGAAGGCCTCAAGGGCCAGACCTACTCCTTTGATTACGGCGATGCACACTTCGTGATGCTGGACAGCCAGGAAGCCGAAGAGCAGCCAGTGGCCGGCGACATCTTGGAGGCTCAGAAGGCCTGGCTGGAGCAGGATTTGCAGAACACCGCCAAGACCTGGAAGATCGTCTTTTTCCACAAGACGCCGTACTACAACAAGGCCACCCGCAGCAATGAGGATATCAAGGCCGCCTTTGGCCCGATCCTCGACAAGTACGGGGTGGACGTGGTCTTCAACGGCCATGACCACGGGGTGGCCCGCACCTACCCCATCAACAACGACAGCTTCGTGAGCAGCCCTGCCCAAGGCACCGTGTACTACGTGACGGGACGCAGCGGCAACAAGTATTACACGGACCTGTCCGCCAAGGTGTGGGATGCCTTCTTCTACGATCCCCAGGCGCAGCCAAACTACGTCGTGGTGCAGGTCAACGGCAGCAAGCTGACCATCAAAGCCGTGAACCAGGACGGCAGCCTCATTGACGTGTACACCATCGACAAGGCCACCGGCCTGGACACGCCCAGGACCGCGCTTCCGTCCCGCGCCAACAACACCCGGCTGGTGGTGTTCGGGAACATGCTCCAGGAGCCCCTGCTCCCCGCCGCGCCCAGCCAGGTGAATGGAAAGTGGTTCCTGCCGTTGGAGGCGTTCGTCCACTTCCTGGGCGGCAGCGTCGCGGCCCAGGCCCATGGGGCCTTGACCATCAAGGTTGGCAGCACCACCATCGAGGCGGCACCGGACGCGGCCCAGGCCACCGTCAACGGCAAGGTGACAACTCTGCCCGACGCTCTGGCCAAGGGCAAGGGGTACACGCTGGTCTCCGCAGATGCCCTGAAGGCTTTGCTGGGCTTCAACTACAAATACGACCCAGCCACCAACATGCTGATGTTCGTACGCTAAGGCGGGTTGAATGGGTGCTGTGGTTCGCCTGTGCTGAGCCGCGGGGCGGCTCGCACGGGCAGCACCCGCGAGGCTCAATGCACCGCCAGACAGCACAGGCGGTTTTCCAGCTGGAGCACCTGTGGAAAGCAGGAGGGGCGGATGGATAGGTCCGCCCTTCCTTTGTAGAATCGCGGCCGCATAACTGGGAGGAGACGACGGGACGACCGGTCGAGGGGAGAATGCACAAGATGGGAAAGAACCACGTTCGTGCGGTCATGCTGCCACGCTGGCAGGAGACAACGCCGTTCCGGCGGCCGGCAGTGGGCGGGAGCGCGGCGGCGGCGCGCCCCTCGGCGCCCGGCTGGCGGCCCCTGAGGGGCTTGCTACTTGCGTATGCCGTCGCCGTGTGGGTCCTGGTGATGGCACAGGGCGGTGCGCCAGCCGTGGCAATGGCGGCCTCGGCCCCGGCGGCAACGGTCGTGGCTGCGACCCCTGCCGCCGCTGCGACGTCTGCGTCCGCCACTGGTACCGTGTATGGTGTCGTGACGGACGACAATGGCCACGCCGTACCCGCGCAGGTTCGTTTCGTCTCGGCAGAAAAGGGCCTGTTGGTCACTTCGTACACCGGGTGGCTCGGAGCCTACAGCGTGGATCTGCCTCCGGGCCGTTACACGCTGGAGGTCTCGCGGGGACCGGAGTACTCCGTGACCACGCGCTCGGTGCAGGTGGTGGCTGGGCAAAAGACGCAGGCGGACGCTACTCTGTCACAGCTTTACGCCCCCGGCAACCTGGGCTGGTACGGGGGAGACACCCACCTGCACAGCACGTACAGCGACGGCAGTCAGGCTGTGGAAGACGTGGTCCGGGCCTGCGTGGCCAATGGGCTGGCCTGGGCCGCCCTCACTGACCAC
>JADBKO010000067.1 GCA_014896355.1 Bacillota bacterium
CATGAAATTCGCCATCGTCGCCGACGCCCATGTGGGCTTCAACGGCAGCCTGGAGCGGCTGGCTTGCGCAGTGCGGGAGATCAACTCCGCCGGCGTGGAGTTCGTGGTGTTCCTCGGTGACCTGGTGGATGCCCGGGCAGGATCGGCGTTGGGTCCGCTGTTTCGGGAATTTGGCACCGTCGTGCGGGCGCTCCGGTCCCCCGCCAAGTTTCTTCCGGGCAACCATGACTGGGAGTGGGATGCCGCGGATCCTGCCCTGGCTTACTGCACATTTACGGGTACCCGCTCGACATACGGGTCTTTCAATCTGGCAGGACATCATTTCGTGCTGCTGGACACGCTGGACGGGTTTGCTGAAAACGCCCGCGCCGGGAAGCCGGGTGCCAGTGGCAGCCTTTCTCCCGCCCAGTTGGAATGGCTGCGCACGGACCTGGCGTCTTTGAATCCCCAAACCCCGGTAGTTATCTTCAGCCATCATCCGCCTTTTCCGGCAGACGAATTCCGGCTGCAGGGCTTTGCGGACTTTTTGGCGGCTATCGCCGGATACCACGGCATCCCCGCTCCCTCCTGCCGGATTGTGGCTGTGACCAGCGGACACCGTCACTTTCGTGAGACCCACGTGGTGGACGGCATCCGTTTTGAGGTTGTAGGTCCGCTCTCTTTCGGCCTTTGGGATATGAGCGAAGTGGGCTACACCCTTGTGGAGCTGTCAGGGACCCGCGTCCAATTCACGTGGCGGCCCCTGGGGCCCAGCCCTCCGGCGCCGTGAACAGCCTGCCTGGTTGGACGGCTCCGTAGTCAGACTGGCAGCCATGCGGCTCTGTTCCGCCGCCCGGCTCACCTTGTTGGTGCTGCTCCCTAAACGCCGTCTGCAAGCCGCAAAGGAGGTGCTTGCTTTGAGTGTGGCCAATCCGGTGGCGCCCACGGCCCCGCCCGCGAAAACCCCCAGCTGGATCTACCGGCATGAGGAGGCTCTCACCGCCTGGGTGCTTTTGCTGCCGGCGGTGCTGAGCGCCGTGGCCTTTGTCGCTTTTCCCGTGATCATGGCGATCTGGCTTTCCCTGCAAAGCTGGGATCTCTTGACTCCAGCAAGGTTTGTGGGGCTCCAGAACTACGTAGATATCCTCTTTCATGACCCGCATTTCCGGCAGGCCGTCGGCAACACGGTATACTTCGTGGTTGGCCAGGTGCCGCTGACCGTGGCCGTCTCCATGCTGCTGGCGGTCCTTCTCAATCAGAAACTGAAAGGCGTGTCCTGGTTTCGCACGGCGTTTTACACACCCATTGTCACCTCCACGGTCTCGGTGGCCATGGTCTGGATGTGGCTCTTGAACGGCGACTTCGGCCTCATCAACTGGGCTCTGCGTTTCCTGGGCGTGGCCCATCCACCCAACTGGCTGGCTGATCCCGTCTGGTCCAAGCCTGCGCTAATCCTGATGTCGGTCTGGCACAGTGCCGGTTACTTCATGGTCATCTTCCTGGCCGGGCTGCAGACGATCCCCGAGAACCTCTATGAAGCCGCGGAGGTGGACGGAGCCGGGCCTTGGAAGCGTTTCTGGGCCATTACGTTCCCGCTGCTCTCGTCGACCACGTTCTTGGTGATCGTCCTCCTGGTGATGGATGTATTCAATATCTTTGACCAGGTCTACATGATGACCAAGGGTGGGCCGAACGGGTCCACCGAAACCATCGTGTACTACATCTACAGCCATGGCTTCGAATGGTTCCACATGGGTTACGCCTGCGCCATGGCCTGGATCCTGTTCGTCATCGTTTTCGTGCTGACATTGATCCAGTTCCGGCTGCAGAAAAGGTGGGTGCACTATGAGTGAGGCTGGGGTTGTAACGGGCCGGCCGGAGTCCAGGTCTCTGGGTCGCCTGCGGCGGGCAACCGCAGGCAGCCTGCTGCTGTACGCGGCCTTGCTGGTCGGCGCGATCCTGACGCTCACCCCGTTCCTTTGGACGTTGTCGACGTCTCTCAAGACCCCCCAGACGGTGTTCTCGATTCCGCCGACGTTCATCCCCCGGCCTGTGTACTGGCAGAATTACACGGACGCGCTGAATGCGGCGCCCCTGTTTCGGTTCCTGTGGAACTCGGCCTTCCTGGCCACAACGATCACCGTGCTGCGGCTGGCCACCTGTTCCATGGCCGCGTATGCCTTCGGCCGGTTGCGTTTTCCCGGGCGGGATACCCTGTTCCTGCTCTTTTTGGGCACCATGATGATTCCGGAACACGTGACCTTGATCCCAAATTTCGTCTTGATGAAGTTCCTCCATTTCTATAACACGTACAAGGCTCTGATTTTGCCGTCCGCTTTCAGCGTCTTCGGTACATTTCTGTTGCGCCAGTACTTCATGACCCTTCCGTACGAATTGGAGGAAGCCGCCCGCATCGACGGCTGCTCCCGCATCGGTTCCTTCGTCCGGATCATTCTTCCTCTCTCCAAGCCGGCCTTGGCCACCTTGGGGGTTCTGACCTTCAAGGGGATCTGGAACTGGTTCTTGTGGCCCCTGGTGATGCTCAACGACTATAAGGCCTTCCCAATCCAGGTGGGGCTGGCGTTCTTCCAGGGCCAGGTCACGGTGCGATGGGGGCCCTTGATGGCAGGCACCACGCTAGCCATGCTGCCGGTGTTGATCGTCTTCTTCCTGGGGCAGAAGCATTTCATCCAGAGCATGGCCCTGGCGGGCCTCGGCGGGAGGTGAGAGGGCGCTTGGGGGCGGCAATGCCCGTGAGATAGAACATGGGGAATCCAAGGGGGTGGTCCCGGGGGGTGCAAGGTTTTTCACGAGGTCCCGTTGCGTTCGCTGGAGGAGAAATGTCTGGAACATAAAGATGGAGGGAATGGACATGCGAAAATGGCTTGGCCTCTTCACCACAGTGGTGTTGTTGGCGTCCCTGCTGGCCATGGGCTCTGCGGGTCTGGCCAAGGAAAAAACGGTGATCACCGTGACCTCCTGGTGGGACGCGGAATCCGGCGGCGCCCTGGACACTTTCAAGAAGGCCTTTGAAGCCAAGAATCCGGATATTCAGATCAACTATGTGCGCATCCCGACGCAGTACGCCACCAAGCTGCTGACCATGATCGTGGGCGGTGACCCTCCGGACGTGGCCATGCTGGCCATGGACAAGGTGGCTCAATTTGCCTCCAAGGGTGCCCTTACCAGCCTGGATGCCTACATGAAGAACGATTATCCGCTGGACGATCTCTGGCCTGCCCTGAAGGGCGCTCTCCAGTACAAAGGGACGTATTATGCCGTCCCCCGGGATTGCACGACGAACGTCCTGTATTACAACAAGAAGCTGTTCAGGGAGGCCAAAGTTCCCTACCCAACCAGCACATGGACCTGGTCGGATTTCCTAGCTGCGGCCAAGAAGCTGACAAAGGTCGATAAAAGCGGCATCCCCATTCAGTATGGTTTCGCCTTCGATACGTTTGCCGACGGATGGTCTAGCCTGGCCATGGCGGCTGGCGCGCACATGGTCAATGCGGACGCCACCCGGTCCACCATGAACACCCCGGAGATGGTCAAGACCATTCAATTCCTGGCAGATTTGAAGAACAAGTATCACGTGGCTCCGGATACCACGGCGGCCAAGGCCCTGGGTGACCCATCAGACATGTTCATGGCGGGCAAACTGGCCATGATGATCGAGGACGTGGCGGCCAGCTATGGCTTCAAGAAGGTTAAGGATCTGGATTACGATGTGGCCCCCATCCCGTTGGTCACGAAGGGCGCCAAGCGCGGCGACCGGATTTGGACCAACACCTGGGTCCTCCCCAAAGGGGCCAAGCATCCTGAAGCTGCCTGGCGGTTTCTGAAGTTCCTGGGCGGTCCTGAGGGCCAGAAGATCGCCAGTGAGCAGGGACTGGGCATTCCCGCCATGAGGAGCATCGCCCACACCAAGGTCTTCCTCGACGGCGTCCCGGAGCACAAGCAGGTGTTCCTGGATTCCTTTGCCTGGGGCGAGCCCTTCCCAACCTTCCCGGCGGAACAGGAGTTCCTGGCGATCTTCGACCGGGAATTGGAGCCGGTGTTCAACGGCCAGAGAAGCGCGGCGGAGGCCTGTGCCGCCATCGACAAAGAGGCCAACGCCACGATCTTCAGCAAATAGCGGTGGACCCCGTCCGTGCGGGAGGGCGGCCGCATTGCGGCCCCCTCCCCCCCGGTGCCCAGGCGCGCTTTCATTCCACCTTTCGAGGCAAGGCAGGCGCGGCGGGCGGCGAAACAAATAGGCGATCTTGGCAGATCCGGGAAGAAGGCAACGGCATGTTGGGACGAACGTACGGCGAAGAACTGCGCAAACTGCTGGATCAGATCGACCGGACCCAGTATGACGCGATCCGCAAGGCAGCAGCGGCCGTCGCGGATTGCCTGATGGCTGGGGGATGTTTCCATTTGTTGGATACGGGCCACATGCTGATGACGGAGGCCGTGGGCCGCGCCGGCGGCCTGATGCTGGTGGCGCCTGTGAAGGTCGATGTCACGGTGGAGAACCCCACCCGGCCCCGGCCCGGAGTTGGCAAAAAACGGGTTTACCTCGATGAAATCGCCGGTCTGCCGGAATTCATTCTGGCCAGGAGCAACATCGTGTCCGGCGACGTGTTTTTGATCTCCTCGGTGTCGGGGAAGAATGTGCTCCCTGTAGAGCTGGCTCTACGGGCCCAGGCCATGGGCGTCAAGGTCATCGGCCTCACGTCTGTGGCCTACTCAAAAGCATTGACCCCCGAGCATCCCAGTGGTAAGCGGCTCTGCGAGGTGGCCGATATCGTCATCGACAACTGCGGGGTGGTCGGAGACGCGGTCGTGAGGGTGGAGGGAATGGATGCCCCCATCTGCCCCACCTCCGGGATTACGGCGGCGTACATCTGGTGGCAGCTGGAGGCCGAGATCGTGGAGGCCCTGCGGGCCAGAGGCGTGACTCCGCATGTTTATCTCAGCAACCACGTGCCCGGGGCGGACGAATACAACCGCAAGGCGCTCAGCGAGTTCGCCGAGGCGGGGATCTAATGGGAACGAGGCGGGATCCAAGGTGGCCAAATGGAGAGCGGGCGGGCGATGAGAATGGAGACAGTCGCCGGGTTGACGGGACCGGGGCTGAAAGTGCAGTGGGACGGCGAGACGGGCAACTTGTGCAGTCTGCGAGGGGCAGCAGACGGGGACGAGGTCTTGAAGCTTTTCGCCCAGGCGCCCAGGCCGGCGTGCGCCCTGGGGTTTTTGCTGCCCGGGGGCCCAGTGGTGCAGGCGGACTCCGGAAGACCCACGTCTGTGGAGGAGTTGCATGGCAGCCGCCCGGGGCGCCCGGGTGCCAGGAATGGCCTGCGTTTGCGCTTTGACGGGTTTTGGGCGGGAGAGCGGCGGTTTGCGGCCAAGGCCACCGTTTGGTGGGAGTTCTCCGCCGATGGCGGTGTACTGCACCTGTCCATCGAGATCGAAAACCACGAACCGGGTCTGGACATCGTGGAAGTGCTTTTTCCGCGGCTCTCCGGCATCCTGCTGGAGGACAGCCCTGCCAACGAAAACCTGGTGGTTCCGCACCATGCGGGAGAGTGGATTCGCAACCCCGCTGCGACCTTGGCGTCGGAGCGTTACCGCCGGTTCTCCCGGGCGGGGAGCCGGGCCGAGCCTGGGGGATTCTTTTCCCGCGAACTGAACTATTGCGGCTTGGCGTCCATGCCCTGGATGGACTGTTTCGGCGCTGCGCAGGGGCTTTACCTGTGCGCCTGCGACCCGGCTTTTGACCTGACCGGCCTGCGGGTGGAGACTGGCGGACCCGCCAGCCCCTGGCTGGGCCTGGCCATCCGCAAGCATGTCCGCATCGGCCCCGGCCAACGCTGGCAGAGCGCGGTCTATGAGCTGGCCTTGCATCCGGGGGATTGGCATTGGGCGGCGCGGCGCTACCGGGCCTGGTTCGACACCGTGGTACAGCAGGAGACGGTTCCGCTGGCGTTGCGGCAGATGGCCGCGGTGAATCCTCGTTATGATTTCAAGAACGGCGGGCGCGTGCAGCACCGTTTTTGTGAGATTCCGGAACTCTACGATGCCGGTGTGGAGTACGGGATGGAGCATTTCTTCATCGCAGGGTGGAACCGTTCCGGCTTTGATCGGGACTATCCGGAATATCATCCCGACCTGGAGTTGGGTTCGCCCCTGGATCTGGAGCAGGGTTGCGCTTATATCCGGTCCAGGGGAGGCACGGTGAGCTTTTATATCAACGCCCGGCTTTTTGATATGGATTCGGATTACTTCGGTTCCTTGGGAAAAGAATGGGCGATCCGGGACCCCAGCGGAGAGTTCATGCGGGAGACCTACGAGCCCCGCACCTTTGCGGTGATGTGCCCTGCCTGTGCCGAGTGGCGCCGACACTTGGCCGACACAGCCGCCTGGATGGTGAAGGCCTATCATGCCCAGGGCATTTATTTGGACCAACTGGGCTCCGCCACGCCCTGGCCGTGTTTTGCCGCCCACCATCAGCATCTTACTCCGGGAGAGTTCAACCGGGGGTACCTGGCGCTCCTGGACCAAGTGCGGGCTGCCATTCAGGCCGTGGACCCCGCCGCCTTTCTCATGATCGAGAACTGCGGCGACATCTACAGCAGCAAGGTCTTCGGTTCTCTGACCTGGAACGGGGAGCTGTACGACGAATTTTTCAATATCTACAAATATACCTTTCCGGAGCACATTCAGATCAATATGGTCCATCCGCGGCATATGGAAGATCCAGACTTGCGGCGGGAGTATTTCTACAAGGACCTGGACCGCGCCATGGTGTTAGGCAGCGTATTCTGGGCCGCCCCGGGGCGCAGGTTCGAGCCCGCTGACCGGGACCTGCTGCAGGTGTTCCGGGAGGCCTTGGCCTTCCGAAAGGCGCTGGCCCCTTATATCGCCCAGGGCCGCTTCGTGGATACGGACGGGCTGGTTCTGCCCGATGGGCTGACCGCTTCGCGCTGGCGGATGCCTTCCACGCAGGGCGGCGGCGCGCCGGGTGGAGGCGCGCCGGCCGGGGACGAGTTGGTCCTGTGCGTGAATCCCCAGAACCAGCCGGGCCAGAAAATCGGCCTGTGCTGTACCGCGCCTGCGGATGCGGCTGGAGAGGCGGGCAGGTGCCGGGCCCTGGTCCTGGAGCCGGGGAAGGGATGGGCCGAGGCCGAAGTGCAGGAATCCGGGGGGGTCGCCTGGGTGCAGGCCAGCTCAGCCCGCTACAGCGCCGTCTTGCTGGAGCGCGGAGGGAAACGGCATGTCTAGCACAACTTGGCGGGACGGGGTCACAGGGCCATGAAAGTCGTCCTGGCACTGGAAGGCGGTGGCAGCCGCAGTTCAGCAGCTGTGTGCGGCCTGGACGGACGGGTCCTGGGCGTGGGAAAGGGGGGGGCCGGTCAACGCCTTGTTTGCCGGCGAGCAGACGGCCCGGGCATCGGTGGCCCAGGCTGCCCACGCGGCGCTGCAGTCGGCCGGAGTCACGGGCGCCGCGCAGGTGGTCGCAGCCTATGTTTCAGCGCCGGGGCTGGCACCGGCCTCGGCAGCGGCAGGGTTGGCGTTGGCGGGAATCCAGGGGAACACGCCCACCTGCGAGGGGGATGAACGCTCCGCCCTGTATTCCAGTTTCGCGGCCGGAGCAGGTGTGGTCGTGTTGGCCGGGACAGGTTCCTTCGCCATCGGCAGGGCGCCCGACGGCCGGGTGGAAACTGCGGGCGGATACGGGCCTGTCTTTGGGGACGAGGGAAGCGGGTACAGCATTGGCGTCGCGGGTTTGCGCCTGCTGGGCCGGGTGCTGGATGGAATCGCGCCGTGGGGCCCGTTGGCCCGCCGCCTGGCCGCGGATTTGGGTGTGTCGACCCCGGCCGAGCTGCGGCACCGCGTCTACGGAAACGGATTCGGCAGGCGGGAAATCGCCGCGCTGGCGGTGCCGATCAGCTCGCTGGCAGGTGGAGAGCGCCCGGACGGAGAGGCCTGTCGCATCATGGACGCCGCGGCGGCGGCCTTGGCCGAGCTGGCCGCCGCGTTGGGAGGCAAACTGGGGCTGTCCGGCAGCCGGTTTCCGGTGGCCATGGTGGGCGGGCTGCGGCAGGCGGGGACGCCCTTGATGGGTCCTTTCGAGAGGCACTTGCGCCAACTGGAGCCCCGCGCCCAGCTGGTGGAGCCGTTGCTGCCACCCCTGGGTGGCGCGATTCTCGTGGCCCTGGAGCGCGCGGGTGTTCCCCTCAGCGAATCTTTGCTGGCCAGACTGCAGCAGTCTCTGGCACAGGCGTCCGGGGTGTAGGAATCCTGCTGGGAAGTCCACAGAGCGCAAGCGGGGAGGCGGGAAAACCCATGCATGAGGGCGGAGCGGGGCAGGATGGGCAGGAGTACAGCTGGAGCAGCGGCTGGCCAAAGGATTACCGGGATCCGGGGGACGCGGGCCCATTGGCTGTGGTGAGCGGAGCGACGCGGATTGTGTTTTCCTGCGGCGATGGCCGCCTCGTGAGCCTCACGGACCCCCGCTTCCAGGGAGATCTGCTTAAGTTTGGAGCCATTTCGGCGGAGCCTTTCCGGATCGTGGCTTTGGATGACGCTCATCATCGGTGCGAACTGGTCCCGGCGCAGGTGGCCGGGATTCAGCAAGAGCCCGGGCCCGCGGCAGGCCGCGCAGGGTCCAGGCCGGGCTGCGGAGCCCTGTTTTTTCGTCATGCGGGGTGCAGGGTGGCCCAGGGGTCGGCTGTGCCCGCTGGGTTGGCTGTCCCCGCGGACTCTGATGCGTCTGCGGAGTTTCTTGTGCCCGTGGAGGTGAATTGGTCGGTCCGAGCCGGGGGGCCCGGGGAGTTCTTGTGGCGCATACGCCTGCACAACCACACGACCTCCTTGCGCCTCGTGGAAGTGGTGTTTCCGCTTCTGAAGGGCCTCTCTCTAGGGCCGGATTACCGCGACGATGTCCTGGTCTACCCGCACCATGCCGGTGAGCTGACGGTGAACCCCGTGCGGGAATATTCCTCCCCGCGCTTTGAGGGGTTTTCCCGGGCCGCCAGTGTCCGCCAGGGCGGTCAATGGGTGCGGGAAATCCCGTACTGCGGCTTGGCTTCCATGCAGTGGCTGGATTACTTTGATCCTGCCGGCGGCCTATACTTCGCCTCCCACGACAAGGAGTTTGGACTGACGGGCGTGATCGTTTACACAGGCGGGGAGGCGAATCCTTGGCTGGGCTTCGGATTTCGCAAGTACGTGGATGTCGCTGCCGGCGGCCAGTGGGCTTCCGAGCCGTTCGTGCTGGCAGTGCACAACGGCGACTGGCGGGAGGGCGCCCGGAAGTACCGGGCCTGGATCGATCCTTATCTGGAGATCCGGCCCGTCGCGGGGGACCTGGCCTTGGAATCCGCCCTGGCTCCCCATTACAACTTCAAGACTGCGAAGGGGATCAGCCATCGTTTTCGGGATATTCCGAAACTATTCGAGCGCGCCCGGGCGGAAGGGATACGCCATTTCATGATCGCTGGCTGGAACCGCGGAGGATTTGACCACGATTACCCTGAATATCATCCTGACATGGAGCTGGGCTCCTGCCTGGATCTGGAGCGAGGTTGCGATTATGTGGAAAGCCACGGAGGCATGGTGACCTTCTACATCAATGCCCGCATCTTCGACACAGGTTCAGACTTTTTCAAGCCGCTGGGAGAGGAATGGGCTGCGAAGGATCACACGGGGGCATGGACCCGCGAGTCGTACGGTGGGCCCCGCGTGTTCGCGGTCATGTGCCCGGGTGCTCCGGGCTGGCGGCGGCATCTGGTGAGCACTGCAGTCTGGCTGGCCAAGAACTATCACGCCCGCGGGATCTACCTGGATCAGTTGGGGTCCGCGACGCCGTTGCCTTGCTACGATGGGTCCCACGGTCATGCGGGGATCGCCGGGTTCAATGAGGGTTACGTCCGGCTCCTGGAGGAGGTCACGCAGGCCGTCCGGCAGGTGCGGCCGGATGCCTTTTTTCTCATCGAGAACTGCGGCGATCTGTACAGCCCCTATGTGTATGCCAATCTGGCGTGGAACGGCGAGTTCTACGACGAGTTTTTCGATCTATATAAGTACACGTTTCCGGAATTCGTGCTGGTCAACATGGTCAATCCCCGGCAAATCCAAGACCCTGCCGTAGGAATCCCCTGGTTTCGCCGGGATCTTCGGCGCGCCATGCTTCTGGGCAGCGTCTTTTGGATCGAACTCTCGGAACGCTTCGAGGGCGCCTACGCCCCTTTGCTGGAGGAATTGCGCTTGGCCCTGCGGTTTCGCGAGGCGTTGGCGCCGTACCTCGCAAAAGCCCGCTTCGTGGCCACCGATGAGCTGCCCGATGTGCCTACGGTGTGGGACCGCGAGCCCGACGGGCCCGTGACCGCCACGAACTGGATTCTGCATAATCCGCCCGGCCGTTTGGTCATCGCCGCCAACGGCACAGGGCGGGCAGCCACCCTGCGCCTGTGCCTGGGTGCCGGCTGCGCCGGGCGCCGGGTCACCGTGCGCCGACTCCGGCTCGGTGGGGTTTGGGAAGAGCCGCAGCCGCACAACGTCACTTCGGAGGGGGATCTGACGTTTCATTTGGGGCCGGAGCCCTTTGCGGCCTTTTGCGTCCGGTGGGAGGAATAGGTTTTGGGGGGAGCTCATCTGAACAGGCAGACGCACGCTTCACGGTTGGAAGAAGGTTCCGGCACCAGCCGCCCCGGCGGCGTGCCGGCAGTCAACGGAACTGAAGGGCTTCTGGATAGGTTGGCTGCGGCGGAGGAGACGGATGGCCTGGTCCGTGGCAGGCGCTACACGCCCAAAGGCATTCTCCACCAGGCCGAGCACTGGATCGAGACGGCATCCAGGGTGGCGGCAGAAAAGGACCGCCTCCTGGAGCTCTTCGCTCAGGCTGGGATTCTGCCGTTTGGTGGCCCGGGAAAGGTCATCCTGGCAGGGTCCGGGGGCACCGCCTTGGCAGGTGTCTGCTGCGAGGGGCTGCTGCGGACACGGCTGGGAGTGGACGTGGATGCGCTGGCCACCACGGATCTGGTGGTCGGCGCCGACGGGTTGTTGCGGCGCGGCGTGCCGCATCTGATGGTTTCATTGGCGCGTTCCGGGGAAAGCCCGGAAAGCGTAGGGGCCATCGTCGCGGCGGAGAACGCGGCGCCGGGCATCCGGCATGTGGTCCTGACCTGCAATGGCGACGGTTCCCTGGCGAGACTGCTGAGCTCCCGCGAGCAGGACGCAGCGGTGATCGTGGTGGACCCGCCGACACGGGACCGCGGCGTGGCTTTGACCGGATCCTTCACCAACCTCGTGGTGGCCTGCCAGGCATTGGGCTTTGTCCAGGACCCTGCCGTCTATCAGGCCTACGTGCGGGCCATGGCCGCCCATGCCGGACAGGTCTTGCAAGGATACCAGAAGACCTTGGAGCAGGTGGCAAGCCGGGACATCCGCCGGGTGGTTTTCCTGGGCGCCGGTGGACTCCTGGGCGTTGCCCGGGAGAGCGCCCGCAGCATGCAGGAGCTCACGGATAACCGCGTTCTGGCCGCAGCGGAAACGTTCATGGGCCTCCGGCACAGTCCGGCGGCGGCCATCGATGATACCACTCTTGTGGTATATTTCGTTTCCAGCGAGAACCCCCGCCGCACCTATGAACTGGAACTGATCGAACAGCACGCCCGGCTGGGACAGGGGCTCTTCCGGCTGGCTGTCGGCTATGACAGTGGAGCGGAACTGGCAGGACTCGTGGACGCCCTGATCCGGCTGGAACCCGTGGACGGCGGGCCGCTGCCGGACGCCTTGCGGCCTCCCGTGGACATGATTGTGGGCCAACTGCTCGGGATTTTTCAGTCTGTCCATCTGGGGTTGGCGCCGGACGATCCGTCCCGGCAGGGGTTTATCTCGCGGGCCATGTGGGCAGGAGCCGTGCGCCGCCCGGCGTCCCCGGGCCAGACCCCGGCAGAGGCCACAGACCAGGCGGAACCGCGGGCCGGGCGCGGGAGAGTCGCCACAGCTCCAGACGCCGCGCAGGCCCGGGCCGCAGACCTCATGGCCCAAGTGCATCGGGAAGCCCCTGAACCTCTCTACCGTCAGGTTCGCAAGATGGTGTTGGACAAAATCCTGTCCGGCGAGTGGCCGCCCGAGACCCGCATCCCCTCCGAGCGGGAAATCGCGGAACAGTTCGGCATCAGCAGGCTCACAGCCCGGCAGGCCATCAACGACCTGGTGGCGCAGCGGGTGTTGCGTCGCCATCAAGGCAAAGGAACGTTCGTGACCGGCACGAATCCCGAACCCGCCGGGCCTCGTTCCTTCGGCTTCACGGAGAGCATCCTACGCAAGGGCCTATGGCCCCGTACCGTGCTGGTTTCCGCCGAAGCCGTCCGAGCTTCGCCGCGGGAGGCGGAATCCCTGGCGGTAGACGCGGGGGAGACGCTCAGGAAAGTCGTCCGGGTCCGGTTGGCCAGCGATGAGCCGGTGGTCCTGGAGACCGTTTTCCTCCCGGAGCGGCTGGTGCCGGGGTTAACGGCCGAGGAAATCGGCAACCGCCCGGTGGAGGACATCCTGCAGGATCGCTGCGGGATACGAATCTGGCACTTCCGTGAGACGTTGGAACCGGCGCAGGTGTCCGGTGAGGAAGCGGGCCTACTGGGAGTTACGGCGGGGTCCCTGGCCGTGCTCGTGGAGCGGGTGGGGTATGGTCCAGGGGGGGAGGCGGTGGAACTCGCCCGTCTGTTGGTCCGGGGCGACCGTTGCAGGCAGTTCCTGGAGTGGACGAGGTAAGGTATGCTCCGACGGGCGGCTTTTGGCCCGAAAATCCTCGCTACCAGCCGGACGGAATCCCCGCACCGAGAGACGCCAGATCAGATCATAGGCCGGATGACAGCCACCTGTGATCCAGATCACACGCGCCGGCGATCTAGCGCACAGCATATCTGACTAACCTAGTCTACAATGAACCCAGGTTCCGGCACAAACGTCTCGGAGGAGGGAGACGCAATGGCAAGCAACCTGGAGAA
>JADBKO010000068.1 GCA_014896355.1 Bacillota bacterium
AGGACCATCAGGGCGATCCCAGCTATAAACAGGATCACGGTGACGAGCCAGGAACGGAACGCACTTCCTTCGACGGCCATATCTATCCCTCCCATGGCTTGCGCATCAACCGCTTTAGTGGCAAGAGCGGCAGCCCGGCGGCCTTGGCCAGTTCTGTCGCTGCCGGGAGCCTCTCCTCCAGCGAGACGTCCACCGCCAGACAGAGAACCGGCAAAGAGAACTCCCGGGCCAGGGACAGCACTGCGGCCAACCCCTCCCGCAGCGTGTCCTGGTCCGTGGCCGGGCCCAGGTTGGGGTTGGCGACGATGCCCGTGAGCGGCTGGCGAGTGGCTTCTGTCAACCCCCCATACAATTCCTCCAGCTGTGCACGGCTGCGGGCATACGGCCGGTAGGGATTCAGCGCCCAGAGAAAGGACGTTTCCGCCATTCTCGGCCCCATGGCCGGCAGAAACTGCCCCAGGGCCCGGGCCCCCACCGCATCGCCCCCCACATCCAACACCACACAGGCGCGCGGCTCGCGCAACGCAGCGGCGATCGCAGGCGAAAACGAAGGCAGGTCCGCATTTTCAAATCCCGGCATAGAAGAGTGAACTTCAATGTGTTCCCGGGCCAGGGCTTGCGCAGCCTCCCGGGAACGAAAATAGGGGTTTACGACGTCCAAATCGGCAAGTACCACGCGATCTTTAGCAAGCTGTCCCTCCGTCACCGCCCGCCGGTACGCCCGCGCCAGGGCGATGGCCACCTCGGTCTTGCCGCTGCCGTACCCGCCCAGTACGGCCGAAATCCCGCTCAGACACGAATGTAGCGGCAGGGCATGGGGATCTGAGCACATGGGCTGCTCCTCCTTGGACAATCGGGGTGAGGCCTCCAGGAAGCCACGGACGATTCCTATTAGGGACTTCCCCATCAGCACAGGCATTCCTCCTGGAGGGGAGTCCCCGGGCCCAGGGCCGTGGGCGCCCTCCCGGCGGAGGCAGGCTGTCAACGCGGCGTACGGAGGCGCTGCAGAAAGGCCTGGCGGGCCAGGCCCACCAAGTACAGGGACCCGCAGGTCAAAATGGGCAGAGGCCGCTGCGCCTCATGAGCCCTGGGGGCCTGGACGGCCTGGCGGAGGGCTTCCTCCACGGCGTTCTCGATGCTGGACACGGGGCGCGCCGCGACACCCAGGCGCTGGAACACCTGCGCCGCCTCCTCAGCTGGCACCGCCCGGGGGCTGGCCGGAGCCACCGTCAGGGCGCGGGCTGTGACGCGGGCCAGGTGCCCCAGCATCTCGGCATAGGGCCGGTCCCGTAGCACCCCCCCACCACCAGAAACCGCTGGCCTGGGTAAAGGTGTTCCACGGTTTGCACCAGGCGGCGGATACCATCCGGGTTGTGAGCCCCATCCAGCAGAATAAAGGGCTGGCGCGAAAGGACCTCCAGGCGCCCGGGCCAGGACGTCTCGGCCAAGCCTTGGGCGATGGCAGGCCAGGGCCACGGGCGCTGCTCCAGGGAGAGCCCGGGCCGCCGCACCGGAGAAAAGCCGGGCGCAGGCGGCGCAAGCCGGGGCCCTGCCAACAGCAGGCGTGCTGCCACTGCCGCCGCGGCCGCATTGTGGACCTGGTGTGGTCCCAAAAGAGGTGTATGCAGGCGCGGACTGCGTTCCTCCGGCCCGGCAGGCCGCGCCTGCGCTGTGGATGCTGCGGCACCGCCGGACGCGGCATCCCCTGGGGCGGGCTCCGGCGTTCCCGGGGCCGCGCCCTGCAAAGAAAAGGACCCCCCGGCCTGGTCCCAGGAAGGGGCCACAATGCGCCAGGACCGCGCCAGAACACCGTCGGGAAGCACGGCGCCGGCGGCGTCCTGCGCCCCGGCCCCACCTGCCAGTACGGGAACGAGAGGGGCCTGCACCTGGCCAGAGTGCTCCAGCAACACCGGCCAGATCTGCCAGGCTTCTCCGTTGCGGGGGCCGCCCGGGCCTTCCGGCTGGCTGTCTGCCGCCCCCTCCCCTTGGGGGGCCACCACACACCGCACGCCCGGTTTCAAAATACCGGCTTTTTCGCGGGCGATGTGGGCCAGCGTGGGCCCCAGGCGGTCCGTGTGATCCAAAGCCAGGTGGGTGATGACACACATCCGGGGCAGAATGACGTTGGTGGCGTCCAGGCGGCCGCCCAGGCCCACTTCCAACACGGTCCACTGGCAGCGGTCCCGGAAATACAAGAATGCCGCAGCAGTCAGCACTTCGAATTCCGTGGGATGGCCGTAGGGAGTCCGGTCTTCCACCCGGCGGGCGGCCCGCGCCACCTCTTGCAGCAACGCTGCCAGCTCCTCCCTGGAAATGTACCGCGGTTCGGGTCCGCCGCCGGGCTGTCCGTCCGGGATCAAACAGGCAAAGCGCTCCGGGTAATCCACCAGGTGGGGCGAAGTGTAGAGGCCCACCCTGTACCCGGCGGCGCGCAAGATGTGAGCCACATAAGCAGACACGGAACCCTTGCCGTTGGTGCCTGCCACATGAACATAAAGGCCCCCCTGCTCAGGATGCCCCAGCTCAGCCAGAAGGGCCTGGATCCGCTCCAGGCCCAGGTGCCAGCCGAACCGCCCCAGGCCGGCCAGGTATTCCATAGCGGCCGGGTAGTCCCAGGAGGCCAGAGTGTGTTGTTCCATGCTATTCGGACTCCCCCAGCTGGAAGCGCGGCAGCGCGCCGGGCCGGCCGCCGGGCCAGGCGCCGGGCCGGGTGCCAATCCAGGCGCGCGTTGCCGCGAACCGGTTAATCTGACAGCTCGGCCAGGTGCGTCTGGAGCTTCCGCACAGAATCCTCCGCGTCGCGCAGGCGCTGGCGCTCCTTCTCCACCACCTCGGCCGGGGCTTTTTGCACAAAGCTCGGGTTCGCCAGTTTGCCTTGCAACCGCCGGATCTCCGCCTGCAGCTGGCTGACCTCTTTTTGCAGGCGCTGGCGCTCCTGGTCGATGTCCACCAGGCCAGCCAGAGGCAGAAAGATCTCCACTCCTGCGGCCACGGCGCTGTATGCCTGGCGTGGACGCCGCTCCTGGCCGGTCGCCGCCCCAGCGTCGGGATCCGGGCCTTCAGCTTCCAGCCATTCCATGCGCTCCAGCGCAGCCAGGCGAGTCACGATCTCCGCCTGATCCTGCAAAATGGCGTGGGCGGCAGCCGGCGCCCGCAGAATCACGGGTACCCGGCGCCCCGGGGCCAGATGGGCTTCGGCGCGCAAATTGCGAATCGCCCGCACCACCTGAATCAGGACATCCATGGCCTTGTCCGCGCCGGGATCCGGGCGCCCCTGCCAGGCCGGGAACGACGCAGGCCAGGCAGCCACCATAATGCTGGGCGCTTTGCCGCCGCCCAGGGCACTGCGGCCCTGAGCGTCCGCCCCGGCAGCCTGGAACGTCATTTCCGTAGGCAAAGTGGCAGGCAGCTTCTGCCAGATTGCTTCGGAGAGGAATGGCATGAACGGATGCAGCAGGCGCAATGTGCCATCCAGCACGTAGAGCAGCACCGCCTGGGCCACGCGACGGCTGCGGGCGGCGCTGTCCGCAAGCCCGTTTGCAGAGCCCGTCCGGCCCGCGTTGGCCGCATCTTCCCTGCTCTGCCCCGCATACAGCCGGGGCTTGACCGCCTCGATGTACCAGTCACACAGCTCGCTCCAGGTAAAATCGTAGAGCGTGCGGGCGGCCTCGCCCACGTCGTATTGGCTTAACAGCTCGTGCACCTGCCGGGCAGCCCGGGCGAAGCGCGAAAGGATCCAGCGATCCGGAAGCTCCAGGCCCTGAGCCAAGGCTTCTGGATCCTGGGCCTGCGCCTCGGCCACCTGGCCGCCGGCCGCCAGCAACCCTTGCAGGATCTTTGCTCCTTCTGCCGGGTCATAGTCCTCCACGTTCATCAGAGTAAACCGGGAGGCATTCCAGATTTTGTTGGCGAAATTGCGGGCGCTTTCCACCTTGTCCATCCAGAACCGCATGTCGTAGCCTGCCGTCAGGCCAAACAGCAAGGAAAAACGCAAGGCGTCGGCGCCGTACTGGCTGATGACATCTACCGGGTCGATGCCGTTGCCCAGGGATTTGCTCATCTTGCGGCCCTGGGCGTCCCGGATGAGCCCGGTGATGTATACGTCGTGGAAAGGCACCTGATGCATGAACTCCAGGCCCATGAACACCATGCGCGCCACCCAGAAGTAGATGATGTCGAAGCCCGTCACCAACACGTTGGTGGGATAGAATCGCTCCAGCGTAGGGGTGCGCTCCGGCCAACCCATGGTGGAAAAGGGCCACAGAGCCGAACTGAACCAGGTGTCCAGCACGTCCGGGTCCTGCTGCAGGTGGTGGCTGCCGCAGCGCGGGCACTGGGTGGGATCCTGGCGCGCCACCACCGTCTCGCCGCAATCCTGGCAATACCACACCGGGATGCGGTGGCCCCACCACAGCTGCCGCGAGATGCACCAGTCGCGCACATTGTCGACCCACTCCAGATACATCTTGGCAAAACGCTCCGGCACGAAGCGGATGCGCCCATCCCGTACCGCCTGGGCCGCAGGCTCGGCCAAAGGCTTCATGCGCACAAACCACTGCTCGGAAATCAACGGCTCCACCACCGTGTCGCAGCGGGAGCAAGTCCCCACGGCGTGGCGCAGCTCCTCGGTTTTCTCCAGGAAGCCGCCCACTTCCAGGTCCGCCAGCAGCTTCTTGCGGCACTCGTAGCGGTCCAAACCGGCGTAGGGACCGGCGGCTGCGGTCATGCGCCCATGCTCGTCGATGACCGCAATCTGCTCCAGGTTGTGCCGCTGCCCGATCTCGAAGTCGTTCGGATCATGGGCAGGCGTCACCTTCACCGCACCGGTGCCGAAGCCGGGATCCACGTAGGCGTCGGCCACGATGGGCAGGCGCCGCCCCAAGATGGGCAGGATCGCCGTCTTGCCCACCAAATGGCGGTAGCGCTCGTCGTCGGGGTGGACCGCGATGGCCGTGTCCCCCAGCATCGTCTCCGGCCGGGTGGTGGCCACGACGATGGCATCCCCGGCGCTGCCTTCCCCGTCGCCCTCCAAAGGATAGCGCAGGTACCAGAGATGGCCGGGGCGGTCCTCATGCTCCACCTCGATGTCGGACAGCGCTGTGTAGCAATGCGGGCACCAGTTGATGATGCGGTGGCCGCGATAAATCAGACCCTTTTCGTAAAGGGAGACGAACACCTCACGCACGGCCTGGGAAAGCCCTTCGTCCAGGGTGAAGCGGGTGCGTTCCCAGTCGCAGCTGCAGCCCAGGCGGCGCAGCTGGAACAGAATGCGGTTGCCATACTGTTCCTTCCACTGCCACACCCGCTCCAGGAACTTCTCACGCCCCAGGTCATAGCGGGAGAGGCCTTCTTTGTTCAACTCTTCTTCCACGCGGGCCTGGGTGGCGATGCCGGCATGGTCCGTTCCGGGCATCCAGAGGGCGTTGCGATTCTGCATCCGCTGCCAGCGGATCAACACATCCTGGATGGTGTTGTTCAGGGCGTGGCCCAAGTGCAACTGGCCGGTGACGTTGGGCGGCGGAATGACGATGCTGTAAGGCGGGCGCGGATCGTCGTCCCGGGCGTGGAAGAAGCCTTGCTTCTCCCACCCCTCATACAGCTCTTCCTCCAGGCCGCGGGGGTCATAGACGCTGGGGAGGACGCTTGCAGGCGCGTCGGGAGCCCGGCGGGGTGGCTCGCCGGGAACAGTGTCTTCAGGCCACGCCGCCTGGGTCTCGGCCTGGGTCACCTGGGGATGGGTCCTGTCTGTCATAAAAATCCCTCCTGCACCAAAAAAGCCTTTCGTCCCACCACAAGGACGAAAGGCTCACTTCCGCGGTACCACCTTGGTTTCGCGCCCACCTGACCCTTTGCCCGGACCCTTCCGGCGAACGGGCACGGTTGGCGCGACTCTCAACGGCTTCGTAACGGGGGCCACCCGTTTTCCTTGGGGCGCCCACCCGTAACTGGGCGCCTTGGGGAAAAAGCTCCCGGGCGACGTTCGGCAAGCTGCGCAGTGAAGGGCCTTTCAGCCGCTGAGCCCTTCTCTCTGTTCTGCCGGGTTGCCTACTCCTCCCGGTCATCGCCTGGGCCGGCCCACGGGCGCGCAGGCCGGGCTTCGCTTCGGATGTTATTCTTGATCATAGCTGTTCACGGCGCCCCTGTCAATAGGCGTTGCCGCGACCCGGCCGCCCTCCAGGCGAATTTGCTGCTCTGTCAGGCCCGCCAGGTCCGGATCGTGCGTGAGGACGACGCAGATCCGGTCCGAGAAAAGCTGCTGTAGCACTTCCCTGAGCAGCCCGCGCATCTCCTCGTCCAGGTGGGCTGTGGCCTCATCGAAGACGATGACGTCGGCCTCCCGCAGCAGCGCGCGCAGAATGGCGACGATCTGCCTTTGCCCGCCGGAAAGCCTCCTGCCACCCTCTCCGACGCGGGTGGCCAGCCCCTGGGGGAGCCGTTCCAAGAGCCGGGCTGCCGCCGGCCTCCCGGCCTGAATGAGGGCCAGCGCGTCGGCAACGCTGGTACGCTTACGCCTTCCTTTGGGCTCCTTCGCCCTTGAGGGATCATGCGCCGTCACTTTTCCGGCACCCCCACCCTCCGGCGGTCCGGCTGTTTCCGTCGGTATGGCCAATTCGAGATTTTCCTCCACGGTCCCGTCAAACAGAAACGGATCCTGCGAGACCACGGCGATCCGCCGCCGCAGCTCCAGGACATTCAGCTCCCGCACTTCCCGGCCGTTGATGAGGATCTTGCCCTCATAGTCCGGATAGTACCCCAACAGGAGCTTCACGATGGTGGACTTGCCGGCGCCGTTCGGCCCGACAATGCCAACGCCCGCAGGGCGGGCCACCGCGAAGCTCACTCCGTTCAGAGCCGCCGGACCTCGATTCCCCATGCCAGGATACGCAAAACAAACGTCCTGAAACAGGATGGAGTCGATTCGCCCCGGGGAAAGCTTGCCGCGCGACCTTTCCTCTTCCGTGTCCTGGTCCAGGAATTCACCGACCCGCTCCAAAGCGGCCAGGGCAGGCTGAACCATGAGCGTGTAACTCATCAAGTGGCCAAACGGCGCCAAAAGCTTCCCGACGTATCCCGCGAAGGCCAGATAACCGCCAAGGGTGAACGTGCCCGCCACGATGCTTCGCCCCGCCAGATACAACAACGCCACGGTAACGAGATTGGTGATCAAGAGCAGTGTCTGACTCCCCACCGTGGTCAAGGCGCCCTGGCGCACCCCTGCGCGCACGTACTCGTCCGAAAGGCGGATGGCTTCCCGCGCCCGCCATTCCTCGGCCCCAAGGTTCTTGACCTCCGCGACGCCGCCCAAGGTCTCCTGCAGCTTGGCGGACATGGTCTCCCCGGCCTCCAGAAGCTGCTTCGAGGTACGCCGGTAACCGCCAGAAAGGAACCGGACCGCCACATAGTACAAAGGCAGAAAGGCCAGCAGCATGAACGTCAGCCGGGCGTTCATAGTGAGCATGACCGCTAGGACCCCACCAAACTCCAGCACGGCCAACGCGATCTTGAAGGTGCCGGCGCTGAACAGCGCACCCAAAGAGGAAATCTCGCCCAGGCGCGCCGTAAGATAGCCGCTCTGCCTTCGCTCGAGAAACTCCATCGGCAGGCTCAATACACGCCGGAACACCGTGCGGCGTACGTCGTGGAGAACAGCCTGTCCCGTTACCACGAAAATAGAGTTCGCAGCCAGCTCAAGAAGCGCACCGGCAACATACAACCCAGCCAACAGCGCAGCCAGTCTGCCAAGCAGATTGAGGTCCCTCTGAGAGATCGCGTCGTCCACGATGCGCTTCATCACCAGTGGCGGCAGCAGCGCGGCGCCCGCCGCCGCCAGCATAAGAACGCCCCCGAGCGCCACGGCAGGCCACTTCTGACTTACGATGCCTGCGATCAGGCGGCGGGTCCCGCCACCCCTTACGGGCGGCCT
>JADBKO010000069.1 GCA_014896355.1 Bacillota bacterium
GGGCTTCCCGGCGCCGCGCCGGTCAGAGCTGCACTTCCTTCCGGGCAACCGCCGCCAGCAGAGCGGCTGCAGCCCGCACGTCCCCTAGGTCCACCACTTCCGAGGGGCTGTGCACGTACCGGCAGGGGATGGAGATTACACCGCTGGGTACGCCGGAGCGGGAGGTATGGATGGCGCCGGCATCGGTACCGCCGTATTCCAGGATCTCCGGTTGGCAGGGCAGGCCTTCTTCTGCGGCCACCGCTTGGAGGAGGGCTGTCACTTTGGGATGAGCCACCAAAGAGCGGTCTTTCACCTTGACCGCCGGCCCCGCGCCCAGGCAAACGGCCATGCGCCGGGCCTCCGGTGTGTCGCCGGTGGCCGTGACATCCACGGCCAGTGCCAGGTCCGGTTCCAGCCGGTACGCAGCCGGGCCGGCTCCCCGGGCACCCACTTCCTCTTGCGTGCTGAAGACGAAGGCCACTTCATTGGGGGAGCCCGCTCGACCGGCGGAATCCTCCAGCCTTGCCAGGGCCTGGGCCGCAGCAATGGCCACCACGCAGCCAATGCGGTCATCCAGGCTCTTGGCCGCCACCCGGGCGGATGGAGCGTGGCTCCCCTGGGCCCCGCCCTCCTGTGGCACCGCAGCCGGAGCCCGCAGCACGCTGAGCTCACGATGCACCACGGCGCTGTCGCCGATCTTCACCCGGGCCTGGGCCTCGGCCCGGCTGGCGGCCCCGATGTCGATGTACATCTTGTCCAGGCTCAGATCTTTCATGGAATCCAGCTTTTCGTGGCTCACGACGCCGATGGTCCCGTTGGCGAACCGCACCCGCTCCCCCAGCAGATTGAACGGAGAGAGGCCGCCGATGGCCGCGAAGCGCAAGAAGCCCTTTTCGTCGATGTAGGTCACGATGACCCCGATTTCGTCCATATGGGCGGCCACCATGATCCGGTGCCCCGGCCCCGCCGGACTGCCTTGGCCCCGGCCGTGGCGCACGGCCACCAAATTGCCCAGGGTGTCCTGGAAGATTTCATCCACCTTGCCCTCCAGCTCGCGCCGGATCAGATCCCGGACCTCATCCTCCCGTCCGGAAGGCCCCCAGGCCTCCACCAAGCGCCGGGTGAGGCTGAGCAGCTCTTCTTGCGAAGGAACGGCTGCCTCCAGGGGTCCCCGCACGGCGCCGTCTCCGGAACCACCGGCAAGGTCGCCGCCGGTGCCGATGCCCTCTCCCGGCCTGTTCCCGAATCCATCTTCCCATGCAGATTGCGCGTTCATGCCACAGGAACCCCACTTTCTCCCACAGAGTAAAGAAACGCTTGGACCAACCGGACCGTGGCTTCCCGGTCTTTCAGGCTCAGGACTGCCGCCGGTGAATGGATGTAGCGGCAGGGCACGGACACGGTGCCTGCCGGGATGCCGCCGCGCTGCTCCTGGATGCGGCCGGCTTCTGTGCCGCCGGTGGTAAAGCGGCGGAACTGGAAGGGGATGCCCTGCTGGAGGGCGACCTGCTGCAGCCGTTCCATCAAGGGCCGGCTGGGCACACCGGCGGCATCCATCAGGGTCAGGGCCGGCCCCTGCCCCACGGTGGTGGCAAATTGGTGTTCCTTTTGGCCAGGCATGTCGGCGGCGGTGGTGCCCTCCAGGACCAGGGCCAAATCCGGCTTCAGGCCGTACGCCGCCACCCCGGCCCCCCGCAGGCCCACTTCCTCCTGCACGGTGAAGGCGCCGCACACCTCCACCGGGTACGGCCCGCCCTCCAGCACCTCCGCCAGGATGGAGCACCCCACCCGGTTGTCCAGGGCTTTGCCCATCACCAGGCCGCCGCCCAACTCCCGGAACGGCGTGCGGAACGCCGCCAGGTCGCCCAAGTGTACTGCGCTGGCAGCGTCTTTTTCGCTGTCGGCCCCGATATCGATGTAGAGTCCATCCAGGCGGAAGGGGGTCTCCCGCTCCTCGGGCTGCTGCAGATGGATCGGCTTGGCGCCGATGACGCCGGGAATCCGGTCTTTGCCCACCGACACCGGCTTGGCCACCAGCACCCGGGGATCTATGCCTCCCACCGGGCGGAAACGCAGCAGGCCGGCGCTGGTGATGCCGGTGATCATCAAGCCCACTTCGTCCATGTGGGCGGAAATCATGATCCGCGGCGCCTTTCCCGCAGAGGCTGCAGCTTTTTTGCAGGCCAGCAGATTGCCCAGCGCATCGGTCCAAACCTGCTCTACGTGGGGCCGGACGCGGTCGCGGATCAGATTGCGCACCTCATCTTCCTGACCGGAAACGCCCACGGCCTCGCTCAATTCCTTTAAAAACACCGCAATCCCTCCACAAAGGCTGCATCCACGCTGGCGATGAACAGGGCCAGAAGCTGCCCGGCAGCCTGCACGTCGCGCCAGTCCAGCAGCTCCACAGGGGTGTGCATGTAGCGTAGAGGCAGGGAAATGAGCGCCGTAGGCACACCGGCCTGGGTGATCTGGATGCCGTAGGCGTCGGTGCCGGCCGGCGTGGGGCTGGGTTCGAGGGAGTAGGGGATGTGCCACCGCTCCGCCAGCTCTTTCAGCCGCGCGAACAGCTTGGGATGCACATGGGGCCCGATGCCGATGGCCGGCCCGCCGCCCACCTTGAGGCCGGCGTCCTCCGGCTGGCCCGGCATGTCGCCGAACCCCACGTCGATGACGAGGCCGATGTCCGGTTGCAGCTCAAAAGCGCAGGTGGCGGCACCGCTCAGACGGCTGACTTCCTCCTGCACCGTGGCCACGGCAAACACATCGGCGCTGTGCTGGAGATGCTGCAGCTCCCGCAGGCAGACGAACATGGCGGCCACGCCGGCGCGGTCGTCCAGGGATTTGCCCGCCAGGCGCTGGCCACGCAGGCTGAGAGGCTCCATGTCGATGCTGGCCATGTCGCCCACGGACACCCGGCGGCGGGCTTCGGCCTCATCGTAGCCGACATCGATGAAAAGGTCTTCCATCTTGATGGCCCGCTTCTGTTCATCGGCTGTCTGGATGTGGGGCGGCTTGGCGCCGATGACGCCCGGAAGATCGCCCTGGCGGCTGTGGACCCGCACCATCTGCGCGGGCAGGATCCGCTGGTCCACCCCACCCATGGCGGTGAAGCGCAGAAATCCCCGCTCGTCCACCTGCGTGATGACCAGGCCCACCTCGTCCATATGGGCAGCCAGCATGATCCGTGGCGGGCGTGGGGTTGCCGGCGCCTGCTCTGCCGCCGCCTCCGGGCCTGCGCGGCGGGCGCGCCGCACCAGCACCAGATTGCCCAGCCGGTCCCGCCGGATCTCGTCTGCCAAGCCTGTGAATCCTTCTTCCACTGCGGCGGCGGCCCGGTCTTCGTGGCCGGACACCCCCACCGTCCGGCTGAGAGAGAGCAAAAACCCGCGCCCGGGGTCCTCCGGGCCACCCTGGGCCTCTTTCCCGGACGCAGCCTCTCCGGCCTGTTGGGCCCGGCCCGGCTCCGTTCGCTGCCGTTCTTCGTCTTGCATGGCTGATCGCCCTTTCTTGCCCCATGAAGGCAACGCTGAAGAAATTTCGACCTGTTGGCCGGGTTTCCTGCGCCCAGCCAGCCAGCCGGGCAGGCAGCCAGGCCGCCGCTGTTCGCAGCCACGGTCGGGCCTGCAAGGAGGTCTCGGCAGAAACAGACTATGATATTCAACTATAATATAGAGGTGGGCGGGAATGCGTTGGGCTCTGACGGCGATGGGCATTTTCGTTTTGATCCAGGCTGGGGGAAAACCCTGTTCTTGACCTGAATCCGGCGGATCCCGCTGCCGGGCCCGGCGGCCTGGCTGGTCAGGGCCGGGATGTCCGGCAGGAAGCGTTCAGCAAACGGCAGACATCCTGCCTCTCCAAAATCCCGGTGCTCTTCAACGCAGCGGCCCGGGCCAGGATTTCCCGTAGTTCTGGGATATTCCCTGGGAAATCGTAAGATTGCAGCGCCTGCATGGCCCCTGTGCTGACGGTGAGTGGAGGCTTTCCCAGGCGGTGGGCTTCCTGGACCAACACCGCCCTGGCCAGGAGGGGGATGTCTTCGCGGCGCTCCCGCAACGGTGGGATCCGGATCTGAATGACCCCCAGCCGATCCAGCAGGTCCTCGCGAAACCGCCCTTTGGCCACCAGCTCGCCCAGTGGAAGTTCTGTGGCAGAAATCAGGCGGACGTCGGCGACCCGGAGGCCGGACGCTCCGGCACGTGCCCGGGTTCCCCGGGCCCGCAGGATGCGCGCCAGTTCCGCCTGCAGAGAAAAGGGCATGAGGCCCGCTTCCTCCAAAAACAAGGTCCCGCCCTCCGCTGCCGCCAAAACTTCATCCAGGTTTTTCAGGCTCATGGCCGTCGAAACCCCGAAAGGATCGCCAGGCCGTTCCCAGCTGACCCGGATGGCGGTACTCTTTTCCCGGGCTGGAAATGGGGCGTTCCCGTTGGCTGCAACGGGCTGGATCTGCTGGCAGTCTAGCACGATGAAAGGCCGGGCCCTGCGGGCGCCCCGCTGGTGGATCATGCGGGCCAGCGTCCTTCGCCCCGTCCCCCGTTCCCCGATGATCAAGACAGGCGAATTCACGTAGGCCGCCCGCAGCGCCCGCCGGAACGCCTGAATGCTCCCGGGAGAACGGCCCACTACGGGATCCGTGGGATCCGTGCCTTCCTCCGGACCGCGGGCTCCGTTCGCTCCCGGGAAAGCCCTTGGCTGCAAGTTCGTTGGCTCCCGCACCTCGTTCCCTCCTGTCCGGCAGTTCGTCCAGGGAACGGCCACTCCCTGCAGGACCTCTTCGCCATTTCCATACAAACCTGACAATCCGTTCCTTTGTATCCCACTCTCTGGGAATTCCTAATGCCTGTATCGGCATTTGGCCGCCTTTACCAAAGAGACAGGCCGGAATGCAACCGGTTTACACAGGTGTTTTCATATCATGCAATCCGGCGGGCAATCCGGCGTCCGGCTGAGCCCGGACGAATAGTGAAAATACCGAGGAAATGTGAGAACGCAAGGAGGCCTGCGGAGGTGGGTCTGCGATGAAAATAGATGGGCCCGGCGAAGGGAGGCCCCATCCCGGGTCTCAGGGCGCGGTTGCTCCGGGGCCACCGGAAAGCTATGTTAATGTCCGTTGGGCTGCGGCTTCTTTCAAGATGCCGCCGGAGCTCAGGGGGATGCTGCAGAAAATGGTGGTGCTTGCGGAGCAGGCGGGCAGGGTCCGGCAGAAGCTGTGCCCGCCGTCACCATCGGACTGGCCTGTGGGACAAGTTCTGCCGGGCTTGGGCAACGCGCCGGAATCCTTGCGGCTGCAGCTCACCGCCGCGTTGCAGGACCGTTTCCAGGGGGCGCTGGAGGCCCGCCGGCGGGCAGCCTCGGAAGAGGCGTTGTACGCGCACGCCGAGCGCCAGCACCGCCTGGCGCGCGCCAAGTAGCAGGCCGGCCTCATTTCGGATGAGGAATACCACCGGGTCCGTAAGCGGCTGGGCGAAGTTTCCAAGGAAGTGCAGCGCAGCAGGGCTGCGGCCGTGCAGGAATGGTGGAAATTGCGCCATCTGTGGCGGCTGTCCTGCCCGGGACGGGAATAGCGGGGCCCCGGCTGCCCGCTGCCGCAGGAAAACAGGGGAGATATTGGTGGTTGTGGCCTCGTCCCCGCTGCCTTTACAATAACGAAAGAAGCTTGTCCGTGTATTCATCTAGAACTGGCAGCGGTGGAGAGGAGCTTCATGCGTAGACGGAAGATTGTGGCGCGGATTGTGGCGCCGCTGGTGGTGGTGCTGGTGGCGGGCCTGGCGCTGGCGGCGTGGGCCCGTACGTACGTGGTCCAGCCTGGAGACAGCCTGTGGAGCATCGGCCAGCTTTATCAGTTGGCTGTGCAGGCGCTTCAGGGTGCCAACGGCCTGCCGGATCACGAGATTCAGCCCGGACAGAAGTTGCAGGTTCCCGATGACACGTCCCAGCCGGATTTCGCGCCGCTGCGCCAGCGGATGTTGGCTTACCTGTCGCAGCAGCCGCAGACCTACGCCGTGTACTTCCAGGACCTGATCTCCGGCCGTTCCTTCGGCATCAACGACACCGAACCCATGTGGGCGGCCAGCACCATCAAGGTGCCGCTGGTGCTTTACATCAACCAGCTGGCGGCCCAGGGCGATCTGGATTGGCAGGAGAAGCTGGCCTACCAGGCGGACGATTACCAGGGTGGCGCCGGGATCCTGCAGTTTTCTGCCCATCCCGGGGACCGTTATTCCCTTCGGGTGCTGGCCAATCTGTCCATCACCGTCAGCGACAACATCGCTGCCCGTATGCTCATGCGCTTCGTGGGCAAGGATTCCCTGGCGGCGTACATGCGGCAAATTGGAGGAGAGCTGGTGTTTCCGGACGGGCAGAACCTCACCACCGCCCGGGACATGGGGGCCTACATCCGGGCCGTGCTGGCGTTCCGCGACCAAAACCCGGCGCTGGGCGGCAGGCTGTTGGACGACATGGCCAATTCCATTTACCACGTGGGATTGCCAGGCAAGTTGCCGCAAACGCTTACGGTGGCCCATAAGGAAGGGGACCTCTGGGCCGGGGGCGCAGACAAGGGCGTGGCCGATGACGTGGGGGTGGTCTTCGGCAGCCGCCCGTATATCCTGGTGGTCCTGTCCAAAGGCTGGGATGATCCGGAGGATGGTTTTCCCCACATCGCCGAGCTGAGCCGGCTGGCCTATGACTATGAGGAAGCGCAGGCGCAGCAGGGATAAGTCCCTCCCTCGCCGAATGCGTCGGTAGACCGGGCGGTGATCCGCGTCCAGCTCCGGCACCGGTTGTCCGGGCTGGGCCAGGCCGGGGCGCCCGGAGCAAGGCGCAAGGAGGTGGGGTCATGACGCAGGTCTTGGAATACGTGGAGCTGCGCCTGCCCCAGTTGCAGGCTCTGCCGAGGGAGCGCACGGTTTTCCTGGTGGCTGTGAGCCCGGTGGAGGTGCACGGGCCGCATCTGCCCACCGGAACCGACGTGTTCGTCTCCCTGGAGCTGCAGCGCCGCTATATCGAAGCCCTGTCCCGGCGCCACCCGGACCTCGTTTTTGTGAAGCTGCCGCCTCTTTTCCTCGGCTCCGACGCTTTACCTGTGGCCGGCTCTCTCTCCGTACCTGCTCCCCATCTGGAGGGGGTTCTTCTGGCATATGCCCGGGGGTTGGCCCGGCAGGGCTTCCGCTATCTTTTTATAGCCGACAACCACGGAGGTCCCAGGCACCAAATGGCCACCGCCATGGTGGCGCGGAGGGCTTGGCGCCAGGACCGGTTCTATGTGATCAATCCTTTTGAATGGGACTACCGCCGGATGGTCCAGCACGACCCGGAGTTCCAGCGGCTCACCGGGCTGGGCCCGGGGCGGTGCGGCGATGATGCGGACAACCACGCGGGCACCAACGAAACTTCTCTCCTCTTGGCCGTGGACCGGCACAGCGGCCAGAGCCGGGTGGCGGCGGATTATGGGGCGGTGCCCCCCTCCTTGCTGCCGCCCCGGCGGGGGGCCGCAGCCTTCCTGGGTTGGTGGGCCCGGTGCCTGCGGCGATTGGGGGCCCGGCAGCTGGCCGCGGATCTGGATCATCTGGCCAATACCCTGGCCTGGGTGGGCGACCCGCATATGCTGCCATATATGGGTGCCCCGGGCTTGGCCAGCGTAGAGGCAGGCGAGGCCATGTTGGCCGCCCGCACGGAGGCGGCTGTGCAGCTTTTCGAGCGAGCCTTGGCCAGCCAGGGCCGGGAGCCGGTCTTTGTCACGCCCATGTTGTGGTTCCTGCGTTTCCTGCGCCGCCTGCCGGAGTGATGCATCCGGCCCCGTGGCCCGCCTCGTGCCGGCCCGGCGCCGG
>JADBKO010000007.1 GCA_014896355.1 Bacillota bacterium
GGGTCCACGCAAAATAGCGTGGCCCTAAGTCATGGAAGCCCCTGACAATGGAAGATAGCGCTCAAATTAGGAGAGACATTGCAGGAAAACTTGCGGGCAAAAGAGAAGCGAAACCCTCGTGTGACCTGGAAATCCACGCACTGCTTCCGCAGTACTGGGAGGGTTTCGCAAGTCCATGGTAACACGGGTAGTGCCCGGCCGCAACACAGATGCAGCGCCGGCAGTGGATGTTCCGCCCGGCGACCGCAACCCCGGAATGGGCGTGGAGGATCGGGTGGAGGCGTTGACCCGGCAGATTCTAGCCACGGTGGCGAGGGTGCTCGCTTCCGAGGCCGGCCGGGGGTTGGTCACGCAACTGGCGGGGGAATCCGGTACGCTGGATGACCGTGAGCAGTGGTTGGTTGCGTTGCAGCGGCTGATCATGACGGCGATTGGAACGGTCGCCCTGGAGACGGAACGCGGCTACCGGGGTGCCCGTGCCCGCTGTACGTGTGGGCGGACAGGACGGTATGTGCGGGACGACCCCAAGCGCTACGTGACGCTGGTGGGTGAGGTGGAAATCCGGCGTGCGGAGTACTGGTGCCCTGCGTGCGGGGCGTGGCGGCCGCTGGATGCGCAGTGGGATCTGCCGGAGGGCCATTTCACTCGGAATGTCGTGCGTTTGGCTGCGATGGTAGGGAGTGCCCTGCCCTTCAGCCGGGCGGCGGAAGTGCTGCAGGAGCTGGGCGGGATCGGGATGAGCCCGTCGCAGGTGCGGATCGTGTGCGAGCGGGTGGGAGAAGCGATCGGCGAGGACCAGGCGGCAACAACGGAACAGGCGCTGCAGGGTGCCGTGGTTCCGCCGGAGCCGCCGGAGGTGTTGGTGATCGGTATGGATGGCGCCCATCTGAACACCCGGGAGGAGGGTTGGCGGGAGACGAAGGTGGGGGTCGCCGCCCGGTACGAATGGCGGGAAGGCGAGCGGGGCTGGGAGCTGCGGCCGGTTGCCGCGGCGTACACCGCGCTCCTGGGCCCACCGGAGCCGTTCGGGCGGATGGTCTACGCCCTGGCGCAGCAACAGGGCGGCCGGGGAAGGCAGTGCACGCTGGTGCTGGGGGATGGTGCGCCGTGGATCTGGAACCAGGCGGCGGAACACTTTCCGGATGCGGTTCAGGTTCTGGATTACTACCATTTGGCCGAGCACGTCTTTGCGACAGCCCGAGAACTCTTCGGCGAGGGTGATACCACCGGTCGGGACTGGGCCGAGACGGTGTTGGAGCTGCTGCGGGAAGAGGAGATCGAGACGGCCCTGGAGTACCTGAAGCGCACGGGCGAGGGGACGGCGAAGTTGCGGGAGTACATCGAGGCGAACCGGCGGCGGATGCCGTATCGGTGGCTGCGGGCGAGGGGGTACCCGATGGGGAGCGGGATCGTGGAGAGTGCGTGCAAACAGATCGTGCATATGCGGCACCGGCAAGCGGGGATGCGGTGGTGTCTCAAGAACGCGCAGCGGATGCTGAATCTGCGTTGTTACATTCGTAGTGACTCTTGGGACCGATTCTGGGCCACACGCCCCAAGGTAGCTTAAACATATATCCACAACTGGAAAACCTTAGGACCGCGCTTTTGTGCGTGCACCCCTTACCGCGCGTCGCGTTGACACCTCCCGCCAGGCATGCTAGCGTAAACTAGAATTTGCGTCTTCCTGGCCCAAGCAGGCCGGCAGGACACTCAGGGTGGTGTGCCGGCACGTCCGGGCCGGCGTGACCCGCCGCCTGCCGGCCGAAACGACGGTCCAACGGATGCGGCACGGGGCAGACCAGTTGTGGGTCAGACCAGCTACAGTCAGGGGAGGAAGCGCGGGGGTGCACCTCTACGGCACGCAGACGGTGGACGAGCGTGGCCACCTGATCATCGGCGGGTGCGATGCGGTCGAGCTCGCCCGGGAGTTCGGGACGCCGCTTTACGTGATGGACGAGGAACTGGTCCGCCGCAACAGCCGGGCCTACGTCCAGGCCTTCCGGCAGCGCTGGGACGACTTCGCCGTGGCCTACGCCGCCAAGGCCTTCTTCTGCAAGGCGATGGCCGTCCTGGCCTACCAGGAGGACCTGCACCTGGACGTGGCCTCCGGCGGCGAGGTGGCCACCGCGCTGGCTGCCGGGGTGCCGGCGGAGCGCCTGTTCTTCCACGGCAACAACAAGACCCCGGAGGAGCTCCGCCTGGCGGTCTCCGCCGGAGTGGGGCGCATCATGGTGGACAGCCTCCACGAGCTGCGCCTTCTCCGGGAGGAGGCAGCGCGCCAGGGCGCCCGCCCTCGCATCCACCTGCGCTTGACTCCCGGGGTGACGGCCCACACCCACCATTACATCGCCACCGGGCAGCTCGACTCCAAGTTCGGCCTGCCCATCGACACGGGGGCCGCCATGGAGGGCGTCGAGGCCGCACTGGCGGCCCCCGAGGTGGAACTGGTCGGCCTGCACGCGCACATCGGCTCGCAGATCTTCGACCTGGAGAGCTTCCGGGCCGCCATCGACCGGATGATGGCCTTCTGCGCGTTGGTGCGCAAGCGTACCGGCTGGACGTGCAGGGAACTGGACCTCGGGGGCGGCCTGGGCGTGCGGTACACGGCGGACGATGACCCGCCGCCCATCGAGGACCTCGTGGAGGTCATCACGGGGGCGGTGGCCGAGCGGGCGGCGGCCCTGGACCTGCCGCTCCCCCGGCTCGTGGTGGAGCCCGGGCGCTCGATCGTGGCGGAAGCCGGAACCACGCTCTACACCGTGGGGGCCATCAAGGAGATCCCCGGCGTCCGCACCTACGTGGCCGTGGACGGCGGCATGAACGACAATCCCCGCCCTGCGCTCTACCAGGCGCGCTACGAGG
>JADBKO010000070.1 GCA_014896355.1 Bacillota bacterium
TCCACACCGCGGGTATAAGCGCTCTGGGCGGCGAAGATCTTCATGACCGGATGCGTCTGGAAGTACGGGGCGAACAGGGGATCCGACTCGATATTCATGCGGTAGGGCGGCTGCGACGTGGTCTTCAGCCAGAGCAGATCATTTTCCTTGGTCAGGATGAACTTCACGAACTCCCACGCCTCTTTCGGGTGCTTCGTGGTCGTGAAGATCCCGATATTCTTTGGATCTCCGTAGGTCCACACCGGCCCCTTCACCGAATCGGGCACCGGAACCGGCCGGAAGGAGAACTGGAAGCCCTTGGGCGCGTTTTGCTCATAATAGGGAATCGAGTAAGGCCCCGTCATGGTCACCGCAATCCGCCCCTGCAGGAAGGGATCTCCCATCCCCACGTTCCCTTTGGGGGCCCAGCCGTTCCGGAACAGCGTCTGCAGGAAGGTAAAGACCTCCGTGGCCGCTTTGGTATCCACGTCCAACCTACCGTTGTTGTCAAAGAAGGTGCGCCCTTGCGAGGCTGCGATATACAGGGTGTAGAAGTCAAAGAAGCGTTGCCACCAGGTCACATCCGTGCTGGGCGCATACAGCCACTGGTCGACCTTTCCATCGCCGTTGGTATCCCGGGCGAACTTCTTGGCAGCCGCCAGGAAGCCGCTGTAGGTGGCCAGCTGGTCCGGATCGATCCCATTTTCCTTCAGCAGCTTGACGTTATACGCCATCATCACGGGGTTGTTCTTCCACGGAATCTGGTACACATGGCCGTCGCGATAGGTAAAGGCCTTGATGATCTGTTTCGGCGTGCGCTTCTCCATGAACGAGTAGAAATCGGGGAACGTATCCACCGGGTACAGGCCTTTAGCCGCAATGTACTGCGTGATGGCCCCCGGATAGATGTTGGCGCAGATATCCGGAGTCGTGCGGGCAGCGATGGCCGCCAGCAGCACCTCCTCGGTGGAACGGCTGGCAGGCAAGGGTTCCATCTTGACCTGAATCCCGGGATGGAGCTTGTTCCATTCCGCCACCACCATCTTGGCGAACTCGATTTCCTGGGGATTCGATGAGGGCCAGAACGTGAGCTGGACCGGCGCCGCAGCCACAGCTGTTCCGGCAAGCAACAGCATGCCCAACAACACCGACACCACTACCGACAAGGCGACCCATCGCTTCAGCATCTGAATTCCTCCTCCCGAATTCGTGCTCTGATGAACCCATTTTCCCAGGCCTGCGGTGATGTTACCGGGCCCACAGGGATGTCCCAAAGCGCGCCGAAGGGCCCTTAGCCCTTCAGGCCGGACAAGGCCAAACTCTCGATAAAATACCTTTGCAGGAACGCATAAGCCAATACCACCGGCAGCGCCAGAAGCATGATGGCGGCCATCTCGGCGGATACCTGCGCCCCCGCCAACCCACCCACATGGAACAGAGTCACCATCTGCGGCATGGTCATCATCTGCCAATTGCGGATGACGATGAGCGGCCACAGAACGTCATTCCAGATTCCGATGAAGGACACAATCCCCACGGTGATCAGCGCTGGTTTAGACAAAGGCCAGACGATCTGAAACAGCAAGCGCCATTCAGAACAGCCGTCGATGCGCGCCGCATCCGTGAGCTCGCCAGGGATCGTCAGGAAGAACTGTCGGAAAATCAAGATGCCCATGTTGCTGATCATGGCCGGCGCAATCAACGCCCAATAAGTGTCGGTCCAGTGCAGCTTCACAATGAGCACGTACATGGGGATGAGTGTGAGCTGGCCAGGAATCAGCATGGTGAACAACACCAGGTTGAAGATGAAATCCCGGCCCAGAAAACGCAGACGTCCCAGCGCGTATCCCACCATGGAAGAGAGGACGAGGGTGGAAAAGGTCGCTGTCAGGGACACAAAAGCACTGTTGAAAAACGCCCTGGCTATCGGGATCTGATGGAAGACATAGAAATAGCCTCGCAACGAGAAGTGCGGCGACCACAGGGCCAAAGTGCCGATCTCCCGCTCCGGTTTCAGGGAAGCCGCGGCCATCCAGAGAAACGGATAGATGAAGCTCACCGCGAACGCGACCAGGATCAGATATAACACAACCTTGAGGGCGCCTTGCCCAAAACGTCCCGGTGAAACAAGCCGTCGGACCGCCCGCATAGCCATCCCTTCCTGCTTAAACATACGTCTCGCCGCTCATAAGCTTCCGCTGGATCACGATCACCACGAACACCATGGCTGCCAGCACGAATCCGATGGTGGCTGCATAGCCCATGTGCAGGAACTGGAAGGCGTGCTTGTAAAGGTACAGCACCACCGAGAGCGTGCTGTCCGCCGGCCCGCCGCCGGTCATCACAAACGGCTCGATAAAGAGGCTGAACCCGCCCATGGTGGAAAGAATGACCACCAGCAACGTGATCTGGTTCAGGAGCGGCAAGGTGATCCGCCAAAACTGATGCCAGCGGTTGGCTCCATCAATGGCTGCCGCCTCGTATAGGTACCCGGGGATCCCCTGCAGACCGGCGAGGAAAAGGATTATGTAAAAGCCAAGATTCTTCCACGTAGCCATGATGGCGATGGAGTAGATGGCGATACCGGGATCCGTCAGCCAACCGACCCCGGGCAACCCAAGTTTGCGAAGAACCAGGTTGAAGACGCCAGCGTCAGTGGAATAAAGGGCCTGCCAAAGGATCGTGACCACCGCGCCCGAGATCACAAAAGGCAGAAAGAAGGCGGAGCGGAAGAACCCCCGCAGGGGAATCCGCTGGTTCAAGATCACGGCGATCATCAAGGCCAGGACCAGCTGTAAGGGAATATGCAGCATGAGGAATTTAAGCGTGTTCCCCAAGGCTTTCCAGAAGAGCGGATCATTGAAAAGCAGCCTTTCGATATTCCATAGCCCCACAAACCGCATGGGCGACACAATGTTCCAGCTGTGGAACACAAGGATAAAGGCAAAAATGAGTGGGTAGGCCACGAAAACCGCAAAAAAGACCAGGTATGGCAAGACGAAGACATAGCCGATCTTCTGGCTTTCACGAAAGCGGTCGCGCAGCCATCGCCAGTATCCGCCGGTGGACGGAAGGGGCGGCGTCCCTGCCGTCTTGCTGGCAACCGCGGCATTGTGCGAGGTGCTTTGCATCGAACTTCCCCCCTGGATCATGACCCGGTTCTTCCGACTCGGGTGACCCTTTCACTCGGTACGGCGCCATCGTCACCCTTACTGGAGCCTGCAGGCGCGCACACCGACTCCCGCTCTACCAGATGGACATAGACCACCAGTCTTAGCGGGAATAAAGACTCGCCGGTGGTTACTGCTCCAATCCGTTCAAACAGCCGGTCAGCAGCGGCGGCTCCCAGCTCCCGCTTCATCACCCGGACTGTGGTCAGGGGCGGGGATACCAGGCGACTGGTATCTACATCGTCGAAGCCGACGATAGAAAGGTCTTCCGGCACGCGCAGCCCCTCTTTTATGGCCGCCCGAAGAGCCCCGATCGCCATGAAATCGTTGGCTGCAAAAACAGCCGTGGGCCGGGGCCGTCCGGCCAGAAGGCGCAGCATACCCTGAAACCCGCCCTCGTCATTAAACAAGGAGACTTCCTCCGTGGACCAGACCAACCGGGGGTCGAAGGGAATGCCGGCTTCGTCCAGGGCGTTCCTGTAACCGACAAACCGTTCCCGCAGCGATGGGTGCGAAAACGGTCCGCAGAGGTAGGCAATGGATCTATGGCCATGTTTCAACAGAAAAGCCGTGGCGGCATGGCCCCCGGTGATGTTGTCGATGGACACACAATCCACCGGCAAGTCCCCCGGTGAGTTATCCACCAAGACCACAGGGATCTTTCGCTCCAGGCAGAAGCTCACGACAGAGACGGGAATGTCGTTCCCGGCCAGGATCAGCCCATCCATCTTCTTGTCGTCACTCAACTGGCGCACAAGGGCTTGCCCGTCCCCCGGCCCGCTAATGGTGGAAAAGAACACCTGGTAACCACGTCGCCGGCATTCCTGTTCAACTCCTTCCATTACGTGGCCGTAAAACGCGTCGGAAACCAGCGAATGGAGCCGTTTGTTGAACAGAATACCGATATACCCGGTTCCGCCGCCGGCGGATCCCTGGCCACGGGCCGGCGGCCTGGGATCGTACCCGACCCGCCGGGCTGCCTCCAGCACAGCGCTGCGCGTCTGGTCACTGACGCGACCCCTGCCGCTAAGGGCGCGGGATGCTGTGGATACAGACACCTTCGCCAGTCGAGCCACATCCTCCAGCCGGCTTTTCACACACCCAACTCCTTGACAAACCCGCCGCAGCCTGGCGGCCCGGCCTGCTCACGCTTGGTGGTGCCCTGACAGGTGCTCTGATAGGTGCCCTGAAGGTGCGCAAAGCAGCGGTGCCGTTTGCGGCAAAATTGCGCAGAACTTATTCACGCATGGACGTTTTTCTCCGCGCGGGTGGCAATTCCTTCTGTCTCTTCCACATTTTTTCACGGGCACAGGCGCGGGCTTGGAAGGAGAAAGGTTTCCTGTACGTGGATGCTTTATGGGATTTACTGGTTATCGGGACAGAATCAGCCGCAACCCCTTCCTGTCTCATTGCAGCAAACTTGAGCCAACGTTTGTACAAGAGAAGCGGCGTCCACGGCTGGCGCATAGGAGTGGAAGGCCCACGCCACTTCCAGAATGGGTAACGGCGCGGCAGGGGCAAAAGGGCAGATAAAGCCTGCCGGGGGTCATTCCGAAGCAATAGGCAGCGGCCAGACGGGCTTGGTCTTCGCCCAGCACAGCCCTCAGCTCGTCGAGTCTCCAGAGGAAAGTGGACCCCTCCACACGCCCCCGGTCGCGACAGAACACTCATATCTGTCCGCACCTCGTGTTGGTCGGAGGCAACCTAGGGCGGCCGCGCCTTCACCGTTCTCCCCTCCCTTGCTCCTGCGGGGGAAGCCCAACGTATCCCTGGGTGCGTGGCGAACGTTAAGGTACTCTTCCCACGCTGGGACACAGGCGGTCCTACGGCCTCGCCGGGATGCCTCTCGGCACCTCCACCCACCCGCTAAACCACCAACACGATCTACGGACAGATCTGATTATCGCGTATTGGGCAGAGTGGTGCGCCCACTGTTCACTTGTCCACTTCTGGAGCAAAACCGGCTGGAAGAAGAGTTCGCGACGGGGCGCGCTCGCCGAGTCCAGTTCCTGTTGAGCGCGGATGGCGAGCCAATGACCAATGGCAGTGGGCCTGCCAGGGTTGGCGCCCGCCGCCCACAGGATCTGGCAAACAACAGGATCTGGCCAAGGGAGGCCCTGCCGCGTTCGTGGAGCCCCCCTCTACACCACAGCCGCTCCTCTCACAACCGCCGTAGCTGGGACTCCAACGCCTGCCCCAGGGCCAAATATTCCGAATATAGCTGCTGGTATTTTGCCGCGTTTTTCGGATCCGGGAGATACACCTTGGAGAACCCACTTCCCATCGCCGCTTGGGCTTGGGCCACCGAGGGATATATCCCCGCTGCCGTGGCTGCAAACATGGCGGCGCCCAAAGCGCAGGTTTGATCCGAAGTGGCCACCTTGATGGGCATATTCAGGACATCTGCATTGACCTGCATCACAAAATCGTTTCTTTTGGCAATGCCGCCCAGAGCGATGACCTGCCGGATCTCCACGCCTTCGGCAGCGAAGCGGTCCACGATGGCTTTGCTCCCAAATGCAGTGGCCTCCACCAAGGCCCGAAAGAGCTTCGGCGCCGTGGTTCCCAGGGTGAGCCCGACGATGGCCCCCTTCAGAGTCTGATCCGCCCACGGGCTGCGGCGTCCATTCAGCCAATCCAAGGCCAACAGGCCCGTCTCGCCGGCAGGGATGTTGGCGGCCTCCGAGGAGAGACGCTCCAGGATGCGGCCTTCGACTTCCTCCTGCAGCCGTTTGTAGTCCTTGTGCTCCTCACAAGCCGCCCCGTCCGCGGCCAGCACCTCCGGCAGGACCGTTTCCAAGGGCCAGGACAGGATTTCCTTGAACCACGCATACACGTCCCCGTATGCCGACTGGCCGGCTTCGAGCCCCACCAGCCCGGGAATCACCGATCCGTTCACTTGCCCGCAAATCCCGCCGATCTGCCTGCCGCCCAACTCCGTATCGTCCACCACCATCACATCGCAGGTGGACGTGCCCATGATCTTGACCAGCGCACCTGGCCCAATTTCGCCACCCACTGCCCCCATATGGGCGTCCAGCGCCCCTACAGCCACAGCGATCCCTGGCTGCAGACCCAAGCGCTTGGCCCAATCTGCAGTCAGGTTGCCGGCCTTCTCATCGGAGGTGTACGTCTCCTCGTAAAGCCGCCCGCGCAGGCCAGCTAATACGGGATCCAGGCGGGTCAGGAACGTTTCGGACGGCAGCCCGCCCCAGCTGGGGTGCCACATGGCCTTGTGCCCGGCGGCGCAACGGCTGCGCTTCATCCGGCGTGGGTCTTCATTGCCCGTCAGCAGGGCTGGAATCCAGTCGCAGTGTTCCACCCAGGAGTACGCCGCAGCCCGTACCGCGGCGTCCTGCCGCAGCACGTGCAGAATCTTGGCCCAAAACCACTCCGAGGAATACACTCCGCCCTCATAGCGAGTATAGTCCTCGCCTCCCCAGGTCCGTGCCAGGTGGTTGATTTCCTCGGCTTCCCGCACCGCCGTATGGTCCTTCCAGAGGATGAACATGGCGTTGGGATTGTCCTGAAACTCCGAACGCAGCGCCAGCGGACGGCCATCCTGGTCCACAGGGCCTGGCGTAGAGCCCGTGGTATCCACTCCGATCCCCACCACCCGGCGGGCAGCCTCCGGGGGCAGCTTCGCCAAGGCGCCCCGCACGGAGGCTTCCAGCCCCTCAATGTAATCCAGGGGATGCTGGCGAAACTGGTTCCGCGCCGGGTCACAGTAAAGCCCCTGCGCCCAACGGCGGTAATGGGCCACGGCGCTGGCCAACTCCTGGCCGGTCTGCGCGTCCACCACCACCGAGCGGACAGAGTCTGTGCCATAGTCCACCCCGATCACCAAGGCCTGGGAATTCAAGGGACGGGACTGGTCTGGCGAGCGCGAAAGAATTTCCGGGCTAGACATTTTGCAAACAGACCCCTTTTCTCAGGTCCAAAATCTGCAGGCCCCCGATCGATGAAAGCTCCCGCTCCCAAAACTCCTAAAACCATCCTGGCACCCTATACCGCACCGGCTGGCTTCCGCACACCGATGGTGATCAAAACATTGGCGTACAGCCGTTGCTCACCTGTCTGTACAGCCAGAGCCAGGTCGGGCTCCAACGCCTGCCGGTAGAAAGCCAGGCGTTCTACCCGCTCCAATGGCAGACCCGGAAACGCCTGCAGGAAATCGCCAAAGATCTCCGGATCTGGACCACCGTCAGGGATCATGACCGTCAGCTTCTCAGCCGGAATGGCCTCCGCCAAGACCTGGACTACGTCCGCGGCGCCGACGACACCTGGCCGCAAGTTCAGGTACACCCTCTTCGCCGCCGGATTGGTACAGGTCGATAGCGGGTAGTTGGCATCGGCAATCAGGATTTT
>JADBKO010000071.1 GCA_014896355.1 Bacillota bacterium
TGGGCCGGAAGGCCCCGCCGAAGCGGTGGAGCGCGGCCCGGTGCTGGAGCCTGCGCAGGAGCCGCCGGACTCCCGGCCGCGGGAGCAGGCCGGCCCCCGTCCGGCGGGGAGCGCCGCCGTTTCTGCGCCGGCTCTGGAAGAGGCGGGGCTGCGGACCCTGCCGGCCAGCCCGGAAGCTCCTGCCGCCCGGGGGGCAGCGGACCGCCGGGCCGGAGAATCCCGGCGTCCGCCGCGGCCGCGGCGGCCTCCTTGGCTGATCCGCTAGGCCGGCGCACGGGCGGGAATGGGAGGCTGGCGGCAGGGAAAGCCTAACAGAGCCATCATCCGCACTTCACCGACGGGGGTGCCGTATGGGTACACCGGAAAAAGCCACTCTGAGGTTTCCCTGGATCCAGTCTCCCGCCTGCGCAGCTCAGCTCAGCGACGTACTCAGCCAAGTGCAGGGCGTCAGCCAGGTCCAGGTGTTCCCCGCGGACGGACTGGTCCACGTCCAGTTCGACCCGGAACAGGTGTCACTCAGTGAGATCCAGGGCGCCGCCGCCCGGCTGGTCCAGTGCCGGCCGGACTAGGGCAGCCGCACCGGGCCCGGCAGCACGGAAGCGGTCCCACCCCTTGTTGCCGGGATCGGGAGCATGATAGAATGAGGGCAGCCTGGCGATTCCCTTTTCTGGCATGTGTGGCCGCGGCTTGGCGGTGAGAGGGTTGACGCACTGTGACCAGCCTGGTCCGGCAGGGGATGTCCGAGCATTGGCCAACGAATACCGGCAACAAGACAAGCAGGAACTTCTGGAGCGGCTCAAGCGCATTGAGGGTCAGATCCGCGGCATCAGCCGGATGATCGAAGAAGACCAGTATTGCGTGGACGTGTTGGTGCAGGTGGCTGCTGCCCGTGCCGCCCTGAACAAGGTAGGCCTCAAGCTGTTCGAAGATCATACCCGCGGGTGCGTGGCCCGGGCTTTGCGTTCCAAAGAGGGGGGCGGTGAGGTCATCGATGAGCTCATCGACGTGCTGCACCGCTATATCAAATAGGGCCCTGAACCTGCGGGCGCCGGCCGCTGGGCCGCGGAATGGCAAGCCGCGCCATTACTGCAAGAATCCTTGCTATCCGTCGATGCCACGAAGGAGGTTCGGGGTGCACAGCTCTCCGCCGCCTGCGGGCGGCGGTCTATGGTGCCGCGAATGATGCAGCTGAAGCACACAACAGATCGGCAGGCCCCGCAAGACCCGGACGGGCAGGCTATGTTGGCCCAGGCCCGGGCGGAAGGCTTTCGCCGCCCTCCGGCGCGGAAATGGCCCGGGCCTGTGGTGGACGTACACACGCACGCCAGCCTGGACCGGGGCGCCGCCGGCCTTCTGGAGGCTGCCGGCCTGTACGGCGTCCACAAGCTTTTCGTCATCGGCAGCCTGGATTCCCTGTTGCCGCTGCGGGACCGCTATCCGGGCCAGGTGGAGATCACCCCCGTGTTTTCTTTTCCCGAGGGGGAGGGCCCGGAGGAGTGGGTGCGCCGCAACCGCCAGATTATCGCCGCGGCGCGGGCTGCCGGCGCCCTCATGGTGAAGCTCTGGGCTGCTCCGCGTTTTTACGCCCGCACGCGCCTGTGGGCCCACAGCCCTCTGCTGGAGCCTCTCTGGCAGGAGCTGGAATCCAGCGGCCTCGCCCTGCAGATCCATGTGGCAGATCCGGATCTGTGGTTCAGCCGGGTCTACACAGACCCGAGGCTCTACGGCCGCAAGGAGGAGCATCTGGCGCAGCTGGAGGCCATTTTACAGCGGCATCCTGGCCTGCGGGTTCTGGCTGCCCACATGGGCGGCCACCCCGAAGACCTGGATGCCCTGAGCCGCCTTCTGGACCTTTATCCCCAGCTTTATCTGGATACAGGGGCCACGCGCTGGATCGTGCGGGAGCTGGGGCGGCAAAGGGAACGGTCCCGGCAGTTTCTGATCCGTTATGCTGGGCGGATACTGTTCGGCACCGATCAGGTGGCGCTGGCCGATCCTGAGCCTGCCCGCTACGAAGTGCGCTACTGGATCCACCAGATGTTTTGGGAAACAGCGCTGGAATGCGATTTGCCCATCGATGACACCGATGCCCCGGGAGGCAGGCCCCGCCTGTACGGGCTGGACCTGCCGGCCACGACCTTGCGGCAGCTCTATCTGGAAGCGGCCTGCCGGTTTTTCGGCCGGCGGTTCGACGCGGAGAGGACAATCCAGGCGGAAAGGGCAGGCCAAAAGGACAGCGCCTGAGGAGGTTCTTCTATGGCAGGTGGGAGCAGTCATCTGGCCCCCGCCAACAGCGCCGGCCCTCTGCGCAGCTGGCAGTGGGAGGAATCCCGCCGGCAGGGCAGCGGTGAAGTGGACGGCGGCGGCCGGGTGGAGGTCACGGTCCTGGCGGATCAGGTGGTCCGGGTCCGGTTCAACGGGTCCGGCCGGTTTCATGAGAACGCCTCCTGGCCCTTGGCCAGCGATCCCGGCGCCATCTGGCCCGCGGCCCAGACACAGGTGCGGGAGACGGAAGCCTGTTTCGGCATCCATACGCCCCAACTGGCTGTGATCGTCGGGAAGTCCCCGCTTCGTTTGAGCTTTTATGACAGCCGGGGGGGCCTTTTGAGCCAGGACGACCCGGCGTGGGGCATGGCCGCAGACGGCCGCCGGGTGGAGCTCTGGCGCCGCCGCCTGGAAGGCGAGGCTTTCCTCGGGCTGGGGGAGAAGACCGGCCCTCTGAACCGGGACGGCCGCTCCTGGACCAACTGGTGCACCGATGTCTGGCCCCATCTCCCGGACACGGACCCCATGTACCAGGCCATCCCGTTCTTGTTGGGATGGCGGCCGGGCAGAGTGTGGGGGCTTTACTGGCATAACACATTCCGCAGCTATTTCTTGCTGGACGACAGCGGCGGGCCCGGCCGCTGGGGCGTGGCAGCAGAGGGCGGCGATCTGGACTACTTCTTTTTCGCCGGCTCCGAGCTATCCGATGTTCTGCGTCTTTACACGGACCTGACGGGCCGGATGCCGCTGCCGCCGGCCTGGGCTCTGGGTTATCAGCAGAGCGCCTGGTCCTATACACCGCAGCGGCGGGCCGAGGAAATAGTGGAGGAGTTCCAGCACCGCCGGATCCCCTTGGGCGCCCTATATCTGGATATCGATTACATGGACGGATTCCGGGTTTTCACCTGGGGAAAGGATTTCCCGGACCCGCAGCGCCTGGCGCAGAAAGTCCACGCGGCGGGCGGCAGATTGGTGACCATCCTTGATCCCGGGGTGAAGGTGGAACCGCCGGAGGAAGCGGCGGAGCTGGCGGAAGACGGGGGAGGCCGGCAGGGCGGGAAAGCCTGCGACCCGGCGGCGGCGGGCCCGGCCGCGGTGGCGTATGAAGTGTATACCGAAGGGGTGGCGGAGGACCATTTCGTTCACGCCGCCGACGGTTCCCTGGCCACCGGTGTAGTCTGGCCCGGAGAAGCGGCCTTCCCAGATTTCGTGCGCCCGCAGACCCGGGAGTTTTGGGCCCGCTGGGTGCAGCGTTTCGTCCAGGTGGGCGTGGACGGCATCTGGAATGACATGAACGAGCCCAGCGTCATGCAGGAGGGCAAGGCAGGCACGCTGCCGCTCACGGCGAAGCACGGCCCGGATGAAGCGGGAAGGAGCTACGCGCACGCCGAGGTGCACAACGCCTATGCCCTGCTCATGGCGCAGGCTACGCAAAAGGGGCTCTTGCAGGCGCATCCGGATCGCCGCCCCTTCATTCTGACCCGGGCGGGTTTCGCCGGTATCCAGCGCTACGCGGCGGTCTGGACCGGAGACAACCACGCCTGGTGGGAGCATTTGGCCATGGCGGTGCCCATGTTGCTGGGGCTCGGGTTATCCGGGGTTCCCTTTGTGGGGACGGATATCGGCGGCTTCATGGGCAACTGCAACGGCGAGCTGCTGGCCCGCTGGACCCAATTTGGCGTGTTTTCCCCTTTGTGCCGGAATCACCGGGCCACAGGAACCCGCGATCAGGAGCCCTGGGCCTTCGGGCCGCAGGTGGAAGCCATCGCGCGAGCCTACATCCGCTTGCGCAGGAGGCTTTTCCCCTATCTGTACAGCCTGTTCTGGGAGGCGGCCCAGACCGGCGCCCCGGTTCTGCGGCCGCTGCTGTGGCATGCGCCCGGGCCGGAGAGCATCGCAGCCGCAGGCAACCGGGAGGCTTTCCTCGGACCAGCCTTGCTGGTGGCGCCGGTAACCCAGCCGGCGGCCGATACCTGGCCCATATGGTTCCCGGCAGGGCGCTGGGTGCATGCCTTTGACGGCCAGGTATACCAAGGACCCTCAGAACAGATCGTGCCGGCTCCCCTGGAACAAATGCCGCTCTTTGTCCGGGCGGGGTCCGTGCTGCCTCTCTCCCCCTGGGAAAGTGCTCCGGATGCAGGCGGGCCTGCGGCGGACGGGGCAGGTGGGGAGTGCCGTTTGGCCGCCTGGTTCTGGCAGCCGCAGGACCTGCAGAGCCGGGAAGCTGCGCAGGGTCTGGTGTGGTACCGGGATGCGGGCGAGGGATTTGCCTATCGGGAAGGGGCATACTGTCTGATCCGGGCCATACCGGGATGCAGCTCCAACGGCCTGACCCTGCAGGTACTGGCAGAGCCCGGCAGCCACGGCGGAGCCTTCCTCCCCGGGCAATGGCGGCTCAGCCTGGAAGCGGTGCCCCGGCGCCCCGCCGCGGTCTATGTGGATGGCCAGCTCGCCCGCGAAATCCCGGCCGCCGCCTTCCGGCCCCCTGCCAATGCCGCGGCGGACGGGGACGATGGCCCTGTCTGGGGCATGGAAGAAGGAGGTCCGGGGCCTTTGGCGGAACCCCTGGCCGCAGAAGGCCTTTTGCCTGCTTCCGGGAAATCGCCCCGGGTGTGGGTGCGCTGGGCCTCCGCAGGCCGGCGCAGCTGGGAAATCCGTTGGGAGTGGGCATGACGGGCTCGCGCCGCCCCCGGGCCCGCCCAGGGACGGCCCTGCTGCCGGCCGCGGCCGTCGCCTCGGAAAATGCTTGGAAGCGCCGGCCGGCCCGGAACTCGGCCTGAAGGAAGGGCGTGGGGGCAGGGCGGACGGTGCCTTTGGCAAATCATCGATCATCTCAGGGAGGGGGATTTCGGTGTCCATGTCAACGGAGGGCGCTACCGAGCGAAAGAAAAAGAGGGAGGAGAACCTGCCTTTGGCGTTCCATGATGCCAGTGGGGCAGGGACGGTCAAAACCAATGCCGGCGGCAGTCCCGGGCAGCGGGAGGACGAAGTCAGGTTGGATACCGCCCTGGCCCAACGATACGTGGGTTTGGACATGGCGGACCTGGCCATGCTGGCCTCTCTGCGCCCATGGTTAGAAGGCCAGGTGGATGCCCTCACCGACAGGTTCTACGGGCGTCTCCTGGAGGAGCCGGCCATGGCCGGGTTCATCCGGGCCCACTCCACAGTGGACAAGCTTCGCGTCACCATGCGGGAGTACCTGCTTTCCCTCACTGAGCCCCGCATTGACGAGGCCTACGTTAAGCGGCGCGCTGCCATCGGCCGGGTGCACAATCAGATCCACCTGTCGCCATACTGGTATTTGGGTGCATACCAGCTCGTTCTGAATGCCTTGGTCCCGGCTCTGGCCCAGCATTTCCGCAGGGATTCCGTCCAGCTGACCCGGGCCCTTTTGGCCTTCCTGCGCCGTATGAGCTTCGATCAACAGATTGCCCTGCACGCCTACCTTTCCGACTATGTGGCGGAGATCAGCAAAACCGAGGAGCTGGAACAGGCCTTGGCGGAGCTGGACCGGGTGCATCAGGAGATCAGCGCTTCCGGCCAAACCTTGGCCGCCGTGTCGCAGCAGGCCGCGGCTTCGGCCAGCTCCATGACGGATTCGGCCCGGCGCTTGGCGGAAAACGCTCAGAACGCCGCGCATTCAGGCGAGACCATCCTCTCTGCGGCCCAGGCCGGCAATGAATCCCTGCAACAGACCCGGCAGGCCATTGAGCAGCTGGCTCAGCTGCTGCAAGGGATGCAGGAGCGCCTGGCTGCGTTGGATCAGAGTTCCGAGAAGATCGGCTCCATCGCCGATGTGATCCGCGGCATCGCCTCCCAGACCAACCTGCTGGCCCTCAACGCTGCCATCGAGGCCGCCCGGGCCGGGGAAAGCGGCCGGGGCTTCGCGGTGGTGGCAGAGGAGGTCAAGAAGCTGGCCACCCACTCGGAGCAGTCCGTGAAGGAAATCGGCAACATGATTCAGGCGTCCCGCCAGCGGACCGTGGAGGTGGGGCAGGCCATGACCGCCACCGGCGAAGCCATGACCCACGCCCTGCAGCAGGCTCAGGCGGCGGAGCAGGGCTTCCAGCAGATCGTCAACGCCATTCAGCAGAACCTGGCTGGAGTCAGCCATATTGCCGGCGAGGTGCAAAGCCTGACCCAGGTGGCGGACGAGCTGCAGAAAGCGTATGCGCATGTGGCGACCCTGGCCGAATCCTTGTCCAGGCAAGCCGGAAGGCACTAGGGCCGGATACGGCTTTGCAGCGGCCGCAGCATCATGCCGCCGCTGCGGATGCGGACCGTGGCGGTGACCCGCACCGGCATGCGGCGGAAGGCCCGCTCCCAGTTCAGCTTCTGCCAGTCCACCCGGGACATCCGGGCGTGGACACGCTCGCCGAAGCCGAAGGGATCGGATTGCAGCGCCTGAGCCCGGCGGATGGCTTGCTCCACCTCGCGGCAGATGTGGTCTTCTGCCACCGCCTTGACCTGATCCAGGTGCTGCTTGTCCGGCCGTAGTTCCGGGCCGTGGACTGCCATGATCCGCACGTCGGCGTGGACCCGGGCCTCCAGGCTCCGGACCCGGGCGCCTTCCCAACGGGCTTGCAGGCGGCTGCCGCTGCTGACCACCAACAGGTCTACGGCCGTGGCCAGCCCGTGACCGGAGACGGGCATGATCCGGTTGCCGATATGGGCTGCCAGCCACATGTAGCCGGAGGAAGCGGGGGGCCGGAGCACGCCGACGAGAGTGTCACGGGAAAAAAGACCGATGCCGGTCACAGTCAGGGTGGTGTTCCCGTTGGGCAGGCTGCGGGGAGCCACCACCGGCAGGGTTACGGCCCGGCCGGGTGTGTGCATCGTGCGGATCAGGTCGTGCAGTTCCACCCGGGGTGCCAGGCCCAGGCTTTGAGTGATCGTGGAAAGGTTGGAGAGATGGCGGGCTGGCAAAGGGTCATCCGGCACCTTCACCGCCAGAATGTCAGCGCCCTTCCCCTCCGTGAGATAGACTCGGATCGTAGGCCGGTAATCCGGATTACGGCCCAGGGCATCCAAATGCGGCCCCAGCCCCTGCTTGGCCACCTGGGTGGAGAAGACCAGGGCCAGGGCCTGGGCCAACAGAATGCGGCGGCTCAGTTGGTCCTGGACCCGGTGCAAAGCCGCAAT
>JADBKO010000072.1 GCA_014896355.1 Bacillota bacterium
GGTCCCTGCCTTTGGCCACCCGCGATCTGGTGATCCAGCGCTCGGCCCTGGGGGGACAGGCGGGGATTCTGGGCGCAGCGGCCCTGGCCATCGAGGAAGTCTTCACCGCAGAGCAGTTCCCGGCGCTGCTGCAATGCCTGCAAGGGCCGGCAGACGCCGCGGCTCGGTAGGGGGGCCACCGCCGGCCGCGCAGGGCATCAGGGTATCCTGCGGGACCGGCGGTGCGGGGGAGTTTCGGATACAAGAGCAACAGGTGGGCAGGAGGGGACATAGCAATGACAGACAGCCACAAGTCGCCGCTCGGCACAGGGGCCGGCTTGGGCCGTACGGTGCTGGAGCGCTACAGCATCGCCCTGGTCTTCCTGGGGTTTGTGGTTGTGGCCTCGCTGATTTCGCCGTACTTTTTGACGCTGAGCAACGTCCAGAACATTTTGGTGCAGGTGGCGGACGTAGGCATCATTGCCATCGGGCAGACTTTCGTGATCCTCACCGGCGGTATTGACCTGTCCGTGGGGTCCATGGTGGCCATGATCAGCGTTTTGGCCGTCAGTTCCCAGGGGTATGGGGTACTGGCCGAAGTGGCGGTGGCTCTGCTGTTGGGCCTTGCGGCCGGGACCGTCAACGGGCTCATGGTCACGAAAGGGCGGGTGGCGCCGTTTGTGGCCACTTTGGCCATGATGGCGGTGGCCAAGGGCGTGGCGCTCTGGTACACCAACGGCGAGCCGATCTACGGCAACAACAACGCGTTTCAGTGGATCGGCAACGGCTCGGTGCTGGGCATCGCCACCCCCATCGTCCTCCTGGTACTCTGCTATGTGTTGGCCCAGTATGCCTTGGTGCGGACACCCATGGGCCGTTACGTGCTGGCCACCGGCGGGAACAAGGAAGCGGCACGCCTGTCCGGTGTGAACGTCACGTTTTATGAAACCCTGGTCTACGTCCTCAGCGGTTTGACCACGGCCATCGGCGCGCTCATCGTCTCTTCACGGATGAACACCGGCTCGCCCATTGCCGGCAATGGCTATGAACTGGACGCCATCGCCGCCGTGGTCATCGGCGGAAGCAGCCTCTTCGGGGGGCGCGGCAATTTCATCGGAACGTTGTTTGGCGTGCTGATTCTGGGGATCATCGGGAACATCCTGAACCTGATGAATGTCTCCCCGTATATCCAGTACCTGGCGCGCGGGATCATCATTGCCGCCGCAGTGTTGCTGCAACGGCGCGACCGCCAGACGGCCTGAGCCCGGTTTCGGGTTCCCGCGGGCGGCGGCGGGTGCGGCGGTGGCGCATTAGCCGGCTGTGGCCACGCCGCCTGCCGGGCAGCGGGTTGCCGGAGGCAAGGGTGAATCCTGACGCGAGGTAATAAAACCCAGGTTAGGGAGGTATACATCATGCATCGTCGGATCCGCGGTTTGGCTCTGGCCGTTTTCGTGCTCGCGCTGGCATCGCTGTTGCCGCTGGCTGTTCCAGGCTCCCTGAACACAGCCGCGGCACCGAAGCACATTGTGATCGGCTTTTCCACGCCGGGCACGGACCATGGCTGGCTGGCGGCGATTCAGCGCTTCGCCCGCGAGGAAGCTCAGAAGCTGCCGAACACCACGCTGATCATCACCGACGGGCAGAACAACCCCAGCAAGCAGATCGGCGACGTGGAGAGCCTTATCGCTCGTAAAGTGGACGTCATCGTGATGCTGCCAGCGGACGGCAAGGCCTTGACTCCTGTGGCCGCCAAGGTGAAGGCTGCGGGGATCCCCCTGATCAATTTGGATCGGCGCATTGACAGCCAGGACTACTACGCCTACATCGGCGGGGATAACTACGGCATCGGGTACGCGGCAGGGGAGTATATCGCCCAGCGCCTGCATGGCAAGGGGAACGTGGTGGAGATCACCGGCCCTGCCGGCATTTCAGTGACCAATGACCGCTCCCGCGGCTTTGCCGACGCCATCAAGCGTTTCCCTGGCATCAAGGTTGTGGCTTCGCAGCCGGGCGATTTTCTGCCGGACAAGGGCATGAAAGTCATGGAGAATATCCTGCAGGCGCAGCGCCACATCGACGCGGTGTACACGCATGACGACGACATGGCCATGGGCGTGATCCAGGCCATCAAGAGCGCCCACCGGGAGAAAGAGATGTTCGTCACCGGCGTGGGCCCCCTGAAGCGGGTCATGCAGATGATCCAGAATGGCGAGCCTCCGTTTGCGGCCACCTTCGATTACAGCCCGATCATGTCCGCCAGCGCCGTGAAACTGGCCTACCTGGCCGCCACCCACAAGGGCATGAGCGACCTGGCGGAGCTGGAGATCCCGCGGGAGATCCTGCTGCGGGCCAGCTGCATCACCAAAGACAACGTGGCCCAGTTCATGAAGATCGGCTTCTGATGCGATGCGTGCCACAGGCCGGCCCCAGACCCGGCAGCATGGGCGCGGCCGGCCCGTGGCAGAGATGGGGGACCTGCCATGACGCAGCTGCTGCAGGTGGAACACTTGAGCAAAGCCTTTCCTGGGGTCCAGGCCCTGGATGATGTCTCCTTAGTGGTTCAGGCCGGGGAGATCCACGCGCTCATGGGGGAGAACGGGGCAGGCAAGTCCACGCTGGTGAAGATCCTGGTGGGCGCCGAGCGCAAGGATCAGGGGCGCATCCTGTGGCGCGGCCAGGAGGTGGCGTTCAACCATCCGGCTCAGGCCCGGGCCGCCGGCATCGCCGTCATCTACCAGGAGCTGGCCTTGATTCCCTGGCTTTCGGCGGCGGAAAACGTCTTCATGGGGGATTTGCCCGCCGGGCGCAAGGCCGGCAGACCCTGGGCAGAGGTGGATTGGAAGCGGATGTACGCCCAAGCCCAGGAGATCTTCGACCGCCTGGGGCTGCAGGTGGATCCCCATACGGAAGTCTGGCGCCTGGGCGTGGCGCAGCGACAGCTCTTAGAGATCGCCCGCGCTCTGCACAGGAACGCGGACCTGCTCATCATGGATGAACCCACAGCGTCTCTGACGGAGCGGGAGTCGGCCCAGCTTTTCCGGATCCTGCGGGATCTGAAAAGCCGCGGGACCAGCATCATTTACATCAGCCACCACCTGGAAGAGGTTTTCGCCCTGGCGGACCGCATGACCGTCCTGCGGGACGGGCGGAAGGTGGCGGAGACAGCCGTGGCGGATTGCACCCCGGACCAGCTCATCGCCTGGATGGTGGGGCGTTCAATCCAGCACCGGCAGCCTCAGCGGCGCCGCGCGGGACCGGCGAAGGCACCAGACGGCGCGGAGGTCCTGCGGGTGGAAGGTCTTACCCGGGAACCCGCGTTCCGTGGCATTTCGTTTTCGCTGCACCGCGGGGAGATCTTAGGGATCGGTGGCCTGGTGGGGGCGGGCCGCACGGAGCTGGTGCGGGCGCTCTTCGGCGCCGATCGCGCAGACTCCGGCCGCATTTTCGTGGATGGCAGGGAGGTGCGAATCGCCTCGCCCCGGGAGGCCATCGCCCTGGGAATGGGCCTGTTGACGGAAGACCGGAAAGGACAGGGGCTGATTCTCGGTCATTCTATCGAGGATAATGTGGCCTTGCCCGTGCTCTCCCGGCTGAGCCGCCGGGGGCGCATCGTGAACGCCCGGCGTTCGGAAATGGTGGACCAATACATTCGATCTCTAAACATCCGCACGCCGTCGCGGGAACAGGCTGTGGGAAATCTCTCCGGCGGGAACCAGCAAAAGGTCGTCCTGGCCAAGTGGCTGGCCACCGGTGCCCGCATCCTGATCTTTGACGAACCCACCCGTGGGATCGACGTGGGGGCCAAGGAGGAGATCTATCAGCTCATCGAGGATCTGGCCCGGCGCGGAGTGGCGGTTTTGATGGTGAGTTCGGAACTGCCGGAATTGCTGGCTCTGTCTGACCGGATATTGGTGATGCGGGAAGGGCGCCTGGCCGGGGTTCTCGGCGCGGCGGAGGCCAGTGAGGAGAAGGTCATGCGGCTGGCCATGGGGCAGTAGCCGCCGCGACGCCGCGAGAAGAAGGGATTGATGCAAAGAATGAAGAGTCCGAAGGCGGCCATCATCGGAGCAGGATTCATCGGCGCTGTGCATGTGGACATTCTCCGGCGGCTGGGGGTGCCGGTGGCCGGAGTCCTGGCCGAGAGTGTACAGGCGTCCCAAGAAGCAGCCCGGCAGCTGGGTCTGACGAAGGCGTACAGCTCCTTGGAGGAGCTGCTGGACGACGGCGAGGTGGCGGTGGTGCACGATTGCACACCGAACCGTTGGCACCGCGAATACAACGTCCGGGCGTTGCAGGCAGGCAAGCACGTGTTGTCGGAGAAGCCGTTGGGAATGGACAGCCGTGAAGCGGCGGAGCAGGCCAGCGCTGCTGAAGCCGCCGCCAGGCGCGGAATCCTGGCCGCCGTGAATTTCGGCTACCGGTATTATCCTCTGGTGCAGCAGATGCGGGCCATGGTGCAGCGCGGGGAGATCGGGGCCGTCCGTCTGGTCCACGGCACGTACACGCAGGATTGGCTCTGCGAAAGCACCGACTACAACTGGCGGGTGGAGCCGGAGTTGGGGGGCAAGCTACGCGCGTTGGGGGACATCGGCTCCCACTGGCTGGACCTGGCGCAGTACGTCACGGGGCAGCAGATCACGGAGGTCGCGGGCGACCTGGCCACCCTTCTGCCCCGGCGGCAGAAGCCGGGCAGGGAGGTCCAGACGTTTGCCGGCGGCGGGCAGCCCTCCCATGCGAGCCCCGGTCCGGCACCGGATTGGGTGGATGTCCGCACCGATGATTACGCCGCTGTGCTCTTTCGCACGGAGGCGGGAGCCCACGGAAATGTGGTGATCTCGCAAGCCAGCCCGGGCCGGAAGAACCATCTCACGCTGGAGGTGGTGGGCTCCGAAGCCACTTTGTACTGGGATCAGGAGCAGCCCAACCAGTTGTGGATCGGGCGGCGCCACCGGGCGAACGCGCTGCTGATGAAAGATCCCGGGCTGTTGTGCCCGCAGGCTGGCCAGTATGTGCGCCTGCCTGGCGGGCACAATGAGGGGTATTACGACGCCCTGTATCACCTGTTCCGCAACTTTTACGGCACCCTGGCCTGGCAGGGAGAGGGCGAGGGGGGAACAACGCTTCCTGAGCAACGGCCGGCGGAGGGCGAGAAAGCTGCAGCCCCCGGTTGGGTAGGGGACTTCCCCACCTTTGCCCAGTCGTACCGCTTGGCGTTGGTGTTGGAGGCCATCTGGGAGAGCAGCCAGGGAGGGCACTGGGTGAAGGTCGGCGCCTGATGGGTGCATTCAGATTTTGTCTTTCGTCCATACGGCTTGGACAGGACCCACACTACACGCTTGAGATTCAAGGGAGGATTCGGCCATGGCGCGGCCGGTTACGATTTTCACTGGACAGTGGACGGATTTGTCCTTTGAGGATCTGTGCAAGAAAATGGCGGGGTTCGGCTATGACGGCCTGGAGATAGCGACCGGGGACCACCTGGACGTGCGGCGCGCGGCCGAGGATCCGGCCTACGTGGCGGACCGGAAAGCCACCCTGGCCCGCCACGGCCTGAAGTGTTGGGCCATAGGGGCCCACCTGGCCGGGCAGTGTGTGGGGGACCTCTGGGACCCGCGTCTGGACAACTTTGCGCCGGCGCCGGTGAAGGGAAACCCGGAGAAAATCCGGGAGTGGGCCATCGAGGAGATGAAATATGCCGCGCGGGCTGCCCGCAACATGGGCTGCTCGGTGGTCACGGGATTCACCGGATCCCCCATCTGGAAGTTCTTCTACTCATTCCCCCAGACCAGCGAAGAGATGATCGAGAACGGGTACCGGCAGATCGTGGAGCTCTGGACCCCGATTCTTGACGAATTCGACAAGAATGGCGTGAAGTTCGCCCTGGAGGTCCATCCCACGGAGATCGCCTTCGATTTCTATTCCACACAGCGGCTCCTGCAGGCTTTTGACTACCGCCCCACGCTGGGCATCAATTTCGATCCCAGCCATCTTTTGTGGCAGGGAATCACGCCCCACGTCTTCCTGCGGGAATTCGGCGATCGCATCTATCACGTCCATATGAAGGATGTCAAGGTGAACCTGGATGGGCGCAGCGGCATTCTCGGCTCCCACCTGCCCTTCGGGGACAACCGGCGCGGTTGGAACTTCCGGTCCCTGGGCCATGGCAGCGTAGACTTCGAGGAGATCATCCGCGCGTTGAACGACATCCACTACCAAGGCCCGCTCTCTGTGGAGTGGGAGGACAGCGGTATGGAGAGGGACTTTGGCGCCAAAGAAGCCCTGGAATTCGTGCGGAAACTGGACTTTTCCCCTTCGGCCATGGCCTTCGACGCGAACATGCGTAGATGATGGGCAGCGGCCGGCTCACCCGCCGCAGGCCAGGCGGCTGGCCCGCCGCACGCCCAGCGCCCGCGGCGGGCGCCCAACCTAGCGCACGTCCACGACCTCATAGCCGGCGGCACGAATGGCGTCCACCGCTTTGGACGCTTGCGATCCCGCCAGGCGCAGAATGACGGTGCCTTGGCCCTCGCTGGACGGGAAGGAGGCCACACTGAGAATGTTCACGCCATAGTCCCGGCAGATGGCGGTGACCTGGGCCAGTTGGCCCACTTGGTCCGGCAGCACCAGCGTCAGGCGCAGCCCTGCCTGCCGGAGCCCCATCAGATCCAGGAACGCGTCGAAGATGTCCGTTTCGGTGATGACGCCCACCAGCCGCCCGTTTTCCACCACCGGCAGGCCGCCGACCCGGTGCTCCCGCATCAGTAGCGCCGCTTCTTCCAAGGCGGCCTCGGGGGAGACCGTGACCACGCGCCCCGTCATGGCCTGCTCCACCGGCAGGCGTGCCATGAGGTAGTTCAGCTCCCACATGCTTAAACTGGTGGCCGGCGATGGGGAAACGCGGAATAGATCGAGAAGGGTGACGATGCCCACCAGCTTGTCGCCGTCCACCACCGGAAGCCGGCGGATATGCCGCTGTTCCATGATGTGCATGGCCTCTGGAACAGGGGTGGTGCGGGAGACTGTGACCACGTCTCTGGACATACGGTCCCGAACCAGCATGGGCCTTCGCTCTCCTCTCATCCGGTATCCGTACAGC
>JADBKO010000073.1 GCA_014896355.1 Bacillota bacterium
GCCACCAGTCTGTGCGGAGGGGGTCACGCGGCACGCGGGTAAGATCCACCAGGGAGTCATTCGAATAGAGCCGGCTGCCTAGCCCCCGGTCTGTTCCTGGGTTCCTGCACTATCTCCACATGGCCTTCGTACGTTCCGATCAAGAGCGGGCTGCCTGGGACTTGCTTTGCCAGGTTCCTTCGTATGGACTGCTCGCTGAAGTTGGCGTAGCAGTATGCACAGCCGTGGCTGCACGTGTTGTAGACGCCTACATCGACCGACTCTGCGCAGAGGCACTCCGGGCGTTGGCCTCTGTCCTTGCGCATCTTTTTCTTGATGCCGAAGAGCCGCCTGATCAAGTCACCGTCGATGCAGGCCCCATGGGGAATACCGGCCTCAGTCAGATCAACCGCTTCGGCGCAGCTGTAAACCCCGAACCCGTACTTGTCCCCAATCTCGCGAATACGGCCTGCCAGGTTCAGGAGTTCTCCCCGGTGTTCGGGGAGGGTCAGATCACGGAACACAATTCCCGTGCGTCTGGTCAGCCTCTCCAACCGGTCCGCAACCTTGCCGTAGAAGTCCAGAAAGCTGATCACGAGCCGCGCCGAGCAGCCTTGCAGGGCCTGAGCCGCCTTCTCGATATGCTGAAGATGGTATTCAGCGGGAGTCACGGAGCTGATCACGATGGGGTCCCAACGCCAGATGACCCGGGCAGGTCCCAGCCGGCTGCTGAGTTCCTTGAACGTTTGCAAGCGGTTCGAAAACGAAGGAATGTGCGGTTCCAGAATGCTGGGGTAATCGTTCAGCGTAAACTGGAAATAGTACCGGTAGCCGCGGGAATCCAGAACATCCAGATGCTTCATCAAGGGCCGCGGATTCTTGCTCCAGAATACGATGGCGTCCACGTCCTCCGGAAGCAAGCTGTATCCCTTCACCTGGCGGGGATTGAAGGGGTTGGCGGCGTAAAAGTACCCCCCGTTCACTCTATTCATGAACCACTGAGCAAAAAAGGCAGGTATGTCGGTACGGCGGCTAGCACTGACAATCAAGACGCCGGCCTCCTATCGCCAGACTTGGGAGCTGGTACTTCATGTACCTGGAAGTCAGAATTGGGTCCCTGTTATGGAGGCACCCTTCTCCGCGCTGGGACGGGCCCCGCACTGCGACGGGGGCCATCCCGTGGCTTCACCTGCTTGCTCCCCGACAGATCTGTTCCGCGGTCCGCCCTACCAAATGGCCGTACTCCCGCAGGAAAATCTGAACCACCCGGTCGAACTCCGCGTCGTAGGCGCGGCGCTCCTCGGGGGTCTTTTCTTTCCCTTCCGGAGGGCCGTAGTGCATGCACCACAGATTGCGGTTGTCCTGGCGCGGCACCACCACCTGGTAGCCACGCAGGATGAACTCCAGACACTGGGGCGCTTCATAATAGATGAAGCCGTCGTACAGGTCGGTTCGCCAGGGGAGATCATACTGGGTGATCATCAGCAGCCCATCAATGCAGACCACCGGCAAAACCGGTTTGCGGACTTCCCGGAAGCGCACGACCAAGCGGCGCCGCCGGTTCAGCCCGCCTAGCAGCCGTCCTGGCCCGCCCAGCTTACGGTATTCCCACAGTTTCCCGTAACAATAGAATGGGTTGTTGCGGAACCAGACGCCGTTCTTGGGCAGCCGCGTGGCCCCGACGACCCCAATCATGCCCACGCGGGGGTCGCGGAAAATCTCCAGGACGTCGAACAAAAGCCGCTTGTTGAGCAGGTAAACATCCTGGTGCACGTAGATTTTGTAGCGCGCCCGCGTCTGGGTCATGGCGCGGTTGTATCCGGATGCCATCCCCTTCGCGCCGCGGATGGCGATCAGCTCGATGCTGTAGCCCGGCGGCACCTCCAGGGCCCCGATGTGCTGTCGACAGACCGCATACTGCTCTTCGTCGTTGACGCAGGTGATGAAAGCGAATCGGTGGTTGTCCACGCCATCCCCTGAATCCCGGTCGGCCGGATCGAACTGCGGGATCGCCGGCGCCGTAGGGCAGCGGTACTCCTTCTCCAGCGCGTGCAGCGCCCGCGCGGCGGTTTCGGGGTCGATCGACGAGCGGCGCAGCATGCGGTGCACCCACAAGCGGCGCTGCCAGTAGACAGGGACCGTCAACCAGCTGTAATAGCGGCGAAAGAAGTACAGATCAGCGCGGGGTAATTCTTCCGCTATGCGCAGCGTGTTTTGCGTTCTCCCCAGGCCAGAATGATGCGTGGCCCCTGCCTCCGGCAGATAGTAGAAGCGCAGCCCGCTGCGGTGCGCCCGTTCGGCCCACTCCAGGTCCTCGTTGTAGAAGTAGAAGACCTCATCGAATCCGCCTATGCGGAAGAAACAAGAGGACCGCAGCATACTGAAGGTGGTCCCCGGGAAGGTGGCCCAGTCCGGGCGCTCCGGCCGGTAAGGTTTTAGGGTGAAAAGCTGGGTCCGCGTGAATTGCGGCGAACCGTCGCTGTTGTAGAGCCGCCCGCAGCAACCGTCCACGTCGGGATGGACCTCGAGAAAGTGAAGCATTTTCGCCAGGGTTCCGGGATGGATCTCCACGTCGCTGTTGGCCAGAACGACCAGGTCCGCCCACGGCAACACGGCCCTCAGTCCACGGTTGAAAGACCGTGCCGGGCCCAGGTTGTCGCCGTTGTCCAAAAAAAGCACCTGAGGAAAGTCCCGGGTCACCATTTGGCGGGTACCGTCCTGGGAGGCATTATCCACCACCACGATTTGGCTCCGGCGGCAGGGCAGGCCAGCGAGTTCCCGCTGAGCCGACGCCAGGAAGCTGCGCAAGGCGTTACAAGTATTGTACGTAACCACAATGACGGCCAAAGACGGCGCGGATTTAGGCAAACGCGCGGACCCGGGCAAGCGCGCGGACTTGAGCGAACCGCCTGTTCTGGACGAACTCTCCAATATGGGGCAACTCTCCATCCGGCAAATGCCTCCCTGCGTTTTGCAGCGCAAAAGTGGATCCCGGTGGTCATGTAAGCCTGGGCCGCTTTGGGATCGCAGAACCCAGCAGCCTTCCCTACTGATTTGGTCTGTCCCAATGTTCGCTGCAGGGCTGGCTTTTTCCTTGATCCGGAAGGAATTCGGGGCAAAACATTGAAGTGGACGCAGTTGGAGGCCAGAGCACGAGACCGAGCAAAAAGTTGGAGGCACAGCATGGTACTAAGTGAAAAGCAGGTACGCGCGGACATCGTGGAAGTGGGGCGCCGCATCTATGAGCGGGAGTATGCGGCGGCCAACGATGGCAATATCTCGGCTCGCCTGCCGGACGGGACGATCTTGACCACGCCGACCGGGGTAAGCAAGGGCTCCCTTACGCCGGACATGCTGGTGAAAATCGATGGCGAGGGCCGGGTTCTAGAGGGCTACCTGCGGCCTTCGAGCGAGATACGCCTGCATCTGGTTGTTTATCGGAAGCGGGCCGATGCCGGAGCAGTGGTCCATGCCCACCCGATGGCGGCCACCGCTTTTGCCGTCGCCGGGATCCCCCTGGATCGTTTCACGCTCCCGGAAGTCATCCTTAACGTGGGCTGGGTCCCATTGGCGAAGTATGGCACGCCGTCCACAGAGGAGCTGGCCCAATCTGTTGAGGAGTTCCTCGAGAACCACGACGCCATTTTGTTGCAGAACCATGGGGTCCTCACGGTGGCAGAAGATCCCGTCCATGCTTTGTTCAAAATGGAAACGGTGGAGCATTTCGCACGAATCAGCCTGTATGCCCGCCTCCTGGGGCGTGAAAACGAGTTACCTGACGAGCAGCTTCAGAGGCTGCTGGCGGTCCGCGAAGCGATGCACATGCCAGGGCGCCACCCAGGCCTCTCGCGAGTCCGTGATGCCGGCGCGGCAGACGCCGCCGGACAGGCAGGTCCCGCCGGACGGGCAAATCCTGATGGTGCGTCGAAAAACATAACCATGCCCTGAGAAACGGGCATTAGCCGGCGAAGCGCGCACGCCGGTAAACGGGAGGATCAGCCCCCAGTAAACATCAAGCCAACGGGCGGGCACGCCTGTCCCGGCAAAACGCTAAGGTCTGTCCGTGATTCGTGTTGGTCGGAAACGATGACCGACGGCCGCCCCCTCCGCTGTCCGCTCCCCTGCACCCCCCGTGCGGGAGGCTGGCGTCCCCGGTGTGCGGCGCACCGAGGCCTCTCTCCCCGCGCCGGGAGCGGGCCATCCCGCGGTTTCACCGGCCTGCCTCCTGGCCACTTCAAGCCGGCGGGCCACCAGGGGCAACAGCGCGTGCAGCCGTGGATTCTCCGCATGGGCGATTGCTTCCCAGTGAACATCCCCCAGGCTGATGACCTGGTATCGGTAGTCCAGGCGATTCTGCCCACCCAGGTCATACTCCCCTCCCCCCCGCCCACCACTTTCTCCAAACGTGTCCCAAGGTAGAGGACAACCTGGTAAACGGGGACTGGCTCTCCATAGCTCAGGGCGGGCATTCTGTCAGGGGTGAATCCTCCCCCCAAGCTGGAAAAACGCTGGACACTGTCCGCAGCTCGTGTTGGTGTGGCCAGGTCCGCCTGCCGCCGGGAGAAAGCTCCCTTGCCCTTCTCTTTCCGCCCGGGAGCAAGGCGCCCACTTCACCCGCTGCCCACCCCCACCCCACCCGCGCTTCCCGATGCCGGGCCGGCCACCCCCCCAATTCGTCGCCTAAAGGAAAGTCACCAACACGATCTGCGGACAGTCTCGATTGTCTGGCAGCGACCTATGTCTGGCAGCGACCTACCGGATTCTCCCTCCAGGGACTTGGACCTTATTTGTTTGGACCTTATATGTTGGACCTAATGGGAGTGATCCATCCACGCCCTCATGCGGAGCTCACCGGCACATCGATGCCGCTGCCAGGCGGGGTTACGGCTTGCGCAACGCCTCCGCCAAGGGAGCGCGCAGATCCACCGGGATCACCGCCACTTCATGCTGCCGGCCGTCCACCCGCGCGCGGCCGATGAACAGGAGGCAGTGCAGCCACAACTGTCCCAGAACAGACTCGGGCGGGTTATCTGCCCAGAAAAACCCGTCTCCTTCCATGCTGCCAAAGTGGCGCTTCAGCACGGCAACTTTCGCCCACCCTCCGTGGTCCAGGATATACCGAAGACAGTCCCCGGCCTGTGCAGGCAACCGCGCCACGACGCCGGCCGGGTCTGCCATAATGTGCGTCTCAAGCTGCCGCTCCCGCTCCCTGCGACGCTTGGCTGCCGGGAGCCCGTAGGCCTTGCAAGCAGCCAGCAGCCAATCTGCAGGCATTCGCTTCAATCCCGTGGCCAGAGGCAGGTTTATGGAGACCGGCTTGTCCTCCTCTAGCCCACGGGCCCATTCCGAGATTTGTTCCAAATCCGGCGCGGAGACGATGGCTTCGGCCACCTGGATCTGCTGTCCCAGCTCGGCGTAGAGCGCTTTAAACTCCTCGCTTTCTCCCACCGGTCGAATGCGGCGATACCATCGCCGCGCCTCCTGCACTTCGCCCATCTGAACGTACAAGGAAGCGAGGTTCAGCAGCACCCGCGGGTTATCCGGCAGCAGTTCGTTCAGAGCGGAAAGAAGCTTCTGGGCCTCCTCCAGCTCGCCGCGGGAACGCAGCAGATTAGCAAGATTCAGCACCGCCCGCGGGTAGAAAATGCCCTGCTGCAGCGGGCCTCGCAGCAGCTTTTCCGCTTCTTGCAGCTTGCCTTCCCGGCGTAGCTGTAGGGCCTGCTCCACCTGCGCTTCCAGATGCGCGTCGTGGTCCGGGATCGACAGCGTCTTCACCCTGAACCGAACCGTCTCTCCCTTTCCGTTCTGACACGTGAATGGCTCGTCCGCCGGGTGCGCTCCCATTTCCACCAGAATCTCGGCGGCTAACTGCTTGGCTTCCATCGTCGTGCGCGCGGACTGGATTACATTATGGGCGAACTGGATGCCCCAATCCCCGGTAAAACGGATCAGGCCGTCCATCAACTCCTCGCGGGTGTAGCCCGTTTCTGCTGCGAAAGCCAATGTCAGGGCCAAGACGTTCCCGTCCACCCTCCCGGTCTTCTCCGCTGCGGAAAGCCCGTCAAGAGACGGAGGTTCGTAAGGAAGCTGAAACGGAGGCGCAATGCCGGCCTCCACTTCTGCGGCGAGGCGCGCATATCCGCGCAGAATTCGCCATGCCGGATCCTTGGGATTCGGTTGCCAACAGATTGCTGCTTCCCGGAAACGGCCCAGATTGAAGGCCGCCGCTCCCGCCAGGAACTGGTTCTCACTGGTAACATACAGGTGCTGCCAGCGCTTGTGGATGGCTAAGACCAGTTCGTGCTGGCCCAGTTCGCCGGCGGCCCGCTGCATGGCCACCAGGTATTCGCGCCACGACACAGGGATGTCCGGGCCCGAATCCTTGAGACCTGCCTCAAATTCCTGCACAGACTGGTGGAGTTGCTGCAGCGCTTCTTGATCACGCCCCATGCGCTTAAGCAGGCGGGCAGCCAAGGCATGGCCGTAGGGGGAATAGGGGGCCTCAGGACCCAAGTTGCGGGCCAAGACAGACCAAGCCTTCTCAAGGTCGCCGGCCTCCATCAGACAGAGCGCATAGTTGTTGTAGAATGCCGGTTCAAGCTGCACGCCCGACGCCTGGACCTGGGCAAAAAGACGTACGGCCTCTTTCCATTTCTTCAGCTCCAGAAGCTCGTGCGCCCGCCGGCCAAGCTCACGGATGTGGGCAGGAACCCCGCCGGGAACGCCCGTATGAACAACCCTCATAACCCTCTTCACGTTGGGTTTCACTTCCTCCCCCCGTAGCTCGTCCCGCTCCATACTACCACGCTTCGGGCCAACAACACAGCCCCCCCGGGGAGCGGACTCCAAAGAGGAATTGTTTAGAGGAATGGTTTGGGCCGGATACATCGGGGAGGTCTTTCGCCCCTGAAAGAGCCTCCCGTTCTCGCCGGGCATGTGCCAGGCATGCGGCTGCCCTCCTCCACAAGGGATTCGGCCCTGCGATGGCGAATTTATGTAGTTGGTGAATTTATTCACTTTGGTCAACCTGGCAATACCCAAGGCGGAAAGGAGGGCTGAAAGTGAGTCACAA
>JADBKO010000074.1 GCA_014896355.1 Bacillota bacterium
AATGCGGGAGCCAAAAGGTCCCATCGCGATAGCGTTCGGAATTGTAGCTTTCAATTCGTCAATCGTAACGGTGGTCCATTCACTCGTCATATCGCGAGTCCTCCAGATGTCGCTACGGTATGATGGGACTCACGCGCCTCGTCTTACGCTACGATTTCACGCACGACGAGCGATTTCCATATACGTATGAGCGCGCTCATATTTTTGGGCCCCGCTCATACCAGGCGCCTTTGCGCGTACCATGCCGACGCGACCGGCCGACCTTGACCAGGCGAAGGAGCCGTGAGGCTTGATCCGGCGACAGCTGGCACAGCTCCACCGTCTCGGGTGACGCGCCGGTGTTTTTCCACGAATTTACCAAGACTTCTGGCATCATGGTTCCTCCGGCATAAACCCCAGGTGGGAAAGATTGCGGAAGACAGTCTCATCCAGCCGCCGCGCCTCGGCCTGCTGTTCCCGCCACTGCGCCACGAGCCGCCGCATCTTCTCCTCGAACGGCTCACCGTCGTTCTCCTGCGGCTCCGTGCCGACATAGCGACCGGGGGTGAGCACGTAGCCATGCTGGCGGATCTCCTCGATCGTGGTACTCTTGCAAAAGCCGGGCACGTCCTGGTACTCGCCCGCGTCTTTCTCCCCGCGCCAGGCGTGGTAGGTGTTCGCGATGCGGGCGATATCCTCGTCGGTGAGTTCCCGGTGGGTACGGTCCACCATACGGCCCAGCTTGCGGGCATCGATGAACAGCACCTGGCCCTGCCGGTCGCGGAAGCGGTGGTTCTTCTTGTCCCGCGCCAGAAACCAGAGGCAGGCGGGGATCTGCGTCGAGTAGAAGAGCTTGTCCGGCAGCGCCACCATGCAGTCCACGAGGTCGTCCTCGATGATCGCCTTGCGGATCTCCCCTTCGCCGGATTGGTTGGAGGACATGGAGCCGTTGGCGAGCACAAAGCCCGCCACGCCCGTGGGTGCGAGGTGATGGATCATGTGCTGCACCCAGGCGAAGTTGGCGTTGCCCGCCGGCGGCACGCCGTACTTCCAACGCTTGTCCTCGCGCAGAAGTTCGCCGCCCCAGTCGCTCATGTTGAACGGCGGGTTTGCCAGGATAAAGTCGGCCTTGAGGTCGGGGAAGCGGTCGTTGTGGAAGGTGTCGCCCTGCGCGATCTGGCCTTCGATGCCGCGGATGGCCAGGTTCATTTTCGCCAGGCGCCACGTCGTGTAGTTCAGCTCCTGGCCGTAGATGCTGATGTCCCCGCGGGCTCTGCCACCATTGCCGTTACCAGTGGCGTGGGCTTCGATGAACTCAACCGACTGGACGAACATGCCGGAGGATCCGCAGCAGGGGTCGTAGACGCGCCCCTTGTAGGGTTCGAGCATCTCCACCAAGAGACGCACGACGCAGCGGGGCGTATAGAACTCGCCGCCCTTCTTGCCCTCGGCACTGGCAAACTGGGCGAGGAAGTACTCATAAACCCGGCCTAGGACGTCCTTGGAACGGCTCTCCGCGTCGCCCACTTTGATGTTGCTCACGAGGTCGATGAGCTGGCCGAGCCGCTGCTTGTCGAGCGCCGGGCGGGCGTACTCCTTGGGCAGCACGCCCTTGAGCACGGGGTTGTCACGTTCGATGGCGCGCATCGCGTCGTCCACCAGTTGTCCGATCGTGGGTTGCTTCGCCTGCGCTTTGAGATGCACCCAGCGCGCCTCGGGTGGCACCCAGAAGATGTTGACAGCCCGGTACTCGTCCGGGTCCTCGGGGTCGGCGCCCTCAGCACGCTCGGCCTCGAGGCGGGCGTGCTGCTCTTCGAAGGCGTCGGAGATGTATTTAAGAAAGATGAGGCCGAGCACGACGTGCTTGTACTCCGCCGCGTCCATGCTGCCGCGCAGCGCGTCGGCCATGCGCCACAGCTCCGCCTCGTAGCCGACCGTAGCGGTGCCGTTTGGCTTGGTCGAGTTCTTCCTTGCTTTTGGCATAGGCGCCCTCGCTCCGGATTGCTGGTTATGCTGGCAAGTAGCGGTCCGATGAAACACGAACTTTCTGTGGCCTTATTCGCTGAACTATTTCTGATCCCTGCCGGAGCTGGATGTCGCGGATGACCGCAGTGGCGGGGGCCGCGGTTGCGCTGCTCCTGGCGGGGCGCCGGGTGCGGAGCCGAAGTCGGTGTTGGACTAGGCCAGCCAGCGACCTGGGTCGCCCGCAGCTTCCCGATGTTCTCGGTTACGTCTGCAACTTTGGAGCGTTGGCGACGTCGGCGAGCTGCGCGACTACTTCGCGACGGACTGCAAGTCGGACCGCCGCACCCGATGCACCGTGTCAATCTACCGTATCAAAGGCGGCGCTCGCCGTGACTATTCGACTATTCGAGTGATGCCATGGCTTTTCATGGCGGCGAGCGAATGAGATCTCGTGGACTGAGGTACCAAATGAGTCCGTGAGCTGCCACGCGAGAAGGGCCTCTGTTGCTTTGCCACGCCAGGATTTCTACGGGAAATCTATGGCATCCTGCGCGGTGTCCGGCGCGATGCGGGCCGAATCTGCCGAAGGAGCCTAGGTTGTCCCCGGGCAATGCAGGGCTGCGCGCGAAGAATGGGGTTGGGTCAAGGGGGAAGGTTTTGGGTGGGTTTCGTCGGTGTCGGCGCAATCTCACGGAGACGTCAAGAATACAGGTCCCCAGTTTGGGATCCACAGATAGGGAACAGTTAGGCAACAACAAGCCCGTCTTCAGATACCCTACGGGGTAAAAGTAAGCCCTCCGGGAACCGCTCCCGAAGGGCTTTTTCGTGGAGCCCACAGTCAGAATCGAACTGACGACCTCATCCTTACCATGGATGCGCTCTGCCGACTGAGCTATGTGGGCATGGTTGCGGGGACAGGACTTGAACCTGTGACCTCCGGGTTATGAGCCCGACGAGCTACCAACTGCTCTACCCCGCGATGTGAAGGCTGCGCTGACGCTTCCAGCGGGCCGGATGGAGCGGGAAACGGGATTCGAACCCGCGACATTCAGCTTGGAAGGCTGACGCTCTAGCCAACTGAGCTATTCCCGCGTGCCTGGTGGAGGGAGTAGGATTCGAACCTACGAAGGCATCGCCAGCAGATTTACAGTCTGCCCCCTTTGACCAGCTCGGGAATCCCTCCACGGAATCCCGCCGGAAGCTTCCTCTGCGCAACCGGCTTTTTCATTGTAGCAGGTCCGCCCGCGCCTGTCAACTGGAGGCGGCGTCTGCGGTAGTGTCGGACCTGGCGTCCGCGGGGGCGCTGGTTCCGGCGTCCGCCGCCCCGGTTTCCCACAGCAGAACCGGTTCGAAGCCCACGGCATCGCAGGCCACCAGGCGGTATTCCACGCCGCGGACCACGCCGCGAACAGCCCCAGCCCGCCTTTTCCCGTGCAGGTGCCCGTACACGCACAGCTTCACCCGATACCTCTCCAGCAGCTGGGTGAAGCCGGTTTCCTGCCCGCGCGCGCCGGTGGGAGGATAGTGCAGCATGGCAAAATGGGGCCTGCGCCCCGCCTTCACCGCGGCCTGAAGGGAGAGTTCCAAACGAACCAGCTCCCGGGCGTAGATCTTACGATCCTGCGCTTGCGCTGCCTGGTCCTCGCCGGCTCCCGTGCGATCGCCACAGCCGCCCGCGCCGTTTTCCACCCCGCAGTCCCGGCTTTCGTCCGCTTCCTCTTCCCCGGGTAGCGTCCACCCGCGGGTGCCGCACACCGCCAGCCCGCCGGGCAAGGGGTAGAAATCATTCTGCAAGGCGAATACGTTGGGAGGCAGGGCCTGGCGGACACGGGCCAGGCTTTGCCACCAGTAGTCGTGATTGCCTCGAACCAGCACGATGCTCCCCGGCAGGCCGCCCAGAAAATCCAGGTCCGGCTGGGCATCCGTCAGGCGCATGCCCCAGGAAAGATCCCCTGGGACCAGGACCACATCTTCCGGGCGGACCACGCGCTTCCAGGCTGCAGCTACGCGGTGGGCGTGATTTTGCCACTCCGGCCCGAAGATGTCCATGGTCTTATCTGCCCCAAAAGGCAGGTGTAAATCGCTTATGGCAAATAATCGCATTCCGCACCTCTACGCCGCCCTGGCATGCAGAAATGGCCCAGCACCCGAGCGGCCCGCGTCCCTAACTCCCTGCGCCGCAGGCCCTGGTGACGCGTTTTTCCATGACGAGGCTTTCTGCCATCGTCAATGCCCTCTGGTTGCGCCCGAGCCGGCGTCTTCAGCCCGCCGCCGGTAGATTTCCTCCACGAATGACTCCAGCTCGCCGTCGGTCTCCCACAGGTCCCGTCCCTGGCCGAATACGGCTTCGAAGGACGGAAGCGGTTGTACCCCCTGCTCCCCCGCAATCTGGTCCAGCGGTTTGTCTTGCCAAAACGTGTTCCAGCCGACTACGGGCAGGGGATTGGCGGCCGGCAACCCACCCTCCAGAGGCTCGATGGCTTGAAGGTACAGTCTCGTGAGACGGCCGGTCTCCGAATCGTACTCCCCCTTGCCGGAAGCCCGAACATAGCTTCGGAGCAAGGAATAGACTGTGTCAGCCAGCCCTTCATCGAAATAGCAGGTGACTGGCTGGTCGCCCGGCCGATGAATTCGACAGCGGGGTCCACCCTCCTTGAAATCCCCCATCAGCAGCCTGCCTTCTATGACGGTGGGATTGGCGAGAGGGCTCTCGAACCGCCTCGTGATCTGTTCAGCAAGATCTCGATCCAGCCGAAAAGCTTTGCTCACTCTCCTCGTGTTCAGCTCGAACTCGGCGGTTTCGATGCCGGTCTTGAAGACCCCGCCAAGCTCCTTCCAGGACTGCAGGATCTCGAAGCTGAAGGCATCCGGTGGGTCCAGCTGGCCGGCCCGAAGTGCATCCAGCTCCGCCAAAAAACGCTCCAGAGCGGCCTCTCCCAAGTCCATGCCGCCCAGAGACATTTGCTCCGTGCTGCGTTCGATGACAAGGACTGCGCTCCCTTCCCGCAGTCCGGCAAGGCTCAGGGATGTCGCCTCCTGAATCTTCTTCGGCATGGGACCAGGCTTACGACCGCCGCCTTCTCCAACCTGAAAACGGGCTGTGCGATCGACTCCCCGCTGAAATGCGTCCGCAAACGCAACCAGCTGCCGAAGGGTGATCCGGCCCCTCCTCACCCCCGGACCACTGAGGCGAACCGACAGCACCGGAATATTACTGTTTTTCATGGGCGCGCCCCCTTCCCGACACGAACCGGCACCGGATAAACCATGGTTTCTATTTTTTTAGGTCGGCGCGCGGATGAAACGGACCCACGGAAAATGTACCGCGACCGTCGCAGGCGGTCAAGGATCATTTCCCCGGGTTCCCCCGCTTCCACCGGCCATGCGGTGCAGCGCGCAGAAAGCTGCCCCCGCATGGCACGGCGCCTCCGGCAGCGCAGTCCACCTGACGCTCCGCGCCAGCTCTCTACGACTTTTCTGCCAGCTCCTGGACGAAGAAGTCCACGATCATCCGCCCCAACTCGGCACGGCTGGGGCGGATGGAGCCGCCGTCGGGCTTGAGCTCGTGCCCGGCGTTGCGCACCGGCACAAACACGGCGCGCGCGCCGGCAGCCTTGAGACGGTCGTAGAACTCTACAGATTGGTGGAGTGGAACGATCCCGTCCCGCTCGCCGTGGATAATCAAGAACGCCGGAGCATCCTTGCGGACATAGGTCAGCGGGCTCCCGGCCCGCAGCAGGCGTGCCGCGTCCGGCTGGGTGGGCGAAACACCGAAGGCGCTGAAAATCTGCGCTCTGGCCCAGCCCTGGAACTCATGAGGGCTCAACGCCGCGGTCAGGTCCGTAGGTCCGAAGAGATCCACCACCGCCCGGATGCGGGCGGAGGGGATGACAGATTGCAGCGGGGTCCCGGCGGCTCCGGCGGACCGAACCGACCCAGCGGACCGAACAGACCCGGCCGGCCCAACAGGCCCGGAGGACCCGAGGGACCCGGGGACCCGGGCGGCTCCGGAGGGCGCGGAGGCCCCGGGGCTCCCGAAGGCCTCATTCCCCTGCGTGAGGCCCAGCAGGGCCACCAGGTGGCCGCCGGCGCTGTCACCCATGAGGCCTACGCGTTGCGGGTCGATGCCGTAGCGGGCTGCGTTGGCGCACAGATAGCGGATGGCCTCCCGCACGTCCTCAATCTGGGCGGGGAACCTGTACTGCGGAGCCAGGCGGTAATCCACGGTGGCCACCACGAATCCGCGGGCCATCAGTTCGCGGATGCCCACCATCCTGGTCCAGTCGGATTTGTCGCCATGCTGCCAACCACCACCATGCACATAGATGATGAGAGGCCTGCGCAGCGCCGGGCCCGCCAGCCCCCGTTCCGGAACCGGCCGGCTCTGCAGTTCCGGCTGAGCCTGTGCC
>JADBKO010000075.1 GCA_014896355.1 Bacillota bacterium
CTTCTGCCTTGCACCTGAATATTATACACCCGCACGGGAGGTTGTGCAACCACTCTCGCCAGGCCAGACCGCAGCAGGTTCGAGAGAAAGCTGCGGAAAGCAGCGCGGCCGGAACACCTCCCGGCCATGGTGCACAAGGGGCGAGCCCCCGGGCTCTGCAGGCGGCAGCTCTTCGAACACACGGCTACGCGGGTCCACCAGCCATATATGGGGGACTCCGAACTCCCGGTAGCGCCGGACTTTTTCCTGCCGGTCCCGCCAGGCGCTGGAAGGGGAGAGGACCTCCACCGCCAGGTCCGGCGCCCCGAAAACGGCTGTTTCCTGCACAATGGCAGCACGCTCGGCACGGATCCACAAGAGATCCGGCTGAAGAATCTCAATCTGCGGGCCATCGGCATCCAGGACCACGTCCACGGGCGAGAGGAGGAGCACTCCGCCCACCCCTGCTTTCTCTATATGGTCCGTGAGAATCCTGAGCAGATTCCCCACCACTCTCTGATGCCCGGGGCTGGGGGCAGGCTCGGCAACGAGCAGGCCGGAGAAAACCTGGTAGCGCCGTGCGTCATCCAGAGCCGCATACTCCGTATAGGTCACCGGCGGGCTTCCGGAGCCGGGGCGCCCCTGGCGGGCATCTTCGGACTCCCTGCCGGCCCGGGTCGCCGGCACGTTTCCCAATGCAAGCGGCCGGGGATCGGGACGCGGAGATTGCGGAACACCCATCGGTCAGCGGCCTCCTCCTGGAAAGCTGCCTCCCGCCCTGTCGCCCCGCAGGCACCAGCCACGGCGGACGCCGGCTGCACATGCCTCGCGTGGACGCGGCTGGCGCGTGCTTTGCCCCCCGTGATGCTTTACTGCCGTAAGGGTAGCATAGCCGCCAGATGGCGGTCAAGAGCATCGACCCCAGCGGGAAGGGACCCGTGCTCCCTCCCCGTCCGGGTCCCCGGGACCGTCTGAACCGGCCCGGAGCCGCACGCCCCGGTCGCCGGTTCCCGGTCTACCGGTCTCAAAACGCCGCCACGATCTGTCCTTTATACTTCTCCTCGATGAACTTCTTGACCGCCGGGCTGGTCAGGGCCTTGGCCAGCTTCAGCAGGGCCGGATTATCCTTGTCCGCTTTGCGGACTGCCAGCACGTTCACGTAGGGCGAATCCGACTTTTCGATGATCAGCGCGTCCCGCGTGGGATTCAGGCCTGCCTGCAGCGCATAGTTGGTGTTGATGACAGCCAAATCCACGTCCTGCAGAACCCGGGGCAACTGGGCGGCCTCCAGCTCTTTGAACTGGAGCTTCTTGGGGTTGCTGGCAATGTCAAAAGGCGTGGCTTGCAGGCCGGCACCGGCCCGGAGCTTGATCAGGCCCCCGCTTTGCAGCAGCAGGAGCGCCCGCCCGGCGTTGGTGGGATCACTGGGAATGGCCACCAGGGCGCCGGTCCGCAGGCTCTTCAAGGACTTGACCTTGCGGGAATAAGCCCCCATGGGCTCGATATGGACCTTCGCGATGTAGGTCAGATCCAGATTGTGGTCCTTACAGAACTGCTCCAGGTACGGGATGTGCTGGAAAAAGTTGGCGTCCAGATCCCCCGACGCCAGCGCCAGATTGGGTTGTACATAATCCTGGAACTCGATGACTTTGAGTTCTATGCCTTCCTTGGCCAGCACGGGCTTGATGAAGTTCAGGATTTCCGCATGCGGCACCGGGGTGGCGCCTACCTTCAAAACCACTGGCGCCGCAGCCGCCTGCACTGCGCCGGCGGGCCCGGCACCGAAGGCGGCGGTGAGAACGGCCAGAACAATGGCGGCGATGGCCACCGCCAGAATAATCCCGTGAACCTTTGCTTTCATTGCTTCAGCCTCTCCTTCGCTCTTTTCTCTGTACGTTGATCGGTTTACTCGGATTGCCAGGTATACCTGGGCGGCACACGGGCGCAGGTCCGGACCTGCTCTCGGGCCGGGGCCCTGCTTGCTTAAGTTCCCTGTCCGAGCCCAGCCTGGACTGCGGCGGCCAAGGCGCCATCGGGCGTACCGAGGCCTGCCGGGACGTCATGACTGGCGATGATCCGTCCGGGACGCCAGCCAGTCCCCCACCCACTGCAAAGCCTGGACGAATGCGATCAAGACCACAACAGTGGAGACCATGATGTCCGTGCGAAAACGCTCGTATCCGTAGCGCACGGCCAGATCGCCCAAACCACCCCCTCCCACTGCGCCCGCCATGGCGGAATATCCCACCAGGCTGATGGCGGTGATGGTGCTGCCTGAGATCAGCGAAGGCAGGGCCTCCGGCAGCAGCACCTTATAGATGATCTGCAGCGGCGAGGCGCCCATGGCCTGGGCAGCCTCGATCACGCCGTAGTCGACCTCCTTAAGGGATGTCTCCACGAGCCGCGCCACAAAGGGCACAGCCGCCACCGTCAGGGGTACCATGGCCGCAGAAGTGCCGATGGACGTTCCGACCATCAGACGCGTGAACGGGATGATCGCGATCATCAGGATGATGAACGGCACCGAACGGGTGGCATTGACGATCGCCCCCAGCACCTGGTTCAGGCGGGCGTGGGGCCACAGATGCCCGGGTGCAGTGATCACCAGCAAGACGCCCAGGGGAAGGCCAGCGGCCAGGGACAGTACAAGGGATACCCCTACCATGTAAAGGGTCTCCCAAAAAGCGCTAGCCAGCAGTTGCAACGTCATTTCGTTCCACACGACGCAACACCTCGACCTGCAGCCCGCCTTGGGCCAAATGGCCCAGAGCCGCCTCCACGGCATCCTGGGACCCTGTGACCTCCACGACCAACGTACCGTACGGAGTGCGACCGATGTGGTCAATCTGGCCATACAGGATGTTGGCATCCACATCGAAACGCCGTACCATCCGGGAAAGGTGCGGCTCTCCTGCGTCTCGGCCCAGAAAGGTCACCCGGACCAGAACCTGGGCCCCGTGGCCGTTGGCTGGGCGTTCCAGTATATCGGGCGGAATCTCGGCGCTGGTGGCGGAGCTGACGAACGCCTGGGTGGTGGCAGCCTGCGGCTGGGTGAACACTTCCAACACACTGCCCGATTCAAGGATGCGCCCGTTTTCAATGACCGCCACCCGGTCACAAATCTCCTTGATCACGGCCATCTCGTGGGTGATGAGCAAGATGGTCAGGCCCAGGCGTTGATTGATCTCCGCCAAAAGGCGCAAAATGGAACGGGTGGTCTGGGGATCCAGAGCAGACGTGGGCTCGTCACAAAGCAACAGCTTGGGTTCGCTGGCCAGGGCCCGGGCGATGCCCACCCGTTGCTTCTGACCTCCGCTCAGCTGGGAGGGATAACTCCGCTCCCGGCCTCCCAGCCCCACCAATTCCAGCAGCTGCCGTGCCCGCTCCTCACGCTGCTTCCTGGGTACGCCGGCAATTTCCAAAGGAAAAGCCACGTTGGCCAAAGCCGTACGCGACGCCAGAAGGTTGAAGTGCTGGAAGATCATGCCGATTTTCCGGCGCTGGCGGCGCAGTTCTTGCTCGGTCAGATTGCTGACCTCCAGCCCATCCACCCACACCGTGCCGCTATCGGGCCTCTCCAGGAGATTCACGCAACGCACCAGCGTGCTTTTCCCGGCGCCACTGAGCCCGATGATGCCGAAGATCTCGCCCCGCTTGACTTCCAGATTGATGCCGTCCAGGGCCACCACTTCGCGCCCGCCCTGATGGAACGTCTTGCGGATGTTCTCCATGCGGACGATGGGCTCGGCACCCTCGAGCTTGAGCCCCGTATCTCTGGACCCTCTTGCCCCCGGTACCGGCCCTTGCACGGCCTGGGCGGCCTGCGAATACTCGCGCAGCATAGCCATCTTCTGTCACCTCGCGCGCACGGCAGACAGGGAATCCACGTCCGTCCGTGTGCCGGAACAACCTTCAGTGCACATTCCCGCGGTAATACAAAAAACCCCTTCTCCGTGGGAGAAGGGGCCCGAGCAAAACTCATTCGTTGCCTGGGCTCTCTCATCTCTCAGGAGAAACTCCTGCAGGAATTGGCACATTTCCAGCAGCGCGCTGGCTGTTGCCGGGCTTCATCGGGCCAGTCCCTCCACCTCTCTCGATAAGAGCGCCACTCTATTCTTTTGGCGACCCTGCCTGGGGCCTCTTGCCTACGGCGCCTCCGCAAGGCTCCGGCGCCGCGATTTAAAGTGATTCTACCATCGCGGGGACCCGCTGTCAATGGTCCGCAATCACTCACGTAGAATCTTACCGAAGGGGATCCGGCTCACTCACGACGAAATCTTACCGAAGGGATGGTCATGCGAATGTCACTCAGAAGCCGTCGTGAGTACCTGCGTACCATGCGCGAACGGTACGCTGCTGCGCACCAGCGCAGTGCGAAAGCCCGGATCATCGACGAAGTGGTCGACACCCTTCAGTACCACCGGAAATACGCCATTCAGGTGCTGGGTAGCAGCCACGAGCTGGCGCCGCCAGCGACCCGGTCCCGGAGGCAGCGGCCCCTCCGGTATTTGGAGGCCTTGCCCGTGATCCAGACCGTTTGGGAAGCCTTGGATGATCCTTGTGCAGAGCGGCTTCAGCCCGTCCTGCTGGACACTGCAAAGCTCCTGGCCGCCCACGGAGAGCTCACTTTGACCCCCCTTATCCGGACGCAGTTGAGCCAGATCCGCCGTGCCACCCTGGCCCGGCGGCTGGCGCGTATGCCTTCCCCGAAAAGCCGTCGGGCCCTGCCCCACCAAAGGCCGGGTGCCCGTCTGCGCTCGGAAGTGCCCGTGGGGCGCTATGATTGGGACGAGAGCCGCGTCGGGTCCCTGGAGCTCGACCTGGTCGAACACAACGGCGGGGATGCTTCAGGCCAATATGCCTACACCCTCACCGTCACGGACGTGGTGAGCGGCTACAGCCGTCGCCGTGCCGTCTTGGGGCGTGGACAGCTCGGGGTGCTCCGGGAGCTGGAGCGTATCCTGGCAGAGTTCCCCTTTGCGGTCTGGGCCTTACATAGCGACAGCGGCTCCGAGTTCCTCAATGCCTATCTGATTCGCTTTGCCAAAGACCATCATCTCCGGTTCTTCCGCAGCCGCCCCTATCAGAAGAACGACAACCCGCACGTGGAGCAGAAGAACCGCCAGTTTGTGCGGGAGATCGTGGGCTACAGCCGTTACCAAACGCCGCAGGACGTGGAATGGCTGAATCAGGTCTACGCCACGCTGGACCTCTACGCCAACCTATTCCTGCCCATGCGCAAGGTGGTTTTCAAGCAACGGGAGGGCAGCCACGTGAGAAAGCGCTATGACCAAGCCATGACCCCGGTACAACGCCTGCTGGCTCTGAACGCCGCCGATGCCCCCACAAGGTGGCGGCTGCAGCACCAGCGCCACACCCTGAACCCTCTGGCCCTGCACCGCGAGCTGGAACGGCTCCTGGCCCAGGGCCCGCCGCCGAGGCAGCCATGGCTGCCTCCCCCTTGGGTTAGGTCCTTAGGTGAGTGAGCCATCCCCCTTGGGTAAGGTTTTTACGTGAGTTGACACGTGGTCCGCAGTCCGTTGACATGGTCCGCAGTCCGTCGTCAGGGGCGGGGGCTCTTCATGGATGGGATTCATCTGGGCCATCGCTCAAGAGGTTGCCCGGAGAAAGCCAGAAAAGCAAGCGGCCTAGCGGACAGCAGCC
>JADBKO010000076.1 GCA_014896355.1 Bacillota bacterium
AAGTACCCGGCCATGCCGCTGGCAGCCTGACGCATGGCCTCGCGGACCAGATCCCGGCCGGGCGCGGCCTCGTTCGCCGGTAGGGCTGAGGCCTGTCCGCGGCAACGGGAAAGCGGCCCCCGGGCCACAATCAAAGCAGCATCGTTGGCCAGCGGCAGGGCTGCGGCATACCAAGGATGGATGTTCATGGGGCCCCAACCGGTCCGGGTCCGCTCCACCTCCCAGCGGGGAATGGACCACTCCGCCGGCGCCTGGCCTGCGCGGGCCGCACTGTCAGGGTGAATGTCCATGCTCGAACCCCTCCCAGCATCGTTCCATGCCCTTGAACGTTGCATTGCCAAGGGAAAGTCTTGCCTTAATCTATGCCTGGCTCCCGAGGGGCGGTCCTAGGTGCTTCGGCACAGGCTGGGCCACCCAGTCCTTTCGGCCGGGAAGGATAAGCCGGCCCGGGAATCAGCGCCGAGGCTCTATTGCATCTCTAGCCTGCCGAACAGCCCGGTGGCTGCGGATCCCAACAGCACGGTCAAAGCCAGGCCGGCGCCGGCACCGGCGCCCATGGCCCCCGCCAAGGGCCATCCTAGGCGCAGGACCAGCATGGCTACCAAGACCGCCACGGCACCCAGGGCTCCTGCCGCCGCGGCCATGCGTGCCAGTTGCTGGGTGGTTTGACCGACCCATACGGGGAGCAGCTCCGTGACCAGTACGCCGGCAGTTTGCGCCAGGGCGATGCTCGCCAGGAGCCAGGCCCACATGAGCAAGATGAGGGCGATGTTTACGTTGCCTACGGCTCCTGCCAGCCCAAGCATGAGCGAACCCGTCACTGCCATATCCAGAACGCCTGTGATATTCGTGGCCAGCAGCCGCTGCCAAGCCGGCCCAGGCACGGTGAACAGCTGGGGCCGCTGTAATTCCTCGGTGAAGTAGCTGCCGGACCCCGCGCCGGCCAGGAGCAGGGGCAGGACCACGGCGCTCCATCCGGGCAGGACGTGTTCCCGGATCAAAAGGCCCGCTCCTCCGCCCAGGGGCAGCACCAGGACCAGGAAGTACAGTGGAAGGACGGCGATTTCCAGGCGCACATAACGGAGCAGCTGGGCCCACAATAAAGCCCAGGGGCCGTTGCCCAGGGTGGGAATCTGCACCCGCCGGATGCGGCGGCCTTGTATGGCGGCCAAGGCGCCAGTGGCATCCATCGCGAAATCATTGCGTACGGTCCGCATCACGGCAGAAACCTTGGCTGCCGAAGCGGCCGCGGGCTCGTAGAAATCCCGCCCCAGGGCCAGCGCCACCAGCACCAGCAGCGCAGTCAGGCCCAGGCTTCCCGCCAGCGCCGGCAGCCAGCCGGCACCGGCCGCGCCCCAGACGGGCAGCCCCGGACCGACGGTAGCCTGCAGCAGGTCAGCCAGCCAGGACAGGGCCGGAAAGCCCAGGATGCTCTGGGACCGTTGCACTGCGGCCCCCAGGCCTTGCGAGAGCAAAGCCAGCATGGACCCGTGCGAACCGGCGGCGGCTCCTGAGGCAGCGCCTCCTTTTCCCAGGACGGCCAAGATGGGCTCTGCCAGCCAGGCCAGGGCCCCCACCAGCACGGCCGTCAGCACCGCCCGGAGGCCACGGGCCCAGCGGTCGGCCTGTTCCGTATGGCCCCGGCCGCGGAGGGCCACCCAGATCACTGTTCCTGCCAGCATGCTCCAGGCCGAGATGAACCACAAGGCCCCCAAAAAGCCCAGTATGGACCAGACCAGTGTCCCGGAGCGGGCCAGGGCTTCGCCGCCCAGATTGGTCAGCAAACCAAACACGAACAGAGCGGCGGGAAGTGTGAAAAGAAAAGAAACCGTTAGGTTGCGTAGAATGTGATAAGCCAACACCGTGCGGGGAGCCACAGGTGTGGGATACAGCAGGTAGGGATCTGCTTCCTGCACCTGGAGCGGGCACTCCTTCAGGCCTCGAAAGAGGTTGGAGAGGGTCAGGGTCACGCCCATGAGACCCAACGGGAACGCCATGGCATGCGCCCACTGGGCAGGAGTGAGGCTTGACGCCAGGGCGCGGTGCCCCCCGGACCCAAAGAGGAAATAGGCGATACCCAGGACGATCAGGCCGTAGAACACCAGCAGGCCTGGCCGGCGTAAAGTCAAGCGGATGCGGTTGCGCAGTTGCCACATCTCCAACCAAAACGGCACTGCCAACCCGCTACGCCCAAAACCGCTCTCGGGGATGGATGTCTGCGCCTGTAACCGCATCAGCGCCCCTCCTTCCGGCCACCCGGCTCCTGCGGCGGTTGCTCGGCCTGGGTCGGCGCCGGCCCAGGAACGGGCTCCTCCGCGCTGGTGGCTTCCACGCCGGTGGCTTCCGCGCTGGTGGCTTCCGCGCCGGTGGCCTCCGCGCGGGTGGCCTCCAGGAAGATATCCTCCAACGGAGTGCTGGAGGGAAGGTGAAAACGCGCCCGCAGACTGTCCAGGCTACCCTCCGCCAGCAGTGTACCCTGCTTCAGCACCAGCGCCCGGTCGCAAAGGCGTTCCACCGTGTCCAGCATGTGAGTGCTCATGAGGATTGCGTGTCCGCCGGCGCGCAGGTCCAGCACGTACTGCTTGAATTCCCGCTGCGCCTGGGGGTCCAGGCCCGTCAGGGGCTCATCCATCAGCACCACGTCTGGCTCATGCAGCAGGACCATGCTCAGAAGCACCTTTTGCTTCATCCCTTTGGAAAGGGCGTTGCCCAGGGAATTCCGCTTCTCCCACAGGTCCAGTTCCTGGAGCAGCCGCTGGGCACGGGCTTCCCACTCCCGCAGCCGGTACGCCAGGGCCACAAAGCGCAGGTGTTCCCATACCGTGAGAAGGCCGTAGACCGTAGGGATTTCCGGCACCAAGCCCACTTTCATGCGAACCGCAGGGTCCGTGTGCGGGCGCCCCTCCACGAGGACGGTGCCGGCGGTGGGGCGGTTCAGGCCCATGATGCAGCGGATGGTGGTGGTCTTGCCTGCGCCGTTGGGACCCAGCAGCGCCACGATTTCGCCGGGATACAGGCAGAAGCTGATCCCTTTCAGGGCCTGAACTGCGCCGAAGCGCTTGACCAGATTGCGCACCTCCAGCAATGCTGGCCGTCCACCCTGGGAGGGCAGGGATTGAAAACCAGAGGTAGGGTCCTTCTCAAGGATCAAACGCAGCGCAGCAGCCCATGACCTGGGACGGGCCCGGGGTGATTCCCCTCCCGTGCCGAACCATGGGCCGCCGCTTCCTCCCTTCTTGACGCGGTTTCCTGGTTTGGTTTCGTCACGCGGTTTCCTGGCCAGGTTCGTTGCGCCATTCCTTCGGTATAGATCCATTTGTCAGCCCGGTATTCGCCACCGTATACAAAGCCAGGGGCTGCAGCGCTAGGCGCTCAGACTGGGCTCACCGCGGGTCTGGCATGGATTCCCTTCATTGCGTTCAGTCCCCTGGCCGGGGTGCACGTAGACCGCACCAGCCGGAAGAGCTTCATTATTGCCATGGACGTGGGACGGTCAGCTGTACTTTCCGCGCTGGGCCTGCTGGCTTGGATCGGCCACCTGTCCATGCCGCTCTTGGCGGTTGGCACCCTGGTGGCGGCGGTCGGTACAGCCTTTTCGAGCCGGCCGTGAGTACTTAGACGCTTCCTCCCTCCTCTGCTTTCGTCCATGCTCTATCCTCTTGGCCAGTGCCTCTTCTCAGCATCCGCATTGATGGGGCGGGAGAAACGGTAAGGGTACACATTTCCTGTAAACAAGCCGCGGCCCTGCCCGGACCGCAGGACTGGCAGCTGCGGCTTCAGGGCTTCCTTGCATGATCCGGCATTCATCCTGGCACCCTACGGGTGGCAAGACAGGTCGAGGACCGGCTCACCCGCCGGCTGGCAGAGGCGGGCCTGGCAGGCATCGGCGCCGAGGTACGCAACGGCACCGTGCAGCTGGTGGGACGCGCCCGTAGCCAGGGAGCGGTGGAAGCTGCTCTGCGCCTTGCCCGCGGTGCGCCGGGTGTCAAGAACGTCTATAGCTCGGTCCGGATCGAGGGCTGAGCACCGGGGGATTGGCCGGGATTTCAGGCAGGATCTGGGGGGCCGGTGTGGAAGATTAAGGATCGCTTGGATCACAGGGCTGAACGAACAGACGGGAGGAAAGACTCATGCCACTTGTGACGTCCCGGGCCATTCTTGAGGCCAGCCTGGCGGCCTTCAAAGCCGGCAATCCCTTTGCCGTCGGTGCTTATAACGTGAACAACATGGAACAGATGCAGGGGATCCTGCGGGCGGCGAAGGAGACCCATTCGCCGGTCATCGTGCAGGTCAGCCGCGGTGCCCTCAAATATGCGGAAGATAAATATCTTCGCAACATCATCCTGGCCGGCGTGGAGCTGAACCCGGAGATCCCCATCGCCATGCATCTGGACCACGGTAACAGCCTGGAGACCGTCCAGCGCGCCATTGGCCTGGGATTCACCTCGGTGATGATCGACGGTTCTCTCATGGAGGATGGCAAGACCCCGTCGGATTTCGAATACAACGTGCGCGTCACCCGCGAAGTGGTGGAATATGCCCACGAGCGCGGGGTGTCTGTAGAGGGCGAACTGGGAACCCTGGGCGGTATCGAGGATGGCGTAGGGTCCGGCAGGACCCGTCTGACTGATCCGGACCAGGCGGTGGAGTTTGTGGAGAGGACGGGTGTGGACTCGTTGGCCATCTCCATCGGCACATCGCACGGGGCCTATAAATTCAAGGGTGAGCCCAAGATCAGCTTTGAGGTCATCCAGCGCTGCCGCCAGCTGTTGCCGGATACGTTCCTGGTATCGCACGGTTCCTCCAGTGTACCGGCGGAACTGGTGGCCGAAATCAACAAGTACGGCGGCAAACTGGAACAGACCATGGGCGTGCCGGTGGACGTGTTGCAAAAGATGATTCGCGCCGGCATCAACAAGATCAATGTGGACACGGACATCCGCCTGGCGGCTACGGCGGCCACGCGGCGTTTCCTGGCGGAACACCCCGAGAAGTTCGACCAGCGCGACTACTGCGGCGCGGCCCGCGAGGCCATCGCCGAGATCATCGCCGACCGCATGCGCGCCTTCGGCACGGCCGGCCGGATCGGGGAAGTTCAACTCCTGGGCCCGGAGGACATGAAAGCCCACTACGCCGCAGCCCGGCGGTAGGCCCGGCCACAGGGACGTCGGCTGCTTGACGGCTGGGAACACAGCGCAGGGTGGGTGGCTCCTTCAAGCGCCGGCTCTGCGCTGGCTTTTCAACGCCCCCCGGGGCGGTCCCTGCCTGGAACAGATTGGGCCTGTTGGGCCGGCACGCTTTCCCGGCCCCGCGCGGAAGAAGATGATTCAGTCCATACATCGGTTTAGTTCTTCATCCGGAGGCCATCATGGCAGGAAACCGGGCCACCCTTCTGAACCTGGACACCGCCCGACCGACCAGTCGGGCGCCTGGATGCCGGCAAGCGAGAGGACACAGTTGAGCACTCCGGGAAGGCCAGGCATTCTGAGAAGATGCTGAAGAAATCGCTGCGCGCCGATAGCTCCACGTACTCCGTGCGGCGGCGGAACTCCTCGGCGCGGCTGCGCTCTGCCTGGGATAGCAGGGCCATCTGCGCCCCGGCTCCCGCACCGTTGCCGATGGGCACGATCTTATCCAGCGGCAGCGGGGGCAAAAGCCCGATGCGCCGGGCTGCACTGGGGGAGAGGTAGTTTCCAAAAGCTCCAGCCAGCACCACCTGGTCCAGCTGCAGCAGGTCCATGCCCAACTCCTTGGCCAAAATGCTGTACCCCGCTTGGATGGCGCCCTTGGCCAGCTGCAACTGCCGGACGTCCTGCTGGGAGAAATACACGCTGCCGTCTGGCGACAACAGGACCACGGTCTGACCTTCCACGGTTCGCAGGCGTCGCAAAAGCGGTGCCGGGGGTGGCACAGCGCCTGCAACGCCAGGCCGTGGCGCGGATCCTGCCCCTGCAGCGCCTTTGTGGTTCTTGTCAGCATCCTCCGGTGGGGGCACGAAGCGCCCGGAAGCGGAGATCACCCCAGCGTCCAGGAGCACGGCCACCAGATCCACCATGCCGGAGCCGCAGATGCCGCGGGGTTCGCCGCCACCCAACACGTGATAGCGCAGGTCGTCGTCTGGCCCCAGCCACACGCGGTCGATGGCGCCGGTCTCCGCCCGCATACCGAACGTGATGGCCGCGCCCTCGAAGGCCGGCCCTGCCGCCGTGGAACAGGCCACCAGCCGGTGGCCGTCGGTGAGCACCATTTCCCCGTTGGTCCCCACGTCGATGGCCAGGGTGGGCCGGGTTTCGGCCAGCAGGTTGGCAGCCAAGCCCACGGCCACCGTATCCCCGCCCACGAAGACGGCGACATTCGGGAAAAACCAGGCCACTGCGCCCGGGGAACCCGGCAGGCCCAGGCTGGCCGCGGGCACCTCCACGGGGCCGGTGACGGCCGGCACGTAGGGGGACGTGGCCAGGGATGCCGGGTGGATGCCCAACGCCAGATGATGCATGCAGGTGTTGCCGGCCACGGTATATTCGTAAAGATAACGGCCGTTCACATGCGCCTCGGCCAGGCACTGCCGGGTCAGCCCGGCCAGGGCCTGCAGAATCTCCTGCTGGAGCTGGCGCGTTCCGCGGCCTGTGCCCTGCTGGTCTGCAAAGGTGAGGCGGCTCACCACGTCGGCGCCGTGGACCGCCTGGGGATTGTAGCGGGAGGCCACGGCCAGCTGGCGGCCAGAGCGCAGGTCCATGAGGTATCCCACCACGGTGGTGGTGCCGATATCGAAGGCCATACCATACTGGAACTGCCGGGTGTCGCCCGGCTCCACCGCCATCAGGCGCCGGCCCCGCAGCACCGCAGTCACCCGATAGCCTTCCCGGCGCAGCACGGCGGGGAGGAACGGCAACAGCGACGGGTCGGCCTCCAAGGGCGCCTGCGCGCCACCATGATCCCTGGGGATCCAGGCGTGCATGGGACCGTCCGCCCGGTCCAGACCCGCGCCGCTGTCCGCAGCCGTGGCCTCCGCCAGGGAGGCCAGCAGGCGGTCCAGATCACTTCGCTGGTCCTCCAGGCAGGGCGGCGGCAGGGCCACAAACACTTTGTGCACCGCCGGTTGGATGGGCACCGTCCGCTCGACGCTGCCGGACAGAATCTGCGCGCCGTTGTTTGCCGCCGCGGCGGCCGCAGGCCCGGCGCCGGACCCTCCCCGCAGGCCCCCCTCCTCCCAGGAGAGGGCCACATCCCCTTCGGGAACAAACTGGCAGGCCAGCCGGAGGCTGGGCGCCGCCTCCGCCCGCGGCTGCTCCGGCCAGGCCGCCCCGGGACGG
>JADBKO010000077.1 GCA_014896355.1 Bacillota bacterium
ACATTTACGGCCTCACGCGCCTGGGAGCCGAGGTGACGGTGGTGGGGCCGCCCACGCTCATCCCGGAAGAAATCGAGAGCCTGGGCGTGCGGGTGGGGTATGACCTGCGGCAAGCCCTGGCCGATGCGGACGTGATCAACGTGCTGCGCATCCAGCTGGAAAGGCAGCAGAAGGGGCTGTTTCCCTCCATTCAGGAATACAGCCGGCGCTGGGGGATCGACCGGGAGAAGCTGGCCTGGGCCAAGCCGGACGTGCTGGTCCTGCATCCGGGGCCTGCCAATTTGGGCGTGGAGATCAGCCAGGACGTGGCCGCCAGCAGCCACTCCTGGATCACGCGCCAGGTGCGCAATGGGGTGGCCGTGCGCATGGCCGTGCTGTATCTGCTGTCGGGGACCGTGGCGGCCTGACGGGAGGACGGGAGCCTGTCCGCCGACTCGGCCGACGGATCCCCGAGCAGCGCCGGCGGGGGATGATCCTGGCGAAGGTAGACTGCTGGGCGGCAAAAGGTTGCCCGGCCGGACGGCACCGGGCATGGGGGGGCATCCTGAAGATGTGGCTTTTGATCAAGGGCGGCCGCGTCCTGGACCCTGCGCAGGGGCGGGATTTCCTGGCCGATGTGCTGATCAACCGCGCTCAGGGACGCATCGTGGCTGTGGGGCCGGGGGTACGCAACGAACTGGGAGCAGAAAGCCCCGTGGAGACCCTGGACGCCACAGGCCTGTGCGTGGCGCCGGGATTCATCGACTTGCATACCCACCTGCGGGAACCAGGGCGTGAAGATGAAGAGACCATCGAATCGGGGGTGCAGGCGGCAGTGGCCGGAGGCTTCACCGCCGTGACTGCCATGCCCAATACCCAGCCTCCGGCGGACTCCGCCGCTGTGGTGGAATTTGTCCGGCGCCGCGGTGACGAACTGGGGCTGGCCCGCGTCTATCCGGTGGGATGCATCAGCAAGGGGCGGGAAGGGCGCGAGCTGGCGCCCTTGGGCGAGTTGGCCGAAGCTGGGGCCCGCGCCTTCAGCGACGACGGCAGCCCGGTGATGAATGCCCGCTTGATGCGCTTGGCCATGGAGTATAGCCTGGCGGTGGGACTGCCGCTGCTGTTGCACGAAGAGGATACGAACCTGACGGCCGAAGGCGTGGTCAACGAGGGGCGGTCCGCCACCCTGGCAGGGCTGAAGGGCATGCCCGCCGTGGCCGAGGAGGTTCTGGTGGCCAGGGATCTGCTCCTGGCGGCGAAGACCGGCGCCCGCGTGCACTTCTGCCATCTGAGCAGCGCCCGCAGCGTGGAGATGGTGCGGCAGGCCCGCGGCCGGGGACTGGCGGTGACCGCCGAGGCCACGCCGCATCACATCACCCTCACCGACGAAGCCATCCGGACCTACGACGCCCGGGTGAAAGTCAACCCGCCTCTGCGCACGGGGCAGGACGCGGAAGCCCTGGTGGCGGGTTTGGCGGACGGCACCATCGGCGCCATCGCCACCGATCATGCGCCCCACACCCAGGAGGAGAAAGAGCGTGAGTTTGACGTGGCTCCCTTCGGCATGGTGGGCCTGGAGACCGCTTTTGCCGTGGCTTACACGCGCCTGGTGCGGGGCGGGAGTGGAAAGAGCGCAGATGGAACGGGTGTGGATGGCAGGGGCGCAGGCGGCAAAAGGGGGGAAGGGGCCGAAGGGGCAGGGAGCGGTGAGACGCCGCGCCTGACGCTGCTGCAGTTGGTGGATCGCCTGTCCACGGGCCCCGCCCGCATTCTCGGAGTCCCCGGTGGCAGGCTGGCGGCGGGCGATCCGGCGGACATCACCCTCTTTGATCCGGAAGCCACCGTGCGGGTGGATGCGGCGCGATTCCGCTCGCGCTCGCGCAATACGCCTTTTGACGGATGGGAGCTACGGGGGCAGATTGTCGCTACGCTGGTGGGCGGGCGTGTGGTATACCGGACGGAGAGGCCGTAGCGGCCGGGCTCGCCGCCTCTAGCGGGGGCCGGGCGCGGGGACCCTGGCTGCGGCCCGTCCGGGCGGAAGCAGCCTGTGCGAGCGGAATCAGCGGCCCATGCGAGCAGAACCAGACGAGGGGAGGCCACCTCTTGGCACAGCAAGAAGGCCGCACCACCCAGGCGAGGCGGAAGCCGTTTCACTTCGCCGACCGGTTGGCTGCGGCCGTGCGCCGGACGGACAGCGCCCTGGTGGTGGGGCTGGACCCGCAGGCGCGCAGATTGCCGACCGCAGTGCTGGACCCGGCTCTGCGCCGTTACGGCCACACGGCCCGGGCGGTGGCGGCAGCCATTTGGGAGTTCAACCGGCAGATCCTCGCCGCCGTGGCGGACATTGTGCCGGCGGTGAAGGTGCAACTGGCCTATTACGAGGCCTGGGGCGTGGCCGGAATGGCGGCGTTGCAGCGTACCATTCTGCAGGCTCGCCGTCTCGGGCTTCTGGTCATCGCGGATGGCAAGCGCGGAGACATCGGTGAAACCGCCGAAGCCTACGCTCAGGCCTACCTACGGGTCGGGGACGTGGAGGTCGCGGGAAGTCCCATCCGGCTGCAGGCTTTTGCGGCGGATGCCCTCACGGTGCAGCCGTACCTCGGATCCGACAGCATGGCTCCTCTGATTGCCGAGGCCGCCCGCAGCGGGCGGGGGTTGTTTGTTTTGGTGCGGACCTCCAACCCCGGCGCCCGGGAATTCCAGGATCTGAGGGGGATGCCGGACGCCCGGGGCGAGAGGGGGAGCGAGCGCAACGCGCCGCCGGACCCGCGTGCTCCGGCGGATGGCGAGTATGCTGCAACGCCGCTTTCCCTGCCGCTCTCCCTCTGCGAACGGGTGGGATTGGCGGTGGAGCGGTGGGGAGCTGGCAACCTAGGCGCCTGCGGCTACAGCCACGTGGGGGCTGTGGTGGGCGCGACCTACCCCGAGGAGGCTGCCCGGCTGCGGGCATTGCTGCCCCATACCTGGTTTCTCATGCCGGGCCTGGGGGCCCAGGGCGCTGCACCCAGCCAAGTGGCCGCCGGCTTCGCCCCGGATGGGCTGGGGGCAGTGGTGAATTCCTCCCGCGGCGTGATCTTCGCGTATGAGAAGGACGAAAAGGCCGGTCCGGACGGTGCTGGCTTCGCCGCCTCCGCCCGTCGGGCCGCCCTGGAGGCCACAGCAGCCATCCGCCAGGCCCTAGGAAGGATTCCGTGAGGTCAGAGGAACGGAGGCATGTTCGCATGTCCAAAAGGAACTCATCCCTTTCTCCGGTTGCGAAGGGGGCTGGCCCGGCCTCTGCTGCGACGGCTACTGGCCCCGTGACCCCAGCAGGCACGGCTTGCCCGGCGAAGAACCGGCGCGCGCTGCGCATCAGTCTGTGGGTTCTGGCGGCGCTGATCCTCGTTGTCCTCGGCGCAGCGTTTTGGTACACGAATGCCCTGGTATCGCAGATGGTCTGGGTGCATATCCCGCCCTCCAAGGCGACGCCTGCAGACTTGGGCCTCGCCGCCGAGGACGTCTATTTCCGGACAACGGATGGCCTGCGGATCAGCGCCTGGTTCGTCCCGGCCAAGCCAGCCGCGGCGCAGGCCGGGCGGGTTCGCGGCACCGTGATCCTGGTTCACGGCTGGGGCGGTGACCTGGGCACGAAGGGGGATCTCCTCGGCCACGCTCAGTTTCTCAGCGAGAATGGCTACAATGCCCTGCCCCTGGACCTCCGCGCCCATGGCGAGAGCGACGGAAAGAAGATCAGTTTCGGCTTGGATGAGGCCAGAGACGTTCTGGCAGCCATCCAATACCTGCGGGCCCGGCCCGACACAGCAGGCGGCAACATCGCACTCATGGGCTTTTCCATGGGGGCCAGTACGGTGATCATGGCTGCCGCGCAGAGCAAGGATGTGGCCTGCGTCATCGCCAACTCCGGATATGCCGGCCAGGTGGCCGGGACGCAGCACGGGGAATACGTGCGGCGGATCCTGAACTTCCTGCGGCAGCACATGACCGCCTGAGCGGATCTGGCCATGCGCCGGGTATCCTGCCCTCACGGAAAAAAGAGTCCAAGGAGCGGAGGAACGAGATTGAGCAAAACCTTGCGGCTGCGAGAGCCCGTAAGCGGCCTTACCCACTTGGCGGGCGCTGTACTTTCAGCATTAGGGTTGGTGGCGTTGCTGGCCGTTTCGCACGGGCAGACGCTTCTGAGAGTGGGTTCTCTGGCGGTTTTCGGGGCCTCCCTGATTTTGCTGTTTGCGGCCAGTGCAGCCTACCACCTGCTCCCACTTTCACCCAGCGGTACGCGGGCCCTGCGGCGCGTGGACCACATCATGATCTATATCCTGATCGCCGGGACCTACACGCCCCTGTGCCTGATCCCTTTGCGGGGGCCGTGGGGATGGAGTCTGTTCTGCGCCATCTGGACTCTGGCCTTGGCAGGCATCGCCATGGCCATCTGGTGGCTGCATGCACCCCGCTGGCTGAGCACCACCATTTATGTGATCATGGGGTGGCTGGTGGTGATCGCGGTGGTCCCGCTACTGCACACGGTGCCGCCGGGAGGTTTGGTGTGGCTGCTCATCGGTGGCCTGTTTTACACCTCAGGGGCCGTGATCTATGCCATACGCCGGCCGAACCTTGTGCCGGGGGTGTTCGGCTTTCATGAGATTTGGCATTTGTTTGTGCTGGCGGGCGCCCTCAGCCACTTCTGGGCGGTTTTCCGCTATCTTGCGATGATGCCGTGAGCATATCGCATGAGTGGTAAGCGTCAGACTGTCCCCACCTGGCCATGCACGCCGCCCCCGGCAAACCCTGG
>JADBKO010000078.1 GCA_014896355.1 Bacillota bacterium
CGAGCCTTCGGTCTGCCAGGTCGGCACATAGGGGCCGTCAGGGGCGAACACCACGCTCTCCTCTGCGCTATTTCCCTGAAAGGTTCGCGAGGCAGGGACCCCCAATACCCGCCCTGCCGATGCCCAAACCTGCCAGGGACCCAGCGGTGTCTGCACATCCCCGGCATAGGAGGCGCCCATAATGGCGGAATTATAGGCAAGAAGAGAGTTTCGTGGCTGCACCGTGATCTTGCCCAGGCTCAGGCGTCCCCACGGGATGCGGGCGGCCACGCTGGCCAGCTGCAGATTGCCGGAATTCCCGTTGTCCAGGTGGGCGGAGAGCGCCATCCCGGGCGCCACTTCGCCTTCCAGGTCAAGGGAGAGGGATTGGCTGAAAACCGGAGACCCCGCGGCCAAGCCCAGGGCGGCCAAGGTCTCCGGATCCCCCCATCCCAGCCGCAGGGACCAGGTGCTCTCCCCCGAGATCTTCAACGGCGCAGCCTGGACTCCAGGGGGCGCGGGCTCTCCGGGCTCAGCCCTGGACCGGTCCCAGCCCATTCCCCCCGCAGCCAGCCAAAACAGGATCGAGAGGGCCGCCAGGCGCATCCAGGTGGTGCGCAGCCGAGAAAGCCTGGCCTGGGGGCCAACACGTGGACGGCTCATGAGAGATCTCCGGGGCTGTAGGCTGGCCCCGCCAACAGGACGCAGCCCACAGCCCCATTTCCCCGCGAAGGCTAGAATTGGATGGCGAGGGACAAACGATGGGTATCTGCTAGGCGCGGATCACTTTGATAGCCGTAGTCCACTTGAAACCGGTCGATCTGCGCGCCAATCCCACCTGTAAAGCCGACCGGCTCCGCTCCCCGGCGGTACAGGCCCGCACGCAGTGCCACCACTCCGAAGCGGTATTCCGCTCCAGCCCGTAGGGTGCCGACCTTGAACACACTGCGGATCACGCTCGTATTGTCCTTTGCGGCTTGGGCTTGGGCGTCCGACACGGGGATGTCCAGCTGGCCGGCGAGCGACAGGTCGCCGCCCAGGAGCTGGCTGCCGGCGCCCAAGCTGATAGTCCGCTCGAAGCTGCCGTAGCGCATGCCGCCCAACAGGTTCCGGACCTCCACGCCGAGGCGCACCGGGTCCAGGACCCACAGCGCCCCTACGTCAGCAGCGAAGCCCTGGTCCCGGTAATCCGGCAAATTCTGGACCAGCACCTTGCCGGTGACGCCCAGGTTGAGCGGGCCCACCTGCCAGCCCTTCCCGGCAAACCCGGCATAGTCCGCATAGAGCACGTTGCCGATAACCTCGCCATATTCATCCCGCCGCGTATCGCCGGCCTGCAACAGGGCTCCACCTACTCCGAGGCTCTCCAGGGATACAACGGCGTATCCGTAGTTGATCCCTGCCGGCAGGCGGGCAAACCCACTCAGCAGCGACTTGGACGAAATCTGGGCCAGCCCCGCGGGGTTGTAGTAGAGTGCCGTGGGATCATCCGCCAGGGCTACGAACGCTCCGCCCATGCCCATGGCCCGGGTCCCCATGTCAATATCCAGGAAGGCCCCCACGTGGCTGTAGTCCGGTGCACCGGCCTGTGCCACCGGGCTGCCCGCGATTCCCAACGCCAGGCACAAGCCGGCCACGGCCATGGCCAGGCCGAGGGCCCGAATCCAAAGAGCGGCCGGGCGGGCCCGCAGGCCCGCACTCTCCGCAGCCACCCGCATACCGGTCCCAGTGTTCTTCATCTTTCTGTGCCTCCTTCCAGACGCATACCCCAGGCTCTTTACCGTTCAATGATCAGCTTTTGCAGCTTCGTGGCCTTCCCCTGGGCGTCGGTTACCAGCCACACATACAAGCCGTTCGCCAGCGGGCGGCCATAGTTATCCGTGAGGTCCCACGTGAAGGCGGTCTGGGCGGCTGGCAGTACGTGCTTGAAGACCAGCCTGCCCGCCACATCGTACACGTACAGCGTTTGGTCGGAAGCAAAGTGATAGTAGAACGTCGTGCTGCTTTTCGCCGGGCTGGGACCGTTATAGACCGCGCCCAGCGGAAGCCCCTCTGCCTGAAGCGGCCAGTACGCCCGTGACGCCCTGCCGTCCGCCATGTAGGCTTCTGCGCCCACGTAGATCTGGCCGCTGACGTTGTGGCCGGACAGATCCAGCTGGTAGCTGCCTTGGGCCGGCAACCCGTCCTTGACCCATTGCCACGTCTTGCCGTCGCGGGAGAAACCGACCCTCACCTTGACCTCCTTGCCCGGCTCTCCCAGAGACGCCGCCTCCCATTGCAGGGTGGTGGAGGACACGGGCCCCGCTGCGGCGGGACGCTGCACAGCGATCTGCGGCCGGCCGTCGAGCCAGCTCAAAGACCGGGCCAACAGCGTGGCGGAGTTGTTGGGCGCCAACCGGGTCGGCGGAACGGCCTCAAACGGAAAGGCCAGGAATACCAGGCGATAGGCTCCGGCGTAGGACAACGCCACTGGATAGTCGCCTGGGTAATCCTTGTCCGTAAACAACGGTTGGGCCTGCCCGTCCGGTATGATAATGTCGCTCCAATCGGTAAACGGGTACTGAAGGGTCACGTCCACGCCGTCGGAAATGGGATTCCCGGCGATCCCCTTCACACCCCCGGCCCCCACGTCCATTTCGGCGTTCGCGACGTGCAGGTAGCGCTTGACAAAGTCGTTGTCCAGCCCTGTTTCGTAGAGTAACTCATGGCTTGCCAGAAAGAGCCTCCCACCGCCATCCAGGTAGCGCATGAGGAACGCCTGGTCCTCGCCGGTCAGGGTGGGATAGGCGTCGGCCGTGCTCCAGATCATGGTGAAGGGCACCCTGGGATCAATGGTCACGGGCGGCTGGACCACTACGTAGGGCTGGTTGCTGGCTTCCAGGGCCGAGGTGATTCTTTTCTCGTAACCTTGGCCGCCGGCCACGTGCCCGCCGTCATCGTCCACCACGATCACCGCATTGGGATCGGCCACAGCCACGATCCCGAAGGTGCTCCGGGCCTCCAGGCCGTATTGGTCGACGGCATGGAAGACAACGTTACGAACCTCCGACTGTGTCAGGCTGAGGGTGAGGGTCGGCCCGTCGACCCTGGAGCCATCCGGCAGCGTCCAGTAAACACTGGCGGGTCCTTCCGCCGCCCTGGCACTGCCCGTCAGTGTGGTCGTGAAGGGAACAACCCCCCACGATTTGGACGCAGAGATGCCGCCGATCTGCGGCGGAGTCCTCAGAGCCGCGTTGAACGTCATGGTGGGACCGGAGGCCGAGATGCCCGTCACGAACACACCGCTGGAATTGCCGTCATACAGCCGCGAGTTGGGCCACGATCCATCGGTGAACGCCGTATTCTGGGTCGTGCCCGGGTACGGGTCCCCCGCATCGCCCCGGTTGCCTCCGTCGGCACGGCTGGCCTTGTCCAGATTGTTGAGGCCATCGGCTTCTTCCAAGTCCACCAGCCGGTGGGCGTCGTCGTTGTTGCTGGTCTGAGTTTCGTCGATATGCCAGATGAGCATTCCGTCCCCCGGCAGTCCGGCGTCAAAACCCGTCCTTTGGCGGTTTTCGATCAGGAAATACTGGCCCTGCCCGCCGCCACGGATGTTGGGACCATCGGGGTCCGCCAGCATGCGGTAAACTGTAGGAGTGTCTTCCGCTGCGGGCAGGGAGACCCCGGCTTGATTGGACAGCGCCTCGGGCGTCACCCATCCCAGGGCGTACTTGCTCCAGGCGCACATCAAGGCCGGCGTGTCCCCAAAGATGTAATTGTCGTCCGGAGTGTACATCCAGGAACCGCCGCCCATCAGGCACCAGTTGCCGACACCCTGCGAGCTGTAGTCCGTATCGTACAGGTCGGGAAGGCCCAGGGCATGCCCGAACTCATGGGTGAAGACTCCAATGGCGCTGGGCCCGTAGGGCGGCTCAGTGGGGGACCCAAAAACCTCGGGCATGATGATATAATCGTCCACCACCGTGCCATCCTGGGTCGTGATGGGCCCGGACCCCAGGCCGTAATATTGAGCTGCGCGGAGGCTCCACCGGTGCGACCAAATGTCCGTGTCGTTCGCGCTTTCTTCTTCGCCCCGCCCCTGGTGGATGATCGCCACGATATCCACCTTGCCGTCGCCATTGCTGTCATACTGTTTCCAGTTCACGCCCGGGGCGTCGATGGCCTTCACTGCTTCCGCCACCAGGTCCGCAGCGTGCGCGTCGTTCCCCGTGTTTGGATCAGTGGCCCCGTAATAGTCATGCTTGTTGGCGGCGGGGACCGGGCCATAGACCGTTCCGTCCACGGTGAACTTTCCGTACGAGCATTGCTCATAATACTGCTTCATGCTACCTGCACCGGTAGCATACTGGCTTTTGCTGCTGAACAGCAAATCCTGGAAGGTATCGACCTGATAGGTCAGCTGGGTATCGTTGAAGTTCACCAGGATGACGGGAATCTTGGCTACTCCCGTGGGAGGAACGACCTTTTCACGTTGCTGGGCTCTTGCCGGCTCAAGCTGCGCCACCGCCAGCCGGCCGGGGCGCAGGTGCTTGGGGAGTCCG
>JADBKO010000079.1 GCA_014896355.1 Bacillota bacterium
GTCGACGTCAAGGTGGCACCCGGCCTGAAGGTCGGCTACGTCAGCAGCGGATTCGACCAGGTGCCCCAATACCTGGAGGAGATGGGGGTGGACGTCCATCTCCTGACGACCGCCGACCTGAATGCCGGAGACCTGTCCCGCTACGACACGATCATTTTGGGAATCCGCGCCTATCTCAGCCGACCGGATCTGGTGGCCAACAATGGGCGCCTGCTGGATTACGTCCGAAACGGCGGCAACCTGATCGTCCAGTACAACAAGACGGGAGAATGGCGGCCGGAGTACGCTCCGTTCCCGATCACGGTCGGCAGGAACCGGGTCACGGTGGAAGAGGCTCCAGTGGCGGTCCTGCAGCCCGGTGACGTTCTGTTCAACGCGCCCAACAGGATCTCCGCGGCAGACTGGGCCGGCTGGATTCAGGAGCGGGGCCTGTACTTCCCCAGCCAGTGGTCCGGCCAATACACGGCCCTCACCGCCTGTAATGATCCGGGCGAACCTTCTCAGCAGGGGGCCTGGCTGATTGCAGACTACGGGAAAGGCACCTATATCTACACGGCGTACGTCTGGTACCGCCAGCTGGATGGCCTGGTGCCGGGCGGCTACCGGATCTTCGCCAACATGATCAGCCTGCCACGCGTGCGGCAGAACAACTCTGCGAACTAAGGACAGCGGCGGGGGAAAAGCCCCAGCCACGGGGAAGCCCCGGCAGCAAAGGGCTCTGTGGGGCACCGCCACCTTGTACCCATTCGGGTAGGCGGTGCCCCACGGGCTGGGGCCGCGAGGAAAAAGTTTCACCCCCAGAAGGAATCCGGCTGCGAGCGTAGAAGAGATGACTAAGTTAGCAAGGGTAATAAAGTTAGTCCTCCTCAGGGCAACTCGTCGTCACGAATGGCAGGTCAGTATCCGCGATGGCATTTACATCCCTTCGCAACACCGCAAGCGTACGCCGCCATAACCTCAGTCTGCTTCTGGACACCATCGAGGCGCTGGGCCCGATTTCCCGGGCGGGCCTGTCCCGTGTGACTGGGCTGAGCCAGCCCACCGTGGGCGCAGCCATAGAGGCGTTGATCCGGAGCGGGCTGGTCCGACCCGTCGGTACCGGGGAATCCAGCGGTGGCCGTCCTCCCACCATGCTGGAGTTCAACGCCACCCATGGGTTCGTCGTAGGAATCGACCTGGGAGGAACCAATATCAAGGTCGGGCTGACCGACCTTCGTGGCCGGGTGCTGTGCCGCATTGAGGAACCCACGCCGAAGCACCAGGAGCTGGGTCCCGGCGCCGTGACCCGCGCGATCTTCGGCGCGGTGGAAAGAGCCGTGGATGAGGCGGAGGTGGACTGGGACAAGGTCCTGGCCATCGGGGTGGGCGCGCCCGGAGTGACCGATCCGGATACGGGCACCGTGAGCCTGGCGCCGGCAGTGGGATGGGAGAAGACGCCTGTCCGCAGCCTTCTCAGCCAGAAATTCCACATCCCGGTGCGGGTGGACAACGATGTGAATGCCGCCGCCATGGCCGAGCAGGCCTTCGGCTACGGCCGGGAGTATCCCAGTTTTGTCTTCGTGGCCATAGGGACCGGTATTGGCGCTGGCGTCGTCATCAACAGCCAGCTCTACCGCGGCGCCACCTGCGCCGCCGGCGAATTAGGCTACATGGTCATTGATCACGCCTGGAACCCGGCCAGCGTCCGGGACTTCGGCTGCCTGGAGAGCATGGCTGCCGCGCCGGCCATTGCCCGCTACGCACAACGGGTTTTGGCAGGGGAATCCCGCGGCAATGCCGGGCCCTCTCATGGCACGGCTTCCCCCTCAGCCACCAGCGTCGGGCCCGAGGAGTTGTTCAAGGCTGCGGAGGAAGGGTATGAGCCTGCCAAGCAAGCGGTTTCACAGATTGCCAGCTATCTGGCGGCTGCTTTGACCAATGTGGCGGTGCTGTTGGATCCCCATGCCATTATCCTCGGCGGAGGCATCTCCCAGGCCGGCGACACCCTGCTCAACCCCGTCCGGGAAAGGATGAAGCAGCTCTCCCCGGTGCTGCCGGTGATCCGCGTCTCGGCGCTGGGGGCGGACGCAGGACTTCTGGGGGCCGCCGCCCTGGGAATTCGCGAGGTCAAGGAAAGGTCGCTGAGCGGGGAATGACGGAAACGAGGCATGAAACGAGGCATGATTCAGAAATCCGCCGGCCAGCCGGACAGGGGAATGCCTCCCGGGCCGCGGCGGGCCAGCTGAACGAAGGGCACGAAGGGCAGGAAGCGCAGGAAGCGCCCGAAGGGCAGGAAGGGCGGAACCCGACCTACGTGGACGCCGTCTTGCGCCCGGACTTCGATTTTGCCAAGGAACGGCTGGTGCGCTACCTCCTGGAGGTCAACGTAGCCCACGTCCTTATGCTCATGCGCTGCCGGATCCTTTCGCCCGAGACGGGCGCTGCCCTTCTCCGGGTGGCAGGGCCCATGATGGAGCATTGGCAGGAGGCTGCGCCGTCCATCTACGACCCCCGGTTTGAAGACTTGTTTTTCATGATCGAAGACCGGGTCGCCAGGGAAGCCGGCAGCGACGTGGCTGGATCCATGCACGTGGCCATGAGCCGCAATGACCTGGACACGGCCGTCTTCCGCATGGCGGCGCGCGAGCGGCTCATCGACCTGGGCCGCGGCCTCAACGCCCTGCGCCGCGTTCTCCTGGACGTGGCAAACAGGGAACGGGCCACGGTCATGCCGGCGTACACGCATAATCAGCAGGCCCAGCCCACCACGCTCGGGCATTACCTGGCCGCCGTGGAGGCCGTGCTGGCGCGCGACAGCCAAAGGCTGGCAGAGGCGTGGGGGCGGACCAACCTCTCTCCGCTGGGGGCTGCGGCCCTGGCCGGTACCGGCTTCGCCGTGGACCGCCAGTGGATGAGCACCTCCCTGGGGTTCGACGGGCTCGTGGAGAACACCTACGACGCGGTCTCGTCCGCCGATTATGCCGTTGAGCTGGCAGGGCTCTGCAGCACCCTCGCAGGCGATCTCAGCCGCTTCGTATGCGACCTGATGTTCTGGACCACCAACGAAGTGGCCGCTTTGCAGCTGGATCCCTCGTTCATCCAGGTCTCCAGCATCATGCCCCAAAAACGGAATCCCGTGGCTTTGGAGCACACGCGGGCCTTGCTCGGCAAGGTCATCGGCGCCGAAGCCGGCGCCCGGCTGCTCTTGCACAATGTCCCCTTTGGCGACGTGAATGACGCAGGCGGGCAACTGCAGCCCGTTGTGCATGCCCAGTGCACCCGCCTGGAGCAGGCCATGGCCCTCCTCGCGGGGATTCTGGCCACCCTGAAGGTCCGCAGGGACGCGTTGAAGCAGCGTGTGGCCCAGAGCTTTGCCACTTCTACAGAGCTGGCGGATACTCTGGTGCGGCAGGATCGCCTCCCCTTCCGTATCGCTCACCAGGTGGTCAGCCGGCTGGTCACCCAGTTGAGCGCCGCCGGCAGGGCCTGGCCTTCCTTAACGCTTCCCGAGTTGGAAAGCCAGGTTCGTGCCGTCACTGGGGGAAGGCAGGGAACCTCCCTGCGGGCGGAAGAACTTCAGGCCGCTTTGGATCCCGTGCAGTTTGTGGCCCGCCGGTCCGTTCCTGGCGGCCCGGCCGAGCCCGTCCTGGCCGCTTATCTGCAGCGGCAGCGCCGGGTATTGGAGGACAGCATGACGTTCTGGGATGCCCGCGCAAACTCGCTGGCCGCATATCGCAGGCACCTTTCGCAGGAATGGCGCCGGGCCGTGCAAAGCCCGGCTTAGGGGGTGAGGCAGGGAGGATTGGAACACCGGGAAGGCTCGTGCGCTTCACAGCGGAATTCATTATTCATCGGGTAAGGAGGAAAGACCATGCGGAAACGTTGGTTGAGCGTATCCATGATCGTGGTCCTGACCACGCTGTTCTGGGCTGCCGCGGCGGTGACCGCAGCGGCCAAAGAGGTCACCATCGAATACTGGCAGTATTATTACGAGAGCAAGGTCAAGACCATGACCGAGCTGATCCAGCTCTTCGAGAAGCAGAATCCCGGCATCCGGGTCGAACAGCAGACCTTCCCCTATGAGCAGTTCAACCAGAAAGTGGCCATCTCGGTCCCCGCAGGCAAAGGGCCCGATGTGGTCAACCTCTACTACGGCTGGGTGCCCAAGTACGTGGACGGCGGCTATCTGCAGCCGCTGCCCGCCGACGCGTTCCCGCCCGACGTCATCGACAAAGAGTTCCTGCCCATGGTCGATGCCGCCAAACTGAACGGGAAATATTGGGGCCTGCCCACAGCGGTGCGGGCTCTGGCCCTTTTCTGGAACAAGGACCTGTTCAAAGA
>JADBKO010000008.1 GCA_014896355.1 Bacillota bacterium
TCCAGACGTCCTAGCTGATCAACGCAGCCACGATGCCCACCAGGAAGATTCCGTCAAAAACTCCGGCTCCGCCAATGCTGATGGCCTGGGCCGGGAACCTTTGCAGCTGCACCAGGTGAAGAAGGTCGGCGCCGATCAGCGTTCCGTACACGCCGCTGATATACGCCACCCGCGGCTCATAGCCGGGAGGGGCCAGCAGCAGGGCGACCAGGGCTGCCAGCAGAGGCGGCAAGAACGCCGGCATGCCGATGCCGCGACCGGGGATGATGCGGGCCAGGCGGTAGCAAACCAGCGCCACCAGGGCAGTGGCCAGCAAGGCGGGCCCCGGCGGGGTGTGAAGCAGCAGATACGCGGCGAAAAGGCCGGGGATGACGGCGCCCCCCACATTGATGTAGAGCACCTGCTCCTGGAGGCGGGGAGGCTCATAGAATACAAAGGGAAACGGGCTCCAGGACCTTTCCGGCAGCCACACGCGCCGGCGGGAGAGCGGGAGGTTGAGGGCGCTGCCCACCAAGGAGAGAAGAACCAGGGCGAAGGCTCCGCCGGGAGTCAGGCCGAGCTTGGCGAAGGAGAGGGTGACCAGGTTTGTGAAGAACATCGCCCCGAACAGCGGCAGCATCAGGAACAGAAAGACCAGGATGGGAAGATAAGGCATGGCTAAACCGCCTTTCGATTGGGCCCCATGGACGGGGAAACGGTCTTCGGGAGACGGGTACCGCCCTGATTATACACGATGGAACCGGCCAGCAGGAGCGGATCGGCCCGGGCGAGAAGTACGCAGGCAGGATGGGAGACATGAATATAAAAAACGCTGGCCGGCTGGCGGCTGCCGCCGCCGAGTATTGGGGTATTTTGCGCTCATTGCAGCGCAACGCCAAGCTGTATCTGGTGTACACGGCCTTCAACAGCATCGGCTTCAGCATCTTTTCCCTGGTGTTCAACCTCTATGTGCACAGCCTGGGCTTCGGGGCGGATTTCATCGGGCTGCTCAATGCCCTTCCGTCCATCGCCGTGCTGCTGTTGGGGCTGCCCGTGGGCATGATGGCGGATCGCCTGGGATACCGGCCCTTTCTGCTGGCGGGGGCCGTGGTGAATATCGTGTCTTCCTTGGGATTGGCCCTGTCCGGCGGGCGGGAGGCTCTCATGGCCTTCAGCTTCCTGAGTGGCTTGGCTGGAGTCCTCTCCTGGGTCATCGGGGCGCCCATGATGATGGCCTACAGCACCGAAAAAGACCGCGTGCACCTGTTCTCCATCAACTTCGCTTTGATGATGGGCGCCGGTTTTCTGGGCAGCCTGGTGGCCGGCTGGCTCCCGGAGGGATACGCCCGCTGGGCCTCCGTGGGGGATACCAGCACCGCTGCGTTACGGGCGGCACTCCTGGCCATGGTGGCCAGCAACGTGGCGGCCTTTTTACCCACGCTATTCATCCGGGACACCCGGCGCCTGGATGATTCCGAGCGGCCGAGCGGATCCTGGCTCTCCAGCCTACCCCGGGAACGCGCGGACCGGAAGCTGTTTCTGCAGCTTCTGCTGCCCCAGGCCATCATCGGTTTCGGCGCCGGGGCCATGGTGGTGTTTTTCCAATTGTTTTTCAACCTCACTTTTCACCTGTCGACCGGCGCCATCGGTGTGCTTTTTGCGTTCAGTTCGGTGGTGACGGCTCTGGCGGCCGTGGTGGCCCCGGTGCTGAGCCAGCGTTGGGGGAAGGTCCAGACGGTGGTATGGACCCAGGCGGCCTCGCTGCCGTTTCTGCTCATTCTGGCTTTCTCGCGTAACCTCGGCCTGGTGGTGGCCGCCTATTATGTCCGTTCCGCCCTCATGAACATGTCCGGGCCCGTGTCTATGGCGTTTTCCATGGAAAAGGTGAAGCCGTCCCAACGGGCCACCCTGACCAGCCTGCAGTCCATGTTGGGCAGCCTGGGGCGGGGCGGGCTGGGCCCGCTGGCCAGCGGCTTTCTGCAGGAGCAGTCCGGCTTCGGCCTGGCCTTCAGCCTGACCTTCGCCAGTTATCTGGTGGCCACGGTGCTGTTCGGATGGTTTTTCTGGGAGGACGGCGCCTCCGGGCCCCGTGGGAGCGGCGCTGTGCGGGCCCCTGGTGGCCGCCGGCGTTTGCTGGTATGATAAAAAGATCCACGGGCCCCGGCGGCCTGGGGCCCCGGCCTGGCTCTGCCGTGCCTGAGCCCAGGCTGTCCCGCAGCGGAGCCAAAGTCCCCGCAGCCAAAGTTCCCTTGTGTAAGGAGCCATTACATATGGCGGGCTGGATGCAAATCCTGGTTTCGGCCGCCGCCGGCCTTTTTGTCCTGGCGGTGCTCCTGGCCGCTGCCACGGCCTGGGTTCAGGAGCGCCGCTACCGCCGGGACCGCCAGCAGAATGCCGGCTGGATCGCCCCGGCGCCCCGTTCTGCTCCCGGTGCCCCGGACTCCGTCGCCACTCCCGCCGGCGCGCCGCCCGCCGGCAACCCGGTCCGGCGAGCCCGGCGCCCTTTGGTGGCCGTGAATCCGTATGAGGGGGAGGGGCATTATGTGCCTGTGCAGCTGCATGCCCATACGACCCGCTCCCGCGACGGCGCCGTGGAGCCCGAAGCGGTGGCCGCCCAATACGCTGCGGCGGGATTCGCCGCCCTGGCCCTGACGGATCATGACCAGGTCACCCTTCTGCCGCCCGGCCAGGTCCCTGCGGGGCTGACCCTCATCCCAGGCGAAGAAGATACGGTCATCGAGCCGGTCTGGCCCTTGGGCCGCCATATGGTCCGCCTGTTCGTGGCAGCTCCCAACCGTCCCGCTTCGCCCCAGGGACGCATCGATCAGACGTGCACCGCCGGGGGCTTGGCCTGCATGGCCCATCCCCATTGGCCCGGCGGGCTGGGCAGCGGCCGTTGGCTTTATCCGGAGCTCTCGGCGCTGCGTGGATACCATCTCATGGAGATCCACTCCCGGTTCTCCATCACCGACGAGGATGTGGCGCTCTGGCACAGACTGCTGGCGACCCGTGGCCCGGAGAACCCTTTGTGGTGCGTGGCCAGTGACGACTTCCACCGCCCCGACCATCTGGGGTGGGGCTGGATCATGGTGAAGACCGGAGCCTCCGGCCAGCCGCCCAGCCTGGAGGTCCTGAAACGCGCCCTGCGCTCCGGCGCCTTTTATGCCACTTCCGGGCCACTGGTCCGCTTCGGGCTGGAAGGACTCCGGGTGGAAGCGGAGGCGGCTGCGGGCCAGGCGTCCCGGGGAATGGTGTTCCGTTTCCTGGATGCCGCAGGCCAGGTGCGCAAGAGCGCCCACGGCGGCGGTGCCCTGGAATTGGAGGGCGACGAGGGATTCGTGCGCGTGGAGGCCGAAGACACCCGCACTGGCCGCCGGGCCTGGTCGCAGCCCTTCTGGGTGCGTATGGCGCGTAGCCGCCATGCATGAGGCCGGAGCCGCCGGGAGAACCTGGAAAGGGTGGACGCCCTCCGTTCCTGCCGCCGTTATCCCTGCCTCGTGAGGGCCCAGGTGCCGGCCCGGAAGCGGGAACCTGGGGATGATTTGGAAGGAATGGAGGGATCCGCCGGCGAATTGCTGATTTTAGGCCTGTTCTCGGCCTGATTTCTCAGCTTCCAACACAAGAAGGAGTCCAGTGCCGTGCGAGTTGCTGCAGTCATCATGGCCGGAGGCAAAGGCGAGCGTCTGTGGCCCAAAAGCCGCCGCAGCCTCCCTAAGCAGCTTCTGAATTTCTCCGGGCCTGGCAGCCTCATTCAGCAGACTGCCGCCCGGATCGCACCTCTGGTTCCGCCGGAATTGACGTTCGTGATCACAGGTTCGGAATACGCTGAAGCCAGCGCCCGGCAATTGCCCGGGCTGCCGCCGGAGAACATCCTGGTGGAGCCCATGGGCAGGAACACTGCTCCCTGCGTGGGGCTGGCCAGCGTGGTTCTGGAGCACCGTTACCCAGGGGAGGACCTGGTGATGGTGGTGCTGCCGGCGGACCACGTGATCCGCAATGATGTTTCGTTCCGGGAGGTCCTGGCTGCCGCCATTTCGTGGGCCCAGGCAGGACCGTATCTGGTGACCCTGGGCCTGTGGCCCACGCGCCCGGAAACCGGCTACGGGTACATCCGCATGGGCGAAGTGCTTCCGCCGCGTCCCAGCGAACCGGGGCAGCTGGAGGCACCGTTGGAGCGGGTCCGCACCGACGGCCGCGCCGCTTACCGGGTCGAGGCCTTTATCGAGAAACCCAACCGGATCGTGGCTCAACGCTTGCTGGCGGATGGGCGCCACCTGTGGAACAGCGGAATGTTCGTATGGCGGCTCAGCGTCATTCGGGAAGAAATCGCCCACCACTTGCCGGAGCTGGACCAGTCCCTGCGGCGCATAGCCCGGGCCTGGCCCACCCTGCAGCGCCAGCAGGTTTTGCGGCAGGAGTATGACCGCATGCCCTCCGTCTCCATCGACTACGGCATCATGGAGAAAGCCGAGCGGATCATCGTCATCCCGGGAGACTTCGGCTGGGACGATGCCGGCAGCTGGACGGCTCTGGAGCGGTTGTTTGCCGCCGACGATGCGGGCAACGTGGTGCAGGGCAAGCACGTGGGCCTGGATACGGAGGATTGCATCATTTACAGCGAGGACAAACTGGTGGCCACCATCGGCCTCAGCGGTTTGGTTGTGGTCCAGGCCGGCGATGCCCTGTTGGTTTGTCCCAAAGAGCGGGCCCAGGATGTCAAGCAGCTGTTGCAGCGCCTCAAGGAGGAAGGGCGGGAGAGTTATCTATGAGCACAGAGCATTCCATCAACCCGGAAATCTTTCGGGAATACGACATCCGCGGCTTGGCGGGGCAGGACCTCACTCCGGCGGTGGCGGAGCAGCTGGGCCGGGCGTACGCGGAGGTCCTGAGCCAGTGGGAGAAGACCTACGGAACCGGCCGCGTGGATGTGGCGCCGGCCGGAGGGGCCTGGGCTGCGGTAGACCCCCAGGGGGAGCCTTCGCCGGTGCTGGTGGGCCGCGACAACCGCCTTAGCTCGCCGGATCTGGCCCAGGGCCTCATGGCCGGGCTGCGGGCTGCAGGCCGCCCTGTGGTGGATTTGGGCACCGTGACTACGCCCATGTTTTATTACGCCCGGGTCCGTTACCGGATCAACGGCGGGATCATGGTGACGGCCAGCCACAATCCGCCGCAGTACAACGGGTTCAAGATGGCCCTCGGCCCCGGCACTCTTTATGGGGATGAGATTCAGCACCTGGGCCGCGTCGCGGAGCGGATCGCCGCTGAGCCTTCGGATGGCGCCGCGCTCCGGGATTCCGGGGCTGCCCGGGGCGGGGTGGGCCTGCCGGAAGTGCGGCGCGAAGATGTCTGGCCTGCCTATCTGGAGAACCTGACCCAGCGCATCCAGCTGGGACCGCGCCGCCTGCGGGTGGTGGTGGACTGCGGAAACGGCACGGCCAGCCCGTATGCGGTGCCTTTCCTCGAATCCCTCGGCTGCCACGTGATCCCGCTGTACTGCCAGCCGGACGGGCGTTTTCCCAATCACCAGCCGGATCCGGTGCAGCGGGAGAATGTCCAGGACCTCATCCGGGAGGTGCAGAAAAACCGCGCGGATGTGGGCATTGCCTTTGACGGCGACGCGGACCGCATCGGCGTGGTGGATGACCAGGGGGAAATCCTGTGGGGAGACCGCCTCATGGTGCTGTACTGGCGGGAGATCCTGCCCCGGCATCCCGGGGCCACGGCCATCATCGAGGTGAAATGTTCCCAGGCCCTGGTGGAGGAAGTGGAACGCCTGGGCGGAAGGCCCCTCTTTTATCGCACGGGCCATTCGCTCATCAAGGCCAAGATGCGGGAGATCGGCGCCGTGTTCACGGGCGAGATGTCCGGGCACATGTTTTTCGCGGATGAATACTTCGGCTTCGATGATGCCTTTTATGCCGCCGGGCGGCTCTTGCGGATTCTTTCCCAGGAGGAGCGGCCGTTGTCGCAGCTTTTGGCCCACGTGCCGCGTTACTACAGCACCGCCGAGACCCGGGTGTCCTGCACGGAAAAGGATAAATTCCGCGTGGTGCAGGAGATCACTGAGCATTTCCGGGCGGAGTATCCCGTCATCGATGTGGACGGTGTGCGGGTGCTCTTCCCGGACGGATGGGCCCTGGCACGAGCCTCCAACACGCAACCGGTCATTGTGGCCCGCTGCGAGGCCAAGACCCGGGAGGGGCTGAAGCGGATCAGCGAGGAAATGAAGCGCCAGCTGCTGGCCCATCCGGAAGTGAAGCCCTTTGATTGGGAATATTGAAGCGCCCGGCGGCGGGGGCTGCGCAGCGAATTCGCCGGCACGGCGTGAACAACGGGAGCGCCGGCGGCCGGCTCCGGGAAGCTGGCCCACCCTGCCCAGGCCCTGGGCACGCAAGCTGTGGCGGGCCATTATCGAGTTCGGGCTGATCAAGCCCGGAGACCGGGTGCTGGTGGGCCTTTCCGGGGGCAAGGACAGCACGTTCTTGTTGTTCGCCCTGGCGGCCATACGGCGCTACAGCGCGTTCACCTGGGATCTGGGGGCTGCCACCCTGGAGCCGGGTTTTGCTGAGCCCTTGCCGGAGGAGCCCCTGGCAGCCTTTTGCCGCAGCCTGGGGGTGCCTTTTTACTACGAGAAGGCCCACATCGGGCAAGTCCTCCTGGCCGCGCCGGCGGCTACGCGTTCCGGCGGCGAAAATGCTTGCGCCCTCTGCGCCCACCTGCGCCGCGGGGCTCTGAGCCGCCTGGCCGTAGCCCACGGCTACAATCGTCTGGCGCTGGCGCACCACCGGGACGATGCCATCGAGACCTTGCTCCTGAGCCTGTTTTATTCTGGCCTGATCAAGACTTTTCTGCCCCTGACCCCCCATGAGCGCAGCGGTATTACGGTCATCCGGCCCCTGGTGTATTTCACGGAAGCGGAGATCAAAGGCGCCGTGAAACTCACCGGCTTCACGCCCATCGCCAGTCCCTGCCCGTTCAACGGCCGCACCCAACGCCAACGCGTAAAAGAGCTGTGGCACCAGCTGGTGCGTGAGAACCGCTCCGTGTATACGAACCTTTTCGCCGCCCTGCGCCGCGATGCGGTGCAGGAGCTGTGGCCTCCGGAACCGAGCCGCCGCCAGCTGCGCGAGCTGCACCGGCAGCTGTTCCAGGGGGACGGCGGACCCCCCGGCTCCGGCCCCGAACCGGCGGAATAGCCAGGCGAGAGGCCTTCCGTGCAGAGGAGCCTCAGGGAGCCCTGTCCTTGTCCTCCCACTGGATGCGCACCTGGTCGCCCTCGTTGAGGGGCGTGGTGAAACCCGCTGGGCGGCCGTTCACCTCGATCAACAGGGGGCCGCGGCGGTGCGGCGCCCCCTGCGCCGCCGGCCCCGCTAGGCCGCCGGCATCCATGTTCAGAACCCGGAAGATGTCGCTGAGAATGAAGGCGGGGCCAGGGAAGGTCTCCCCGTCGCCGGTGGAAGCCGGGCGGCTCAGGGTCAGGACCCGGCCGTTGACGTGGACGCGCAGAACCTGCTGCCTGGCTGGCGGTGCTGGGCTGGGTGCCGGGGGGGCAGGGGCCGGTGCAGCCGGGAGATCCACCGTCGCCGCAGGTTCTTTTTGCGCCGCCGCGGCCGGCACGGAAAACGGGTCCGCCGCAGCGGCGTCTTCCACGATCTCGACTGCGTCTCCGTCCTGCAGCGGGGTCGACAGGGTCGCCGGCTGGCCGTTGACCCGGAGGGATTTGCCGTTTTCCGGGCTGCCTTGGCCCAGCGCCTGCAGAAGCAGTCCCACGCTGGTCACAGGCACGATTTTCAAGGAACCGCCGTCCCGCACGGGATCGTCGGGGCCCAGGGGCCGGCCGTCCTGCCACACCATAGGGGGCACCTGGACCGGCTGCCCCTGAAACCGGCAGGAGAGGGGGCGCACCAGGGACCCATGCCCGGTTTGCTGCAGGCGCTGCAACAGACCCTGGCAGCTGGCTTTGGCTGGCTCGCCCGGGCGGGCGGCTGTGACTTCCAGGACATCCCCTTCCCGGACCGGGTCGTCCAGGCGGACGGGCCGTCCCTGCCTGCGGATCACCGCCGCCTCGCCCCGGCCGCCCGGCAGCATGACCAGTTGCCCGTTGACCTCCACGGTGATCCCCGGCCCAGGCCGCGGCAGAAGGGTATGTAAGGGGAACCCGGCCGCCAGCAGGGCTTGTCCCACGCTATTGCCTGCCATGGGGAGCAACTGAACCGGTTGCCCGTTGATGGTTAGGGACGTGAAACGCAGCACCCGGCCGCGCAGGCCCGCCAGAGCGATCCCCAGCGGGGTGACGGAAGCCGGGCCGTCCAGCCTGGGGCAGCCGGACAGGCGGGCTTCCCGTTCCAGATCTTGCCGTGTCCGCAAGCCAACCCGGTGGACGGGCAACTCCAGGGCCTGGGCCAGCGCCGCCGGCAGACCCGGGGTCATGCTGCCTCCTCCCACGCAGATCACGGCCTGCGGTGGCCGGCCACCATTCAAAGGCAGGATGGCCCTGGCGATGGCCTGTGCCAATTGCTCCAGAGCGGGCCGCAGGGCTTCCTGGATTTCCGCGGCAGAAAAAGTCCAGGTCTGTCCCAGCACGTCCGTGAAACTCAGCCGGCCTGCGGCCGCCACCTGCTCTTGCGGGGGCCCCTGCGGCTGCGGCGGGGCCTGCGGCCGGCGGGCGGCCAGTTGCGATCCCAGCGCGCGTTTCACCCGCTCGCCCTCGGGGAAATCCAGCACATAGCGTTGGCACAGGGCGTCGGTGATCTCGTCGCCTGCCACCGGCACCATCCCGTAGGCCGCCACGGTTCCTCCGGCGGTGATGGCGATATCCGACGTGCCGGCACCGATGTCCACCAGGGCCAGATTGAGGCGCCGCATGGAGGCCGGAACCGCAGCGTCCAGGGCGGCGATGGGCTCCAATGTCAGCCCTGCCGCCGCCAGGCCCGCCCTGCGCAAGGACTCCAAAAGGCTGTCCACCACCCGCCGCGGCAGGAAGGTGGCGATGACCTCCACCTCCGCCTGGGTGCCCCGGTGGCCCACCAATTCCGGAACGCTCATCCCATCCAGCCGGAGGACTGCAGGCGTATAGCCCACGCAGAGCAGATGCTCCTGCGCATTCCCGCTGCCCTGCGCCAGGTTTCGCCAGGCATCCTGCAGGGCCTGCAACTCCAGGGCTTGAACCAGCGAGGCTTCCACGGGTTCCTGCAGGGACAGGGCCGCGCTCCCCAGCCCCCGGGTGGTTCGCAGCGACCTTCCGGCCACGGCCACCACCGCTTCCGTCCAAGGCCTGTGGGTCCGGCGCTCCAGTTCGTCACACACCTGGCGGACGGTCCGGGCCACCGCCGGAATGTCGTGGATCTGTCCGTCCTGCATGGACCCTGGCTCCTGCTCCCGCCATGCCCAGGCCACCAGGTTCACCGAGCCGCCCGGGGCCGGATCAGCCACGATGCCTGCCACCTTGCGGGTGCCGATATCCAGGGCCAGAATGGCCCCGTCCGACACAGAAGGCCCGCCGGCGCGGTTCCTGTCCTCCCTGCCGCCTTTGCCAGCCTTGGCCACAGTCTTCAGGCCTCCTTTGCCCGGAATTTCGTGACGGGAAAACCCACCTCCTGCCGCGGCGGGGCGGTACTCGCTTTACACTTCTGTTACATTTCCGTAATTGGTGCGTAACACCCCGCTTTTAGAATGAATGCTGGATTCCACGGGTACCCGGTTTGGACATGCTCAGGGCCATACACAATGTTGGTGGATTCAAGGCGATCCGCGAAGTAAGGAGGCCTTTTTTCAGTGAACAGGCATGTTCGTTTGCTGATGGCCGGCGTGCTGGCGGTGGCGTTGGCGGCAGGCCTGGCTCCAGCCGCTGGGGCCGCCGTGACCCTCAACGGCGCCGGTTCCAGTTTCGCCGCTCCCATGTATTACAAATGGGCGGACGAATATCATAAGATCCATCCGGACGTGAGCATCAATTATCAATCTGTAGGCTCGGGCGCCGGCATCCGGCAGATCACCTCCGGCACCGTGGATTTCGGCGGCACCGATGCATTTCTGACAGAAGAGCAAATCAAGGCCGCTCCCGCTGAACTGCTCCACATTCCGACGCTTCTGGGCGCCGTGGCCATCAGCTACAACATTCCCGGCGTCAAGACTCATCTGAGGCTCACTCCCAAGGTTCTGGCAGATATCTATCTCGGCAAAATCACCTACTGGGATGCCAAAGAAATCACCTCTCTGAATCCGGGGGTCAAACTCCCGCACCTGCCCATTTTCGTAGCCCATCGTTCCGATGCCAGCGGCACCACCAACATCTTCACCAACTACCTGAGCAAAGTCAGCCCCGAGTGGGATAAGAAAGTCGGCAGCGGGACTTCGGTGAACTGGCCCGTGGGCGTGGGCGGCAAAGGCAACGAGGGCGTATCCGGCGTCATCAAGCAGAACCCGGGCGGCATCGGCTACATTGAACTGGCCTATGCGGTCACCAACAAGCTGCCGTACGCTGCCCTGCAGAACAAGGCGGGCCGGTACGTTCTCCCGACCATCGCCTCCACCAGCGCCGCGGCCGCCGGCGTGGCGATTCCTGCAGACTATCGGGTCATGGTGAGCGATTCTCCCAACCCCCAGGCCTATCCCATCGTGGGGTTTACCTGGATGTTGATTTACAAGAACCAGACGAACAAGGAACGTGGCGATGCGTTGTTGAAGTTCATCTGGTGGGGGCTGCATGACGGCGAGAAGATGGCTTCCTCCCTACTGTACGCGCCGCTGCCGCCCTCCCTGGTTGCCAGCCTGGAGAAGACTCTGAAAACCGTGACCTATCAGGGGAGTCCCATCCTCTGAGCGCCTGGGGGCGGAACAGGCGGTTGCAAAGGGTCACCGAGTTCCTCACAAGCGGCGGCCTTGCCCGGAGCAGCGAGGCCGTCGCTTCGGGCTGCCTAACGGGATTCCTCAGGAGGTGCAACGATGTCTTCATCTGCGACGGGCATTCCCGGCCAGGGGCATCATCCACCCGCAGGCCGGACAGGATCCGGCGGGACCGGAGAACAGCCGGGTGGCCCCCTGGCTGCCGGTGGGCTGCAGTTTTCCTCCCGGCCCAGGCGCGGCTTGGCGGATGCCTTGTTCAAGGCTGTTACCGGGGCTTTCGCCAGCCTCATTCTGGTGCTGGTTCTTTTGCTGGTCCTGGAGCTGGTCCGCTCGTCTTGGCCATCCCTGAAGGCTTTCGGTTGGCGCTTCCTGGTGACCCAGACCTGGGATCCGGTGCGGCAGCAGTTTGGCGCCCTGCCTTTCATCTTCGGCACCGTGGTGTCGTCCTTGCTGGCGCTGATTCTCTCTGTGCCGGTGAGCCTGGGGATCGCCATCTACCTGGCGGAGATGGCCCCCCATTGGCTGCGGGGCCCCGTTTCGTTCCTGGTGGAGCTTCTGGCGGCCATCCCCAGCGTGATCTACGGCCTGTGGGGGATCTTTGTCCTGGTGCCGCTGGTGCGGCAGCTGGAGGTCTTTTTGGGCACCTATCTGGGGTTCATTCCGCTTTTCTCCGGGCCTCCTTACGGCATCGGCATGTTGGCTGCCGGGATCATCCTGGCCATCATGATCACGCCCACCATTGCCGCTGTCTCCAGAGACGTGATCCTGGCGGTGCCCAATTCCCAGCGGGAGGCTTCCCTGGCCTTGGGCGCCACGCGCTGGGAGACCATCCGCAACGTGGTGTTGGAGTACGCCCAATCGGGCATCATCGGCGCCATTATTTTGGGCCTGGGGCGCGCCCTGGGGGAGACCATGGCGGTCACCATGGTGATTGGCAACCGGCCGGAGATCTCCGCCTCGTTGTTTTCCTTTGCCACCAGCCTGACCAGCGTCATTGCCAACGAGTTCAATGAGTCTGGCGGGGCTCTGCACATCTCTGCCCTGGTGGAGCTGGGCCTGGTCCTGTTCCTGGTGACCATTGTCCTCAACTCGCTGGCCCGGTTCCTGGTCTGGCAGGTGCAGCAGCGCAACGGCGGTGCAGCGCGAGTGTAGCCGCGGGCGTGAAACGTACGGTGGGGGGCTGCTTGGCGATGGATGTGGACCGCCTTCATCGGAGGCGCCGCCGCTGGAAAGAGCGGCTCATGACGGTTTTGATCTATTTGTCTGTTTTGGTGGCGCTGCTGCCCTTGTTCAGCATTCTGATCTATGTGGCGATCAAGGGGATCGGCGCGCTCAATTGGGACTTTTTCGTCCGTTTGCCGGGTCCCGTGGGAGATCCCCATGCGGGGATGGCCAATGCCATCGTGGGTACCTTGGAACTGCTGCTGGTGGCGGCGGCGGTGGGGCTTCCCATCGGCATCCTGGCCGGCATCTATTTAGCGGAATTTGGCGGGCACGGGCTTTTTTCCAACAGTGTGCGGTTCCTGGCCGATGTGCTGAGCGGCGTGCCCTCCATCGTCATCGGAATTTTCGCCTACGCCCTCATGGTCCTGCCCGTGAAGCACTTCTCCGGCTGGTCCGGCGGTGTAGCCCTGGGGATCATGATGATTCCGGTGGTGACGCGTACCACCGAAGAGCTCATCCGTATGGTGCCCCGTAGCCTGCGGGAGGCGGGCCTGGCCCTGGGGGTGCCCCGGTGGCGGGTGACGGTGAGCATCGTCCTGCGCACCGCCGCCGGAGGCCTTACTACCGGCGCCATGCTGGCCTTGGCCCGGGTGGCGGGCGAAACCGCGCCCTTGCTGTTCACGGCCTTCGGCAACCGCTATTGGCACCGGAGCCTGAACGAGCCGGTGGCCGCCTTGACACTGCAGATTTACCAATACGCCATCTCAGCCTTTGAGGATTGGCAGAGGCAGGCCTGGGGTGCAGCTTTTGTCCTGATCATCATGGTGTTGATCCTGAACATTCTGGCCCGTCTGGGGACGCGTTCCAAGTTCAGTACGCAACAGGAGTGATGAGGGTGTCGGCACAAGCAGGGGCTGTGGCTGCCGTGGAAGAAACCTGCGGATCTCCCGGCCTGCCGGATGGTGCCGCCGTGGATTCCACGGCGATCACCGATCCGGTCATGGAGGTCAAGTCGCTGAACGCCTGGTACGGCAGTTTTCAATCGTTGCACAACATCTGCATGCGAGTGGCCCGCCAGCGGGTGACGGCCCTCATCGGCCCCTCCGGTTGTGGGAAGTCGACGTTCATCCGCTGCCTCAACCGCATGCACGAGATGGCTCCGGGGGCCCGGGCAGCCGGGCAGGTTCTGCTGGAGGGTGAGGACATCTATGACCCACAGGTGGATCCGGTGGCCGTGCGGCGGGCTGTGGGGATGGTGTTCCAAAAGCCCAATCCGTTCCCGGCGTATTCCATCTTCGAGAATGTGGCTGCCGGCTTGACCCTGGCCCGGGTTGGCCGGCGTTTCTACCGGAGCCAGCTGGCGGAGGTGGTGGAGCGGAGCCTGCGGCAGGCGGCGCTGTGGGATGAGGTCAAGGACCGGCTGCGCCAGCCGGCCACTACGTTGTCCGGTGGACAGCAGCAGCGGCTGTGCATCGCCCGGGCACTGGCTGTGGAGCCCAAAGTGCTCCTCATGGACGAGCCGGCCGCGGCCCTGGACCCCATCTCCACCCTGAAAATCGAGGAACTGATCCTCAGCCTCAAGGAACAGCGAACCATCGTCATCGTGACGCACAACATGCAACAGGCGGCGCGCATTGCAGATTACACCGCCTTTATGCTCATGGGGGAGCTCATCGAGTTCGGGCCCACGGCCCAGGTCTTCACCACTCCCCGGGACAAGCGTTGTGAGGACTATATCACCGGACGTTTCGGGTAGGAAGATGTTTGCAGGTCAAGCTGGACCGCGGCGGGGGTCTGCCCCTTGACGGGCGGTGGCGCAGGCTCTACCATGAATAAAGATGTGTCCTGCTGCGCCCCGCGGGGCGCGAGGCGGGCCTATCCAAAGGGACATATCCAAGGGAACATGTCCTTCAGGTACGGCATTGTGATGGAGGAGCGCATGTGTCTCCACAAAAGACAGAGTCCAGATCCGGTTCGGTAGGCGGCCGGCGGGCCGGTACGCGGAGCGGGAAGCCCAGCCTGGCCATAACCGGCGTCATTGCGGCCTTTGCCCTGGTGGTGGTGGTGCTGGTGGCCGTGGCCTTGCGGCAGAGTGCCACGCCCGCAGCCAGCGGCGCCGGCCAGGGGCAGGAAGCAGCGCAGGGTCCGGCAGGGGCGGCCGCCGGCGCTGGGATGCCCGCGGCCGTGTCCCAGCAGCTGTCACAGCTCAAGAGCGCCGTGGGACAGTATGAGGCCGAGGTCAAGCTGCGGCCGCAGGACCCGCAGGCCTGGGTCCAACTGGGCAACGCCAACTACGATCTGGGCGTTCTTTACATGCAGGCGGACAAGGCGCAGCAAGCGCAGGATTATCTGAATGCCGCCATCTCCGCCTATGAGAAAGCCCTGCAGCAGGATCCCAACAACGTCGCCGTCCGCACCGACCTGGCCACGGCGGCGTTCTACGTGCACCGGGACGACCTGGCGCAGCAGAACTTTCAACGAGTGATCGCCGTCAATCCGCAGTACGCGAACGCCCGTTACAATTACGGGGTGTTCCTGCTGCACGCCCGGCACGACAGCCGGGGCGCCCTGGAACAGTGGCGGCAAGCCCTGCGCTGGGAACAGGATCCCGCCCGCCGTACGAGCCTGCAGGACATGATCCGGCAGCTGGAGCAGATGCTGGCTGCGCCGAACGCCGCAGGCTCCGCGGGTGCGGCAGGGGCTACGCCTTCCGGCGGTGCTGCCGGCGGCCAGAGATAGCAGACTGCGGGCGAAGCGCTGCCGGTGGGCGCTGTTTCCGGGGTTGTGAGGGATTCCGGCTTTGGATCTGTATCTGTTGCATGCTCCCAGCGTCTGGGATTTCCGGCAAAGGGCCGTCATGTTCGGGCCCATCAGCGACGTCATCCCGTCCTCGTCGGCCTTCGATATGTATCCGGTGGGGTTCACCAGCATTGCAGATTATCTGGAGAACCACGGGCACCGGGTACAGATCGTCAATCTGGCCCAGCGCATGCTGGCGGATCCTTCCTATGACGGCGAGGCGGAAATCGCCCGCCTCCGGGCCCCGCTGGTGGGCATCGACCTGCACTGGCTCCCGCACGCCCACGGCTGCCTGGAAGTGGCGCGCCTGGTGAAGAGGTACCATCCCCGGACCAAGGTGCTCCTGGGCGGGCTCTCGGCCTCCTATTACCATGAGGAGCTGATCCAGCGGCCTGAGGTGGACCTGGTCCTGCGGGGAGATTCCACGGAAGAGCCCATGGCTCAACTGCTGAACGCGCTGGAAAAGGACGCCACGGATCTCTCTCACGTTCCCAACCTGACTTGGAAGGATCACAGCGGCGCCGTACAGGTCAATCCATTGGGCTGGGTACCGGAGGACCTGGATCAGGTGCAGCTGCCCGGCTATCGCTACGTGGTGCGCTCCGTCCTGCGCTATCGCAGGTTGCGGAACTTTATTCCCTATAAGGGTTGGCTGGAGTATCCCAACACCGCTTTGCTGACGGTGCGGGGATGCACGCAAAACTGTCTCCTGTGCGGAGGGTCGGCCAGCGCCTACAACCGGATCTGCAACCGGCAGCGCCCGGCTTTTCGCTCGCCCGAGGCCTTGCGGGAGGATATCCGTTTCATCCGGCAGTTCAGCCGGGCTCCCATCTTTGTCATTGGGGATATCCGCCAGGCCGGGGATGTCTATGCGGGCAGGCTGTTGGACTATATCCGCCAGGATGCCGTTCCCAACGAGATGGTTTTCGAACTCTTCGGGCCAGCGGATGCGAGCTTCTTCCAGGCCCTGAACCGCTCCTGCGCCCGCTACAGCCTGGAGATGACCCTGGAATCCCACGAGGAAGCCATCCGCCGGCGCAATGGCAAGTTTGCCGTGGCCAACGGGGAAGTGGAGAGGACCATCCGGGCTGCCCTGCAGAACGGGTGCGGCAGGCTGGATATCTTCTTCATGACCGGGTTGCCGGGCCAGACCCCCGCCTCCGCCCTGGCCACCGCCGATTACTGCCGCCACTTGCTGGAGCAGAACGGCGGCGACCGCCGGCTCTCGTTCTTCCTGGCTCCGCTGGCGCCGTTCCTGGATCCGGGAAGCCGGGCCTTCGAAGACCCCGGACGCTATGGCTACCGCCTGATGTGGCGGACCTTGGAGGAACACCGGCAGGCCCTGCTGGCGCCCAGCTGGCAGTACATGCTGAATTATGAGACTCAGGACATGGACCGCCGGCAGATTGTGGCTGCCACCTATCAGGCGGCAGCGAGGCTCAATGACCTGAAAGGAGAGTTCGGCCTGGTGGCGCCCGAGGTCCACGCAGCAGTGAGCCGCCGGATTGCTCAGGCCCAGGCCGTCCTGGAGGAGATCAGCCGCATCCAGGAGATGCCCGATGCCGACCGGCGGCAGGCGGCCCTGGGGGCCCTGCGGGAGCGGATGGCGCGGCTCAACAAGGACACCCTCTGCACCTATGATGAGCTGAAGTGGCCCGCGCGGAAGCACTTTGCCAGCCCTCTGGCGCTGGCCAGGCTGGGAGTGTCGCTGCTGGGCGATGCCCTGCGTATCGGTCCGGCAGCCCTGCATCGCAGCCTCGAGGCTTGGCGCCCGGCACCGGGGCACTCCTCTGCGGACCGCTGACCACTGCGGCCGCCTCCATTGTTGATCACCGGCTGGCTCCACAAAGAAAGCCCCCCGGACCGGCCGGGGGGCCGCAACCGAACGGCTGCGTGTTGAATCCGGACGACTACGGAGAGAAAACTGCGCTTGGAATTCCCGCAGCCGAGTTGGGCAGGAGCCGATCGAGGCCACACGCCCTGCTCCAGACCGTACATGAATGAGGATGACTGCTTGCGGTGGGCTCCAAGCTGCCCTGTGACCGGCGCCCCGTCACTTCTGTGACTGCTTCTGCGCCTCTGTCTGGCCCCAGTAGGCCAGGATGGCCACCACGATACCGACGATCAGGTTGTTCCACATGGCCGCAGCCTGAGTGGAGAAGCCTACAATCCACGGGGAGACCGCCAGGTAGATCCCGAGAACCAGATTCACCCATCCTTGCCACATCACCTGTCACCTCCTTTCCCCGAAGTCTTGCCGGCAGCGGCCCAGGGTGCCGCGGCGCGGCAAAAGGACAATACCCATCGACTCAAGCAAAGGAAGCAAAACAAGCGGAGGCAAACCGCCGCGCCGCCCTTTCTGCCCGGAAACCCTGGCAGGCGACGGCGCTATTGGTAACTATTTCTGGCTCCGATATCATTGTAACACGAACAGTCTGTATGCGCAAGTCTGGAATAGGCGCGCGTTCCTGAAAGATGTGCTTGGGCCATGCCCGGATCGCAGAACGGCGGGAGCTACCGGCCCGAGAACTGCGGCCGACGCCTTTCCAGAAAAGCCCGCACCCCCTCGGCCGCATCGGGGGTCTGAAAGATTTCCAGGAACGCTTGCTGTTCGGCCGCCAACCCTGCGGTCAACCCCGCCTCGGAGGCCTGCCGGACCAGCCTTTTCACAGCCGCCATGGCGCCGACAGGGCCTTCAGCCAGGCGAAGCGCCAGTTCCCGGCTGCGCTGTGGAAGCTCCTCATCGGCCACGACCTGGGTTACCAGCCCTATCCGCCAAGCGTCTTCGGCGCTGAGCGAATCGCCGGTCAAAAGCAGCTCTAGGGCGCGGGTTTTTCCCACGATCCGGGTGAGGCGCTGGGTACCGCCCCAACCGGGAATGAGGCCCAAGCGGACTTCCGGCTGGCCGAAACGGGCGCTGCGGGCGGCGATGCGGAAATCGCAGCTCATGGCCAGTTCCATGCCCCCCCCCAGGCAGGGGCCATGGATGGCCGCCATCACAGGCAGGGGAAACGTCTCCAGCCGGTCGAAAAGAGCCTGGCCCAGCGCCAGTACTTCCCGGACCTGCTCCGGCGCCCTGCGGGCGAACATGCGGACATCGGCGCCGGCCGCGAAGGCGCTTGAGCCGGCAGCGGTGATCACGACGGTCCGCAGGCTGGTTTCCGCCTCCACCTGGTCCAGCGCTGCGTCCAACTCCTGCAAAACCGTGGTGTCCAAGGCGTTGACGGGTGGCCGATGAAGGGTCAGGATGGCCAGCGGGCCCTCTGCCTCCAGCCACACACTTCTGTCCGCCATGGAGATCTACTCCTTTCGTGGGGCGGATGCAGACCGTAAGGACGAGGCGGCGCGCGGCGGCACGCCCGCCGCGGGGAGCAGGCCGGGCCTAACCGCCTTCCCCTGTGCAACCGGCGGAACGGAAAGGATGCAGGATCCGGCAAAGCCTGGGCAGGATGGCGCTGGCAGCCAGACACTTCAGCAGGTCTCCCGGCAGAAACGGCACAGCCCCGGCAATTAAAGCCTGTTTCAGCCCGAGACCCGCTTCCAGCGCCAGCCACGGGACGCCCAGGAGGTAAACCACCCCGACGCCTCCAGCCAGGGAGGCCAGGAACGCCCGGGCCCAGCCCGGTGCCTGCCGGGGTGGGAGCAACCGGCCCACCACCCAGGCGCCGGCCGGGAACCCCCAGATGTACCCGCCTGTGGGTCCCAGAACCGCCGGCAGCCCAGCCTGGCCGCCTGCGAACACCGGCAGGCCGGCCAGTCCCATGGCCACATAGATTGCCTGGCTCAAGGCTCCCCAGCGGGGTCCCAGCAACGCGCCGGCCAAAATGACGGCCAGGGTTTGGCCGGTGACGGGGACCGGCGTCCAGGGCAGCGGAATGCGCAGCAATGCCATGGCGGCGGTGAGCCCGGCCATGAGCGCCGTAAGCAACATGGGCTGCAGCGGCGGCGGCGAAGAATGCGGCATCGACTTCATAAACAAAATTATTCGCCGTCGCTGGAGATTTCTCCTGTCGCGCGGGTTTCCTTGCGATCCGGAATGAAGGACTCTTTTCATCGCGACCTGTAGCGGAGCGATTTACAGGTTACGCCGGGGTCGTCTAGCAGGAAAAGTCTGGATCTTGGTCGAAAATCATAAAAACGCAGACGCAATCTGGCTCGGATAACCTAGGCGGTGCATCGTCTCAACTTACGCTGCCACAGGGGGGCCGTATGAGCACTTCATCGTCATCGCGACCGCCGAACCCGGCTTCTCCGCTCCAGGCCGTGCCGCCCGCCGGTAACCCGTTGCTGGCTTCGGGCCTACCGGCTGACTGCTTTGCCGCCTGCCCGGTCCGGCCCAGCATCGTTTTCCAGCAACTGTTTGCCAATTCCTTGGACGGCGTCGTCATCACCGACAAAGACGCAGTCATCGCCGAGGTCAACCCTTCCTACGAGAGGCTGACGGGTTTCACCCGAACGGAGCTCCTGGGGCAGAAGGCCGGCATCGTCAAATCCGGGCTGACCGACCCGGAAGTCTTTCGCCAGATGTGGGAGGCGCTGCAGGGCGCAGGCCATTGGACCGGAGAGGTCATCAACCGCCGTAAGAACGGCGAGATCTGGTATTCGTTTCTTTCCATCGTGGCCCTGCGGGGCCCCGGCGGAGAGGTCATAGGCTATGTGGGAATGGCCCGGGATGTCACGGCCATGCATGCGGCCAGCGAAGCCTTGTCTGCGCAGCTACGGGAAATCCGGGCCACCCAGAAGGTGACCATCGAGACGCTGGCCCGCATCGCCGAATTCGCCGATCCTTTGTTGGAAGGGCATCTGGAACGGATTCAGGCGTACAGCCGCATTCTGGCCGAGGATTTGGCCCAGCGGGGCGGCTGGACCGAGATGGGCGCCCTGGTGGAAATGGTGGAACAGTCCTGCTTGCTCCATGATCTGGGAAAAGCCGCCATTCCTTCGTCCATCCTCCTGAAACCGGGGCGTCTGAGCCCGGAAGAGTTCGCGCTCATGCAAAAACATACGGTCATCGGCGGGGAGCTCCTGGGCGACGCCGATGATGAGCTTCGCGCCATGCTGCAGGTGGATGAGAGCTTTCTCAGCATGGCACGGGACATCGCCCTTTACCATCACGAACGCTGGGACGGCAAAGGCTACCCCCACGGCTTGAAAGGGCCGGCCATTCCCCGGGCCGCGCGCCTGGTGGCCTTGGCAGATGTCTACGACGCTCTGACCTCCCGGCGGGTGTACAAGCCTCCCTATTCGCACGAAGACGCCCGGGCCATCGTGATAGGCGCTGCGGGCAGCCAGTTTGATCCTGAGGTGGTGCAAGCTTTTCTGCGGCAGGAGCAGAGCTTCATCAATGTCCTGAAAGCCAACAAGCTGCCGGAAACCGGATGAGACCCGGACTTCCCGCCCCCGGTCCGGCTGCGATGGCGGCGGCCGGGCCGGGCTCCCAGAGGGGACCCGGCCCTCCAAGCTCAACGCTCCCGCGCGCTGTGACGCCGTATCCGGACTTTCACGCAATGCACAGAACAGGAGAAACAGGGGTCGTAGTTGCGGATCATCATCTCGGAAATCCGCCGGATTTCCTCGTCGGGCAGGTTCACCAGGGCCGGTGCGGAGTCGCGCAGCTCTTGTTCCATGGAGGCGGCGTTGTGCGAAGTCGGCGCCACGATGTCCGCTTTCTCGATGAACCCCCGAGCATTGACAGCATAGGCGTGATACAGGCTCCCTCGCGGGGCCTCGGTGATGGCGGCTCCCTCGCCGGCCCGCACCGGCACCGGAACCGGTCGCGGTGGCGCCGGAAACTCGGCCAGCAGATCCAGGGCGTCGCGGATCAGCTGCCCCAGCTCCACCACCCGGGCCTTGATGCTGTCGAACATGTCCTGGGAAGGCAGCTGCAGCCCGCATTCATCCAGCATGGCTTGGCCCCAGGCATTGAGCCGGTCCCGGTTTAGGTTCAGGCGGGCCAGGGGACCGACGATGAAAGGCCCACGGCCGCGGATGCGGGAATGCAGCGCATGGGACGGAGGCACGTGGTGCTCCTCCACATGTTGGCGGTAATCTGCGGGCGCCGTGTCCAAACCGCCGGTGGAATGCCAGCGACCCTCCTGGATCGCATATCCCTGTTCCGCGCGCAAAGCCGCCATCTCGTACGCCTGCGGCGGGGGCAGGTGGGCGGGGCGGGAGAGCCCCTGCACCAGGCGCGCGGTGGCCAAAAGATCGTCCCAGCTGGCCTCCAAGCGCCGGCGCATGGCCGCGGCTTCCGCAGGATCCGGCCAACGGGTGAACCCCCCGATCACCGCGGTGACCGGATGGACCGCCCGGCCTCCCACGAACTCGGTAAAATCGTTTCCCAGCCGCTTCATGTGCAAGGCGCGGTTCACTACCTCCGCGTGGTCCTGGGCCATGGCCAGCACGCTCTCGTATCCGAGAAAATCCGGCAGGGCCAGCATGTAGATGTGTAGCACGTGACTTTGCAAAATCTGGCTGATGGCCAGGAGGTGCCGCAGGACCCGTACGGGCTCCGGCACCGTGACGCCCAAAGCCGCCTCCAGAGCCTGAATGGCGGTGAGCTGATGAGCCACGGGACAGATTCCGCAGATCCGCGAGGTGATCTCCGGCACCTCGGTGAAGTGGCGGCCCTTCAGAAAAGCCTGAAAGAAGCGCGGGGGCTCGAAGATGTCCAGCACGAGGCGGGTCAGCTTCCCATCTTCGATTTCCAGGTCCAGGGCGGCCTCCCCTTCCACCCGGGCCACGTAGTCCACTCGCACGCGGCGGCGGGCGGCGGTGGCCGGCTCCGCCGGCAGCACGGCGGAGAGGGGACCCTGGCGGGGCTCCAGGCCGTCTTTGGCTCCGTGGATCATGGCACCGGCTCCCTGGGTCATGGCAGCCGCCCTCCTTCCTGAAACGCCTGCGTATCCCCGGCGTAGAGCTGGAAGCGCCGGTAGATTTCCTCCCGGGTGAGCCCCGCCTCCCACATGGCCTGCGCCAAGGAGCGGGCGTTGGGGTCATCGCTGGGGCCGCGGCAGCCGTGGCAAGCCCGGCCGTTGGACGGGCAGCGGGCCCCGCAGCCGGCAGAGGTCACCGGGCCCAGGCAGACTTCGCCGCGGGTCTGGAACAGGCAGGGGTTTTCCTGCAGCTTGCATTCCATACAGACGGAGTGGGTGCGCAGGCTGGGCGTGATCCCCAGCAGTTCGGCCTTGACCAGCTCCAAAAGCTCGTCCGTATCAATGGGACAGCCTCGCAGCAGCCCGTCCACCGGCACATAGCGGTCGATGCCTGCAGCGGGGATGGAGCAGATGGCGCCTGGATGCTCGTAGACCTCGGCTTCCACCTCCCGCTGGGTGCGGCTGTTCTTCAGGCTGGGCAGGCCGCCGAAGCAAGCGCAGCTCCCCAGAGCCACCAGTTTGCGGACCTGCCCCCGGACCTGCTTGATCTTTTTCACTTCCTCCGTGCTGGTGATGGCGCCTTCCACAAACCCCAGGTCATAGGGGCCCGGCACATTTTCCCGCTTGGCCATGACGAAATAGGCGAAGTCCACGGCGCCCACCACGGCCAGCAGCTGGTCCTCGATGTTGAGGATCTGCAGCTGGCATCCGGCGCAGGAGCTGAACTTGAACACGGCCACCCGCGGCCGCGCCACAGGCGTGGACATCAGAACACCTCCTCAGGCAGGTCCCTGATCTCCGCGTAGCTGAAGACCGGACCATCCTTGCAGACGTAGACCGGGCCGATGAGGCAGTGGCCGCATTTGCCCAGGCCGCATTCCATGCGCCGTTCCAGGGAAACGTAGATCTGCTCTGCCCGGAAACCGCGCTCCAGAAGCTGGGCCACGGCGAAACGCATCATGACCTCCGGGCCGCACATCAAGACCGCTGTATTGGCGGGCTCCAGCTCCACATCCGGGAAGAGGGTGGTGACCGGCCCCACGCGGTCGAAGCGGCGCCCGGCATCCGGGGGGTCTGTGCCGGCGGCCGCGGCGCCGGTACGGGCTGCGGCATCCTCGCCGGCACCGGGATGAATACCGGGCGCCCGGTCCACCGAAAGGCGCAGGGCCACCCGGGGATGGGCCCGCCAGCCGGCATACTCGTAGGTGAAGATCTGATCCTCCGGACTGCGGGCCCCGTAGAGGATCTCCAGGCGGCCGTAGTTTTCGGGCTCGGCCAGGATACAGCCGATGGCCCCACGCAGGGGAGCCAAGCCGATGCCACCCGCTACCACCAGGATGTCGTGCCCTTTGATCTCCTCCATGGGCCAACCCCGGCCATACGGACCCCTCAAGCCCAGGCGCCCACCGGGCTGCAAGCGGCTGATGGCCCGGGTCACGTTGCCTACGGTACGGATGGTATGCTCGAAATATTCCTGCTGGCGGGGGCAGGAAGAAAGCGAGATCGGAGCCTCTCCCACGCCAAAAACGGTGAGCATGTTGAACTGCCCGGGCTGAAATCCAAAGGCAGCCGCCAACGAAGGGCTGGGAAAACGAAAACGCATGGTGAACGTGTCCCGGGTCTCCTGCCGGACTTCGGTGATCTCCACCAGCTCGGGTTGCAGCAAAATCCGCACGGCCTACACCCCCTTCAGCGCCGCCACAATGGTTACAGGATCGATATGCTTGACGCACGCCTCCACGCAGCGCCCACATCCCACGCAGCCAAATTTGCCGTACTGCTCGCGGAAGTAGTTGAGTTTGTGATAGATGCGCTGCTTGATGCGGGCGGCCCGGTCCCGGCGGAAGTTCTGGCCCAGGGCTACCTGCCCGAAATCCAGGAGCTGGCAGGAATCCCAGGCCATCTTGCGCTCGCCGGTCTCCAGATCCAGATTGACCTTGTCCCAGACGTTGAAGCAGTAGCAGGTGGGGCAAACCACGGTGCAGGTCCCGCAGGACAGGCACTGATCCTTCAAAGCCTGCCATACGGGGTGCTGGAAGGCCTGGTTCAGCAGGCGGGGCAGGCCTTCCGTGGGGATGTGCCGCCGGAAGCGGGCCACCGCCTCCCGCAACCGGTGGGTTTTCAGCAGCTGGTCCTCGCTGTCGGCCGGTTCGGCTCCCAGCTGTTGCAAGAGCCCGGCGCCCCGGGCAGAGCCGGCTTCCACCAAATAATGTCCACCCAGATCCGTCAGCAGCAAGTCGAACCCCGATTCCGGGAAAGGCCCGCTGCGGAAGGATGTGCAAAAGCAGGAGGGACCTGGCTCCAGGCAGCTGAGGGCTACAATAAACGTCTCCGCCCGGGCTCTGGCGTAGGCTGGATCGCTGAACTCGCCGGTATAGACCTGGTCCAGGAGTTCCAAGGCCCGCACATCACAGCCGTGAAGGCCGAAAAGAGCCAACGGCCTGCGGGCCTCGCAAGCCTCCTCATCTGGAGCCAGGGCGCCGCGGTGGCGGTGAAAGCGGAAAATCGTCTCCACAGGGGGATAGAAGAATTTCTTGGCCGGCAGGATGGTGGTGTTGTAGTCCAGCCGCACGGCGGCAAGATCTGCCGTTTCCTGGAAGCGGAAGACCCCGTCGCAGGCCACCGGCGCAGCCATGCGGTGAGAAGCTGCCAGAGCCTGCCAGAGATCTGCCAATGCCGCGCGGGCCAGGCGTGCCGCCGCCAGCGCCGCCGGGGCGGCCATCGGAAAGGCCATGGGCCGGTCACCTCTTTCTGCGGGTGTGACCTCGTTGCCAGGATCGGGCTTGTGATCACAAGCACAGATTCGGCCTCAAAAAGAACCCGGCGGGAGGCGAGTAGATTGGATCCCGGCCGGCCAGCACGGAAGGCTGGAGGCCTGCAGCAGCCTTGGAGGTGCCCCCATCTGGCTAGCCAGAATTCCAGCAACATTATAGTTGAATTGCAATTTCCTGTAAATAACCGCCCGCGGAGGCTGCAGAAAAGCCCGGCACCACAGTCGGGATACTGTGTTCCGGGCTTTTCAGGCAGGCTCCTGAACGGAGTCCGACAACGGCGGGACTTACAGGCGGGCCTCCATGCCTGCGCCGGCCTTGGTGGCCTGGGCTGCGATCATGCGGCTGTCCTGCGAGTTCACCAGTTTGTGCCACACCCCTGTGGGGACAAGGATCACGGTGCCTTCCGTGGCCTCGATGACTTTTTCGCTGCCGTCGTCCAGATAGAACTGGCCGTGGCCCTGGAGGATGAAAAAGATCTGCTCTCCCTTGGGATGGCGGTGGTACGCCAGCACCTGGCCAGGCTCAAAGTAATAGGTGTCCGCAGTAATGTCATTACCAGCCACGTTGGCCACTTTGTTTACAGCGCCGCTGGTGAACGCGGGGGAAGCCAGGATATTCGTGCTGGCTGCCGCCACCGGCGCCGCCTGCGTCTGGGGCTGGGCTACAGGCTGGGCGTTGTCTGTAATCTCCACAAATTTGCTGGCCGGGGCGCCGCAGACAGGACATTTCTCGGGCGGCTTGTCTCCAGTATGGACGTAGCCACAAACGCTGCATTTCCAACGCTTCATCTCATCAGTCCACTCCTTCGTGTTGAGTTTTCGTGAAGACGGGAAGCGGTATAGCGGATTATCAGTAATCGCTACGATTATTAGGATATCCTCCCGGGCCGGTTTTGTCAACCCCCTTTTTGCGCCGCAGGACGAGCATTGCCCGGGCGGGAAGCGGGAATACTGCGGAAGTAACCGTCCGATGGGCTGGCCCGGGAAGCCCGGGCCCGGCCGGGAGGGGCAAGGATGGACTGGCAGGGGCAGACCATGCAGGGAAACCAGCAGGTAGATCCCATGACGGGGCTGCGCATGCGCCGCCCGCCGTGGCCCCCGATCTACCGGAAGCAGCCGGTGCGGCTCCAGTGGCCTGCCGCAGCCCAGGCCCAGGCGCACAGTGTCCCTGTGGGCGCCTCCACGGGGTCTGCGCCTGCCACCGTGGATCTGGCCGGGCTCCTCCAGCAATGGGCGAATCTGCAGCAGCAGCAGTCCCAGCTGTTGCAGCAGCTGCAGTCTATGCTCAAGGGATCCCGCCCGTGAAAGGAGCAAGATGCCTTCAAGCAGGAGGATGCGTTCCGCCCGCGAATCTGTCCCTGAGGGTGAGCGACGGTGTTCATGCAACCCGGGCGGCAGCGGTTCTCCTTCTTTCCTGGGCGTTCTTTGTGTTGGGTGGGAGTTGTCGCCGCCTTGCTGTGCGCCGTAATGGTGTTCTGGGGAACGGGCCCCTGGCCGTGGCCATTGGGGCCCGGCGCTGGAACCGTTCCGGCGGCTGCCGTATTGGCCCAGGGGCAGCCCGTGTGGGTACAGGTGGACAAGCTCCACAGGGGCCGCTTCCAACCAGGAAATCTGGACAAATCCCTGCACCTTCTGGAGAAGGCCTGTAAGGCGGAGCCGGGGGAGTACGAGCTCCTGTGGCGTTTGGCCAGGGCGTACTATTGGCAGGGCAGCCAGGCCGCGTCCAACCAGGAGAAACTGGCCTGGTTCAAAAAAGCCCGGGATGCGGCGGAAAGAGCTACCCAGAGCAATCCCAATGGGGTGAGGGGCTATTACTGGCTGGCGGTGGCTATTGGAAAATACGGCCAGACCCGGGGCATTCTGCAAAGCCTTTTCATGGTAAAGCCCATGAAAGAGGCGCTGGACAAATGCTTGGCCCTGGACCCCAAGTTTGCGCCTGCACACTACGTGTTGGAGGAACTGTACCGCTTGGTGCCCGGATTCCCTCTCAGTATCGGCGATAAGCGCCGGGCCCTGGAGGAGGCCCGTCTGGCCGTGAGATACGGGCCTACTAGCACCACCCACTGGCTGGGGCTGGGAGAGGCGGCCGTGGCCAACGGCGACTATGCCCTGGCCCGGGAGAGCCTGAAGCAGTGCATCGCCATGCCCGTGGATCCGGAAGATGATGTGGCGGATCCGGCGGCGGACAAGAAATATGCCGCGGAGTTGCTGAATCAGATCAGGGGCAAGTAGGCCCGGTTGCACCTGCACGGACCGGATAGCGGGCCGAGTGCCCCCAGGGAGAGCGGAGGTCGGCAAGGTGGAAAGGGACCGTAACACCGGCAGGACAGACGCCGATGTGCTGGGGACCTATTGCCCTCGCTGCGGAAAGTGGACGGCCGGCTCCCGCTGCCGCTGGTGTGGTGCGGCCCTGCCGGCGACGGGCAACGGCCGGGAGGCGCCGGCGTCCGGCGGCCGGGTGGAATCCGGGACCGGGGCTGGCGCGGGCTGGGGGGCTTGGCATGGCCGGCCGGGACACGCCGTGTCCGGCCGGCCGAATCCGGGGGCGGAGGGCGGCGGGAACCGGCCCCTGTCTTTCTTCCTGCGGTTCGTCCGCTTTCTTCTGGACCGCCGGCAGCCCTTGTGGAAGAAGGCGGCCGCCGTCGCCGGCATCTTTTACATTCTCAGCCCCCTGGACCTTTCCCCGGATCTTTTCCCCTTGTTGGGATGGATAGACGACGCGGTGGTGCTCGGGCTTCTGTGGCAGATAATCGCCCAGGCCACGCGCCACTACGACCGTTAGGCCCGTGAAGCCGGCGGGCGCGGGCCTTTGATGTCCGTCCTCCGAGCGCATACACGTGTTCTTGCTTCATTCACTCCAAACCGGCTCCGAAGCACCCGCTCTCCCCCTTGTGCGTCTGCGCGAACGTTCGTATCCCCTGGTATTTCTGTATTTTTTCTTGCTTTGCCAGAAGGGGACTCCTTTGTGAAATAGAAAGGATATTGTGACGGAAATGTCCGCGTCAGGCGGACGAATACGGCCGTCCGTGGAAGGAGGACGGAGGCATGGCGCATCTGGTACTGCCGGGCATGGAACACATGGGGGCCGTTGTGCCCGAAACCATGCTGGCCATCCGCAAAAAGGCCGCCGCGCCGGGGGCGGAGCTGTCCCAGGTCCCGACTCCGGCACCGGGGCCCGGTGAAGTCCTGATCCGGATCAAGGTGGCGGCGATCTGCGGCACCGACGTACACATCTACCGCTGGGATCCTTGGGCCCAGCAGCACATTCGACCCCCCATGACGTTCGGCCACGAATTCTGCGGCGAGGTGGTGGCCGTGGGTCCCATGGTCAAAGGCGTGGCCGTGGGGGACTTCGTGACTGCAGAAGGGCACATCACCTGCGGCGTATGCCACGCCTGCCGCACCGGCGACGGGCATATCTGCGAAAACGTGCAGATCATCGGGGTGGACCGGGACGGTGCGTTCGCGGAATACCTGGTCATGCCCGCCCGCAACATCTGGCACCTGGACCCCCGGATGCCGCTGGAGGTGGCGGCCATACATGATCCCCTGGGAAACGCGGTTCATACCGCCTTTGCCACGGAGCTCACCAGCAAGACCGTGAACGTCATCGGTTGCGGACCCATCGGCCTGGCCGCCGTGGCCATCGCCCGTTGGGCCGGCGCGGCCCGGGTGTTCGCCGTGGAACCCATGCCCTACCGGCAGGAGCTGGCCCGCCGTATGGGTGCCCACGTGGTCATCGATCCCGGCCGGGAAGATCCCGTGGCCCGCATCCTGGGCGAGACGGAGGGACTGGGAACCGATGTGATGCTGGAGATGTCCGGACAGCCCCAGGCTATCCGGCAGGGTTTTGCAGCGCTGCGTAAGGGTGGGTTCGCCGCCCTGCTGGGCATCCCTGCGGCGCCGATGGAATTGGACCTGGCCGAGGCCGTCATTTTCAAAGGCGCCCGGGTGCAGGGGATTTCCGGGCGGCGCATGTGGGATACCTGGTATCGCCTGCAGGGCCTGATTCGGGGCGGGCTGGATTTCCGCCCCCTGGTGACGCATCGTTTCACCTTCCAGCAGCTGGACCAGGCGTTTGAGCTCATGGCCAGCGGGAACTCCGGCAAAATCCTGCTCTTTCCAAAGGAGGTCCAGTGACGTGGAAACGGCGAATCCCTTGGCCTACCTGGAGCAGCAGTTGGCGGAAGTGCGGGAAAAAGGGCTGTTTCACTATCCCCGTGTTCTGAGCGGAGAACAGCGGGCCCGTTGCGTCTACGACGGGCGGGAGGTGGTGAATCTCTCCAGCAACAACTACCTGGGCTTGACGGATCATCCGGAGCTGAAGGCGGCGGCCGTGCAGGCGGTAGAGCGTTATGGCGCGGGCAGCGGCGCTGTGCGGCCCATCGCCGGCACCATGGAGATCCATGTGGAGCTGGAGATGAGGTTGGCCCGCTTCAAGAGGACCGAGGCGGCCCTGGTTTTCCAGTCCGGTTTCACGGCCAACGCCGGCACCGTCAGCTGCATTCTGGGCCGCGGTGACGTGATTGTCAGCGACGAGCTGAACCATGCCAGCATCATCGACGGCGCACGCCTGAGCCGGGCGGAAATCAAGATCTTTCCCCACAAGGACGTGGCTGCGGCCCGAAAACTGTTGGCCGAAGCCCGGGAAGAAGTGCAGGGGCGGGGAGGCCACATCCTGCTGATCACCGACGGGGTCTTCAGCATGGACGGCGACATCGCGCCCTTGCCGGACCTGGTGGCCGCGGCCAGGGAATACGGGGCCATCATGATGGTGGATGATGCCCATGCCAGCGGCGTGTTGGGCGACCACGGGCGGGGCACCGTGGACCACTTCGGGCTGCACGGGCAGGTCCACATCCAGGTGGGGACCCTCTCCAAGGCCCTGGGAGGATTAGGAGGCTATGTGGCCGGCAGCCGGACGCTCATCGACTATCTGATCCTGCGGGCCCGGCCGTTTTTGTTCAGCACCTCTCATCCCCCGGCGGTGACGGCGGTGGCCCTCAAGGCTTTGGAGCTCCTGGAGGAAGACGATACCTTGGTCAAGCGTCTCTGGAACAACACCCGCTATTTCCGGGACGGCCTGGCACGGCTGGGCTACGATGTTTCTACCAGCCAGACGCCTATCATCCCCGTCATCGTCGGCGAGGAGAAAGGCGCCGTGCAGCTGTCAGAGCTGCTGTTCGAGGAAGGTGTGTTCGCCCAGTCGGTGGTGTATCCGACGGTGCCGCGGGGCAAGGCCCGGGTGCGGAATATCGTGACTGCCGGCCATACCCGCGCCGATCTGGACCAGGCTCTGGACGCCTACGCCCGGGTAGGGACGAAATTGGGGCTGATCCGGCCCTAGGCGGGTACGATTTCCGGCCGCAGGCAGCAGGAATCGGCGGTTCCCACGGGGAATCAGGCAGCAGGGATTCGGTCGGAGACCGGGTCAGGACCAGGGTTGGGCCTGTGCGCAGCCAGAGCCGGCATACCGGCCGGCACCGGCAGGCCTGGCTCCCTCGGGGGTGGTACGGCCGCATGATCAGGCTGCGTTTCTGGGGAGCGGCCCAGACAGTTACAGGCTCTCTGTATGAGCTGGCGGTAGATGGCGTTGTGCACATGCTCGTAGATTGCGGACTCTTCCAAGGGGGGCCGGAGGCGGATGACGCCAACCGGAACCCCTTTCCATTTGATCCGGCCTCCCTGGATCTGGTGGTGCTCACCCACGCCCACCTGGATCATTCCGGGCGCATTCCGCTGTTGTACAAACGGGGCTTTCGCGGGCGGGTCATCTGCACCCTGGCCACCGCTGATCTTTGCCGTGTTCTCTGGCCCGACAGCGGCCACATCCAGGAGGCGGATGCCGAGTGGCGCCGGCGCAAGGCTCAGCGCGCCGGTAGGGAAGCGCAGCCCCCGCTGTACACGGCGCAGGAGGCGCAGGACGCCCTGGGCCTCCTGGACGGGGTGCCTTATGAGGAACCTGTGCCGCTGGCGCCGGGGCTGACCCTGCGTTTCCGTGACGCCGGGCATATCCTGGGTTCCGCCATGGCCGTTCTGGATTTCCAGGGGCCCCCCGCGTTCCGCCTGATTTTCTCCGGCGACCTGGGCCAGGTGGGGGCGCCGATTTTGCGGGATCCCGCCCAGCCGGCGTTGGCAGATTGCCTGGTCATGGAATCCACCTACGGCGGGCGCCGCCATCCGCCGAGTTCCGGGCGGCGCCAGCAGCTGGCGGAGATCATCCAGGACACGTTTTCCCGTGGCGGAAAACTGGTGATCCCCGCCTTCGCCGTGGAGCGCACGCAGGATCTGATCTACGAATTGAACGCCCTGGCCGCCTCGGGGCAGCTGCCGGACGAGCCGGTCTTCGTGGACAGCCCTCTGGCCATCTCGGCCACGGAGATCTTCTCGCGCCACCCGGAATGTTTCGACCGCCTGACCTGGCAGCAGATCCAAAAGGGCGACATGCCCCTGGACCTGGTGCAGCTGCGCTTTACCCGGACCACGGAGGAATCGCAGTCCATCAACGGCCTGAAAGGTCCAGCCATCATCCTGTCTGCCAGCGGCATGGCCGACGCCGGGCGGATCCGGCACCATCTGAAGCACAATCTGTGGCGTCCCGAAGCCACGGTGCTCTTTGTGGGCTACCAGGCGCCGGGAACCCTAGGCTGGTCCCTGCTGAACGGAGCCCGGCAGGTGCGCATTCTTGGCGAGGAGGTGGCGGTCAAGGCCCGCATCGTCTCTTTGTCTTCTTTTTCCGGCCACGCGGACGAGGATGGTTTGGCCCAGTGGGTCGCTGGGTTCCGGCAGCTGCCGCCCCGGATCTTCCTGACCCACGGTGAGCCGGAAGCCCAAAAAAGCCTGGCTGCGCGTTTGCAGCAACTGGCGGCCCAGCGAGGGGAAAGGGCTGCCGTCACCAGTCCGGCGCCCGGCGAACAGTATACTTTGGAGCCGGCGGCAGATCTTTGGCCTGCAGCCGTTTTGCGGCAGCGTTTACAGGCCTTGGCTGAACATTTGGACCAGCTGACCCCCATGGAGCGTGCACACGTGCAGCGGCAGCTGTCGCAGTTCTGGGCTGCAATGGCCGGTCCGGCCGAGGCCGGCGCCGGGCGGGACACTCCAGACGCCGTCAAGTAACAGACGGCCAGGCAGGGCACCTTATATTGTAGAACAGGAGCGACGCAAGATTTGGAGCAGACGGAAACACCCTTTTTTGACGCCCTGGTGGCCTATTGGCACAAGGGCGTCGTCCCTTACCACACTCCCGGCCACAAACAGGGGCGCGGGGCACCGCGCCGGCTGCGCGAGACCGTGGGAAACCCCATCTTCGCTCTGGATCTCTCCGAGCTGGAGGCGCCGGCGCTGGACGACGATCCGGAGGAGGTCCTGCATCGGGCCCAGCGGCTGGCGTCGCAGGCGTTCGGGTCCGATTACACGTTCTTTTTGACCAATGGAACCACGGAAGGCATTCACGCCATGCTCATGGCCACCCTGCATCCGGGCGAGCAGGTGATCCTGGCCCGCAACGTTCACCGCTCGGTCGTGGCCGGGCTGGTGCTATCGGGTGCAGCACCCATCTATGTGGAACCCAGCTTTCATCCGCAGCTGGCCATCCCCACAGGCCTGACGCCGGAAAGCGTCCACAACGCCCTGGCCGCCAATCCCAAGGTTCGGGCCATGCTGATCACCTACCCCAGCTATTATGGGTTGGCATCCGACCTGGGCAGCACCATACACCAGGCGTCGGAGCACGGGGTGGTGGTGCTGGTGGACGAGGCCCACGGGCCGCACCTGCACTTTCATCCGGCGCTGCCGCCGTCGGCCATGGACCTGGGCGCCGACGCCAGCGCCCAGAGCGCCCACAAGCTTCTGGGCTCTTTCTCCGGCAGTTCGTTTTTGCACATCCGCGAGCGGCGCATCTCCATCCGCCGGGTGAAGACGGCTCTGCGGCTCATCGGCAGCACCAGTCCCTCGTTTCTGCTCCTGGCCTCGCTGGATTGCACGCGCCAGCAGATGGCCCTGGAGGGAGAACAGCTCCTGGAGCGGACTCTGGCCCTGGCGCAGAGAGCCCGCTCCGCCATCAACGCCATCCCCGGCCTGTACTGCCCGGGCCAGGAGATCGTGGGCAGCGACGGCGTGGCAGCCTACGACCCCACCAAGATCCTGGTTTCTGTGGGCGGCCTGGGTTGGACCGGAGCGGCGGCCGAGCGTTATCTGCGGCGAAATTGCGGGCTGCAGTGTGAACTCAGCGATGCCCTGAACCTGCTGTTCCTCATCACCATCGGCGACGACGACGAAACCGTGGACCGGCTGGTGGAAGGCCTGCGGCGGCTGGCGGCGGTGCCTCCACCTGCGGAGGTGCGCCGGACCCTGGCCAATCTGCGCCACCTTCTGGGGGAGCAGCGCCCACAGGTGCCGCCTTTGCGCCTTTTGCCCCGGGAGGCGGTGTTCGCGCCGCAGCGGCCGGTGCCTCTGCAGAACTCTGTGGGGGAGATCTGTGCAGAAGTGTTGGCCCCCTATCCGCCGGGAGTCCCGGTGATCTGTCCGGGGGAGGAGATCACCGCCGAGGCTGTGGAATATCTCCGTGCGGTGAAAAGGGCCGGGATCTCCATCCCCGGCGCCGAAGACCATCGTTTGGAAACCGTGAAGGTGGTGAACGGGTGAAGGCGGAGCGAGCCTGGGCTTGACAGGATGTCGTGCGCGCGGGGGGCGCCATCACCACGAAGAATCAAATCAGAGGACGGTGGTCATCGTTGACCCAGCGCCGTGTGACGGACAATTTGGACTTGCTCCTGGCCGTATTGCCGCCCAGGGTCGCGGGAGCGGTAGAGCAGCTCCAGGATCACGAAACCCTCATCGAGATCGTTCTGGACCTGGGGCGGCAGCCGGAAGCCCGCTTTCCTGACCGCTTTGTCTACCTGGGGGAGCAGCCCGTCAGCCGTCAGGACATCGATTACGTGGTGGAGCGGGTGGGGGACTTCGGTGCAGACAACCGGGCCGGGATCGAGCGGACGCTGCACCGGATCTCCGCCATCCGCAACCGCCAGGGCCAGGTGGTGGGGCTCACCTGCCGGATCGGGCGGGCGGTATACGGGACCATCGACATCATCCAGGACGTCATCGAATCGGGGAAATCCATCCTGTTCCTGGGCCGCCCGGGCGTAGGCAAAACCACCATGCTGCGGGAGGTGGCCCGGGTCCTCAGCGACGATTTCCAGCGGCGCGTCATCGTGGTGGACACCTCCAATGAGATCGCTGGCGACGGGGATATCCCGCATCCGGCCATCGGGCATGCCCGCCGCATGCAAGTGGCCCATACCAGCCGCCAGGCGGACGTGATGATCGAGGCGGTGGAAAACCACATGCCGGAGGTGATCATCATCGACGAGATCGGCACCCAGGCGGAGGCCGAGGCAGCCCGCACCATCGCCGAACGGGGTGTGCAGCTCATCGGCACCGCCCATGGCAATTACCTGGAGAATCTGATCCTCAACCCGGTGCTGTCGGACCTGGTGGGCGGCATCCAGGCTGTGACCTTGGGAGATGAGGAAGCCCGTAAGAGGGGCACGCAGAAGACCGTTCTGGAGCGCAAGGCTCCGCCCACGTTCGATGTGGTGGTGGAGATCCAGGAACGGGACGTGCTGGCCATCCACCACGACGTGGCCGCCACGGTGGATGCCATGTTGCGGGGTTTTCCGCCTCATCCGGAGATCCGGGAGCGCTTGGAAGACGGGGAGGTACGGGTGCGGCAGAAGGAGTTCGTAGGCGGGCCCAGGCGGGAGGGGCTGGCCTTCCCTGCCAACGAGGACTTCAGCCGGGCGGGCCGCAGCGGTTGGGCGGCGGCGCCGGCGGCTACGGCGGCGGAGCGGGCCGGCGCGGGGACGGCCGGGCCTGGACAGATGGCGCGTGCCCACGGAGAGGACCAGACTGGCTTGCCGGTCGATGGCCGCAACCGCGGTCGCGGCAACGGGCATGCGCTGCTGCAGCCGCCAGGGGCGGAGCGGCCGGTTCCTGACCGGCCTCCGGTGGCGGCGGCCCCTTGGGCGGCGACAGGCGGAGACGGAAATCCGCCGGCGGCGCCGGACAGCGTGGTCTGGGTGTTCCCCTACGGGGTCAGCCGCAATCGCCTGGAGCGGGTGGTGGCGGAGCTGCGGGTCCCGGTGCACGTGGCGCGGGACCTGGATCAAGCAGATGTCATCCTGACCTTAAAGGGTCAGTACCGCAAGATGCCCAAGAGGCTGCGGGAGGCGGAGCGGCGCCGGACCCCGATTTATGTGATCCGCAGCAATACCCTGGCCCAAATTGAAGGATTTGTCCGGGAACTGGTGGAAGCTCCGGACGTGCGGGAGTCTCTGGCCGAGACGGAGCGGGCCATCCGCCGGGTGCAGGAGACCCATGAACCGGTGGACCTCACACCGGCCCGGGCCTACATCCGCCGCCTGCAGCATCAGATGGCGGAGAAATTCCAGCTCATTTCGTTCAGCGAGGGGCAGGAGCCGTTCCGGCGGGTGCGCATCATGCCGCCGCCGGAGAGCCTGAAGCAGTGAACGGGAACCGGACGGAGGCCGTAAGGTGCGGGGAGTCTTTATCACCCTGGAAGGGATCGATGGGGCCGGCAAAAGCACACAGGCCCAGCTTCTCCGGGAAAAGTTGGTGGCCCGTGGTTGGCCTGCGCTTTTGACCCGGGAACCTGGAGGGACGCCGGCGGGCGAGGCCATCCGCCGGGTGCTGCTGGATCCCGGCCAGGCGCTGTGCGCCGCCGCGGAAGTGCTGCTGCTGGCGGCTTCCCGGGCGCAGCTGGTGCAGGAGGTGATCCGGCCGGCGCTGCGGCAGGGCCAGGTGGTGGTCTGCGAGCGTTTCGTGGATTCCAGCCTGGCGTACCAGGGCTTCGGGCTGGGCGTTCCTCTGCAGCAGGTGGAAGCCGTGAACCAAGTGGCCACCGGCGGGTTGGAGCCGGACCTGACCTTGTACCTGGACCTGCCTGTGGAGCAGGCCCGGCGGCGCCAGGCGCGCAGCCTGGACCGGATCGAGGGCCGGCAGAACGGGTATCATCAGCGGGTGCGCCAGGGGTTTCTGCGGTTGGCGGAGCAATATCCGCAGCGCATCCGGGTGCTGGACGGAGCTGCCCCCGCCGCGGATGTGGCGCAATCTGTCTGGGCGGCGGTGGAGCCGCTGCTTCAGCGGTGGCGGGAGAACTTGGCGCAGGGGGGCGGGCAGGCTTGAAGGTGGAAAATGACCCGGCCGTCCGGGAACGGGTGCAAAAGCAGGAGAAGGCCCGGGCCATCCGGCGCTTGGGGCGCGGCGGCATGTCCTTGCGTGCCGAATCCGCGTTTGCCGATGCGCTGCGGGCCATCCATTTGGAGGAGGACCACGCCGACATTGAGGATCTCCTGAGCCGGCTGGACCAGCAGGCCCAGGTGTTGGCCCAGTCCCGCCAGCTACCGGACCTGGTGCGCTACCGCGACTTGGTGCAGCAGCTTTTGCAGCGGGTGGTGGAGGGCGGCTACGCAGTGTCCCGGCACCGGACCTTCGACCGCCGGGGCAGGCAGAGGCTGTTTGTCCTGGTCAACAAAGTAAACAGCTCCCTGGAGGAGCTTCTCCAGATGGTGATCTCCCGACAGGCCAGCCAGCTGGAGTTGCTGGCCAAGATGGGCCAAATCCGCGGGCTGCTGGTGGATCTGTACTCCTGAGGCCCGTTGATCCGTGGCCACCCAGGGGCTCGGAATGTGTGTCGGGGGAGCGATATCCACAGTCCGGAAACCGCGGTCCCGTGCCCCGTTGCCCGTCTTTTCTTGACCCCTGTTTCGTAAACATCTAGAATAGTACTATGTACAGTTTCGAGCAACTGGCTGGCCAGGAGCGCAACATCCGTTTTCTGCGTGGCGCCATCCGTCAAGCCCGCTGGATCCATGCCTACCTTTTTCTCGGGCCCGAGGGCACCGGGAAAAAGACGCTGGCCCTGGCTTTCGCCAAGGCCCTGAACTGCCTGGACCAGCAGGCCTTTCAGGCGGGGCAGGCCTGCGGGATGTGCCGCTCCTGCCAGAAGATCGAGCATGGGAACCATCCGGACGTCCACCTGTTCCAGCCGCAGGGAACGGCCCTGCGTATCGACCAGGCCCGGGAGATCCGGCGCCTGGCGGAGCTGAAGCCGTACGAAGGCCGGTACAAGGTGTTCATTTTGGACCAGGCCGAGCGGCTCACGGCCGAAGCGGCCAACAGCCTGTTGAAGCTGTTGGAGGAGCCTCCCGACCGGTGCGCCTTCATTTTGCTGGCCAGCGACCTGGGCGCCATGCTGCCCACGGTGGTGTCCCGTTGCGTCACCGTGCGCACGCAGCCGGTGCCCACGGCGCAGATGGAGGCCATCCTGCAAGAACGGGCCCGGGCGGATGGCCGCGAGCTGGACCCGGGAGACGTGCGGGTGGCGTGCGCCCTGGCCGAAGGTTCCGTGGGCAAGGCCCGCGATTTGGCCGAGGGGCGGCTGGCCGGTTTGCGGCAGGCGGCGTTGCAGTTCGTGCTGAATGTGGGGCGCTGGAGTGCCGCAGATTGCCTGGATTTCAGCGCCCATTGGGAGGACAAGCGCGAAGAGGCCGGCCTTCTGATCCAGCTCCTCCAGGGGATCTACCACGATCTGCTGTGGATCAAGCTGGCTTCCGGGCTGGCGCAGGGGTATCTTCTGCATCCGGACCAGGCACCGGCGTTGGCGGAGGCCGCCCGCACCCTGAGCCTGGACGCCATCCTGCAATCCCTGCAGCTGTGCCGCTGGGTGGAACGACAGTTGGACCGGAATTTGAGCGTGCGACTGGCCTTGGACGTCCTTCTTCTGGACCTGCGGGAGTGCTTTGCCGGCAGGGATGTCCCGCTTGTGGCTACGGAGTATGAGGGCGGTTAGGAGGGCGACTTCCGGGCCGCGCCGTTGCGGCAGGAAGGAAGAAGAATATGTCTGTGCAAGTCGTGGGTGTGCGTTTCCGGGATTCCGGCAAGGTGTATTATTTCGACCCTGCCGGGGTGCCGGCCCAGGCAGGAGATACTGTGGTGGTGGATACGGCCAAAGGGCAGGAATGCGGCGAGGTGGTGACAGGGCCCCAGGAAGTGGATGAATCGGAAGTGGTGGAGCCTTTGCGGAAGGTGATCCGCCTGGCCACGGAGCGCGATTTGGCGCTGCGCCGCCAGTACCAGGCGCAGGAAGCCCGGGCTCTACGCATTTGCCAGGAGCGGGTGGCAGCCCATAACCTGCCCATGAAGCTGGTGGGATCGGAGTACACGTTTGATGGCAGCCGCCTGACCTTCTTTTTTACCGCCGACGGGCGGGTGGATTTCCGGGAACTGGTGCGGGATCTGGCCAGCATCTTCCACACCCGCATCGAGCTACGCCAAATCGGCGTCCGGGATCAAGCCCGCATGGTGGGAGGCCTGGGGCCCTGCGGCCGGCCCCTGTGCTGCCGCACCTTCCTGGGCGATTTCGTGCCGGTATCCATTAAGATGGCCAAGGAGCAGAACTTATCCCTGAATCCCAGCAAGATCTCGGGTATGTGCGGCAGGCTCATGTGCTGTCTGATGTTTGAATGTGACAGCTACGGTTGCGCCACCCGGGCTTGCCGTCAGGCCGCAGAGGAAGCTGCGGAAGCCGGCATATCCGCCGATGCCGGGGAGGAGGAGCGAATCGTGGCGGCTCCGGCAGCCCAGGAGGAGACAATGGCCCAGGAGGAGACAATACCGGAGAATGGCGCAGTCCATCCAGCCGTGGGGGAGCCGGAAGATTCCGGGGCTTCGGCCGTGGAGGCGCTCCAGAACAAGGTCAGGCGCAGCCGCCACCGCCGCCGTTCCCGTCTCCAGCGCCGCAGCGAGTTACAGGCCAACGTTGCTCCGCCGGCGCCTGCCCAAGGGGGGGCCGGGCAGGCCCGCCTTCCGGCGGAGGCCGGCGGTGGCCACGGGCAGAAAGGTCCGGCTCTGCGGGGGGACAGGCCCGGGGCCCAAAGAACCCGGGAGGAGGCGGCTCCGGCGCCCAGAGTGGCTGGCCGGCGCCGCCGCAGGAAGGGGTTGCCGGTTCCGGACAAAACGGGCGGAAACCCGGCGGTGCTGGAGGGCGCCGCGGGCCGGGTGGACGGGCCTGGGAGCGGGCCGGAGGTCGAGCGCCGTTGGCAGCGGGTGGTCCCTGCGCCGCAGGCTTCTTCCGCCCGCCCTGTGCCGGTGCGCAGGTTCTCACGGCAGAGACGGCGCTCTGCGGGCCCGCCGGAGCGCCTCGACGGGGCGGCGGGACGGCAGAATCGCGGCCGCAGCGGCCCTTCTCCGGAGACGGCGGGCGGCGGAGCAGCGCCCGTTGCAGCGCCCGTTGCGAAGCGGCAGTCGGATGAGGTGGGGCCGGTGGCGAAGTGAGAGGACGGCAGGCTCCCAAGAATGCCCCGGGTCAGGAGGAACCGCGGGGCGCGGACCATGGGCCGGAGGCTGCCGGCTCTACGCCCCCGCCGGCCACGGGGGTCCTCTATGTGTGCGCCACGCCCATCGGCAATCTGGAGGACCTGGCTCCCCGGGCCGTCCAGGCCCTGGCCGCGGCGGATGTGGTGGCCGCCGAGGATACGCGCCGCACCCGCCAGTTGCTCAGCCACCTGCAGCTGCACAAGCGCCTGGTGAGCTATAGGGAAGAGAACCGCGAGGTGGCGGGCCAGAAGATCCTGGCCCTGCTGCGGCAGGGGGCCACGGTGGCGCTGGCCAGCGATGCGGGAACGCCGGCGATCTCGGATCCCGGCGCTCAGCTGGTGCGGGCGGCCCTGGACGCCGGCGTGCGGGTGGTGCCCATCCCCGGCCCCAGCGCGGTTGTTACGGCGCTTTCTGCCAGTGGCTTTTCCGCCGGGAGCTTTCATTTCGCCGGTTTCCTGCCGCGGCAAAGGCGCCAGCGGGAACAGCGGCTGGCGGAGATCGCCGCCCTCTCCTGCCCGGTGGTGTTTTACGAGGCGCCCCACCGGTTGGTGGATACTCTGCAGGATCTGGTGGACGTCCTCGGGGACCGCACCGTGACCATCGCCCGGGAACTCACGAAGAAGTTTGAGGAAATCTGGCCTGCCACCCTGCAGCAGGCACTGCAGCGCTACCGGCAGGAAGCGCCCCAGGGGGAGTTCGTCCTGGTGGTGGCGGGGGCTTCGTCCGCGCAGTCCAGTTTGCAGGAGCAGGCCGTCCGCGATCAGGCCGTCCGCGATCAGGCCATCCGCGACCTACAGCAGCGCCTGGCAGAGGGCGCAGACTGGCGCCTGGCCGTCAGGGAGCTGGCCCAGCGCCATCGGCTGCCGCGGCGGATCCTTTACCAGGCCGCTGTGGCCTGGCGTCACTCCCAACGAAAACCGAGCGCACCAGATTCACCTGATGCCCCGAGAGCGCCGCGGTAAACTGCAGCCGGTCCCCCCTCAACAATGCCCTGCCGGCGGAACGGAGCAGCGCCGGGAGGATGGGGTCCAGCAGAAGAACGCCGCGGCCCTCCAACGTCTGCGGCACCCAGCAGTCCTCAGCCATCCTCCGGTAGCGGGCAGCCAGCAGCAGGTGGTCATCCGGCGAACCCGGCCTTTCAATGAGCGCCTGCACAATGAGCCAATTCCGCGGATCCACCCAGAGCCGCACGCTATAGTGCCCCGGATCACAGGGATCCGCCTGCACCGTCCAGGCCCTGGCGCCAGAAAGGGTGGTGCCCGTCCCCGCAGCCAGCCGGTAGGAGCCGGCCAGCAACTGCTCCGGATATGGCAGAAGCAGCCCGGAGTCCACCGGCTGCGGCCGGGCATCCCCCCACTGGATGGCCACGTGATTCGGACGCTGGCTGTACAGCCGGAAATGCAAGGCCGGCAGGGCCTGCCCCCAGACCCGGGGAACGAACGTCACATCTGCGGCAAAGTTCTGCAGGCCGCGTTGATGCAGCAGTGCCTGCTCCAGGATGTAGCGGGCGGAAGGGGGGGAGGTCGGCTCAGGGGCGCCGGAAGCCAGGGCGGCGGGGGCATCCCCCTGAAAGAGACAGGCGGACAGAATCAGAGGCGCGAAGATCATTCCGGGCCACACAGGCATGGAAACCTCCCGGGCCGCCGTGGCCGCGGCTGAAAACCCGCCGGGACGGCAGATGGCCGGGTCGCCGGGAGGCCCGGCTTCCGGGGAATCGCCGGCCGGACTCTCCCATACGGCCCACCGTTACCCAGCCTATTCGCGTTGACGGCTTTTGTTCCCTTTCGCTGCCATCCCAGGCCGGGGCATCATTCTCCGGCTTCCACGGCCGCCAGCACGTGGGAAAGGAACGTGGCTTCCGGTACCGCCCCTTCCACTTCCTCTACTTCATTGATGACGGTCTTGGGCACCCCGTACACGCCGTATTTGTTCGAAAGCTCCGCAAATTCGTTGGCTTCAATCATGTCCGCCCGGATCTGAGGGCTCTCCATGGCCATCTGATGGGCCAGGCGCACCGCCCGTGGGCAGTACGGGCAGGTCGGGGTTACGAACACCTGGATATGCACGGGTCTGGTCAGGCCCTGTAACGCCTGGCGCGTCTGCTCGCTCAGGCGCGTCTTGCCGTGGGCCAGGTCCGTGATGTCCTCGATCAGGGTACCGAATTCATAACCGGACGGCAGCCCGTAGAACCGGATGCCGTAATCGGTGCCGTCTTCATCCAGGAGAACCAGAGCCGGCACCTTATCGATGCCATAGGTGGCGAACTCCGGAGCCTCCCGGTCCGTGTAAACGGTTTTTTCCAGCTTATCCGACAGGGAGCAAAGCTCTTCCACGATTTCTTCCACCACTTGGCAGTACTGGCACGGCTCCTTGCCGGGGATCAGCAGCTTGCTTTGCGGTTCGCTGAATACCAGGAGCTTGACCCGGCGGGGCAGTTCGTCCAGGGTTTTGCGCAGGTATTCGCGGTCCCGGTCACTGAGATACGCCATTTTACCTCACATCCTTGCCTGACTTTCCTGAGGTCGATTCCGCCCTCAGCCGCCCTACATCCTGTGTTACAGAGGGTTTCCCATCCGGACACAGGGCTTTGGCTTCTTGTTGAGGCGGTTCTTGGAAAACATCATATACCCTACCGGGTATCTGTCCTGATTATACGAGGAGGGGTGGGTCCTGTCAAGAGGGTCGGATATTGACCCTGCTGCCACGGCGTGCTAGAATGGCAGCAGTTGCAGTCTGTGCTTGACAGTTGAATGTTTCTTGCCATCGGCAACGAAGGGGAGGAGTAGGCCAAGCCGGCCTTCTGCCAGAGAGCCGGATCAGGTGAAAGCCGGTGTAGGCGGGCTTGGCGGAAGATGGCCCCGGAGCTGCTGGCTGAACAGCCTCACCCAAGCCCGGAGCGGTTTGTCCCGCAGCATGGGTGCAGGCTCAGTAGGCGAAGCCGGGATCCGTCAGGATCAAGGCGCCCGTTATCGCGCCAGGATATTTCCCGCCGCCGAGCGGGCGTATCCGCAGAGGCTGCCCAAAAACGGCGGCGAAACAAGGTGGTACCACGGCACTGTCCGTCCTTGGCCCGGAGAGCCAGGGACGGTTTTTTTATCCCCTCCGAAAGGCAGGCTAAGAAGGTCATGGGCAAGTATTACGTGACGACTCCCATCTATTACCCCAGCGACAAGCTGCATGTGGGCCATGCCTACACCACTACGGCGGCGGACGCGCTGGCCCGGTTTCACAAACTCCTGGGCGACGAGGTCTACTTCCTCACCGGGTCGGACGAACATGGCCAAAAAATCCAGCGCATCGCCGCCAGCAAGGGCATCCAGCCCAAAGAGTACGTGGACCGCATCGTGGCCACGTTCCAAGATCTCTGGCGGCGCCTGGACATTCAGTATGATGATTTCATCCGCACCACCGAGCCCCGGCATCAGCGGGCTGTGCAAGCCATCTTCAAGCGTTTGCTGGACCAGGGCGACATCTACAAATCCAAATACGAAGGCTGGTACTGCGAGCCGTGCGAAGCGTTCTGGCTGGAGCGGCAGCTGGAAGACGGCAAGTGCCCTGACTGCCACCGGCCCGTGCAGTGGGTGGAGGAGGAGAGCTACTTTTTGCGGCTCAGCGCCTACCAGGACCGGCTGCTCCAGCATATCCAGGCGCACCCGGAATTCATCCAGCCGGAGTCGCGGCGCAATGAGATGATCCGCTTCATCGAGGCGGGCCTCAACGACCTCAGCGTCTCGCGCACCACGTTCGATTGGGGAATCCCCGTGCCGGGCGATGAAAAACATGTCGTCTACGTATGGATCGACGCCCTTTCCAACTACATCACGGCCCTGGGCTACGCCTCTGCCGACGATCATCTGTACCGCAAGTTCTGGCCCGCGGACCTGCACCTGGTGGGCAAAGAGATCGTGCGCTTCCACACCATCATCTGGCCCATCATTCTGATGGCCCTGGGTCTGCCGTTGCCGAAACAGGTCTTTGGCCACGGCTGGCTCTTGTTCGATGCGGAAAAGATGTCCAAATCCCGGGGCAATGTGGTGGATCCGGTGGCGCTCATCGAGGAGTTCGGGCCGGACCCCCTGCGCTATTTCCTGCTGCGGGAAGTGGTCTTCGGCCAGGACGGGAATTTCTCCCGGGAGGCGCTGATTCACCGCACCAATGCCGATCTGGCCAACGATCTGGGCAATCTGCTCTACCGCAGCGCCAGCATGCTGGAGCGCTACCGGGACGGCCGGGTGCCGGCGCCGGGGCCGGCCTCGGCGCGGGACCGGGAACTCATGGGGCTGGTGGGTGAAGTCAAGCGGGAAACCATCGCCTGCATGGAGCGCCTGGAGCCCCACAATGCCCTGGCCAGCATTTGGCGGCTCATCGGCCGGGCCAACAAATACATCGACGAGGAGGCTCCCTGGGCGTTGCAGCGCCAGGGCCAGCAGGAAAGGCTGGACACGGTATTGTATAACCTGGTGGAAGTCCTGCGCAACGTGGCCATTTTGGTATGGCCGTTCATCCCCCGCACCGGGCAGGCCATCTGGCAGCGCCTGGGCTTGCCGGGGGAGATCCTGCAGCAGGGATTGGCTGCCGTGAAGTGGGGGCTGTATCCTCCCGGTGGCGCCGTCACCCGCGGCGAGCCTCTCTTCCCGCGCATCGAGGAAAAGGAGAACCAGGAAAAAGGAGAACCATACGTCACGATGGATCAGGCAGTCTTCGAGAAGCCGGCGGCAGCGGCCGGGACGGCGCCGGGGGCCACAGCCACGGTGCCAGTGGCGGGGGCCGCCCCTGAGGGGGCGGCGGCGCCCTCGCCTTCGGCAGAGCCTGCCCCGGACGGGGCTCCGTTACCCCAGATCACCATTGACGAGTTCGCCCGCCTGGACCTGCGTCTGGCCACCATCGAGGAGGCGGAGGCCATCCCCAAGGCGGACAAACTGCTGCGCCTGCAGGTGCGCATGGGCCCGGAGCGCCGCCAGATCGTGGCCGGCATCGCCCGGCACTACCGGCCCGAGGAGCTGGTGGGACGGCAGATTGTGGTGGTGGCCAATCTCAAACCTGCCCGCCTGCGGGGCGTGGAATCCCAGGGCATGCTCCTGGCTGCCTCTACGCCGGACGGGGAGCAATTGGCCATTCTGGGACCTGACAAGCCGCTGCCTGCCGGGTGCAAGGTGAAATAGGGGGCAGCAGGCGTGAGCGCGCAGGTCCAGCCGATGCCTGGCGTCGTGGACAGCCATTGCCACCTGGCCGATCTGCAGTTTGCGGATGACCGGCCTGCGGTGGTGGAACGGGCGGTTCAGGCCGGCCTGGCAGGCCTTTTGGTGGTGGGCGACGATCTGGAGTCCTCCCGGGCTGCGGTGGAGCTGGCCCAGGCTCTCTCTGCCGGAGAGGGCGGCGCCCGCAAAGAGGGCGCGCCGGCCTTGCGGGCCTGGGCTGCGGTGGGGGTGCATCCGCACGAAGTGGCCCAGGCACCGGCAGACTGGCTGCAGCAAGTGGCGGAGCTGGCCCGGCAGCCCTGCGTGGCCGCCATCGGAGAAATCGGCTTGGATTACCACTACGATTATTCCCCCCGTCCTCTGCAAAAGGAAGCTTTTGCCCGGCAGCTGGAGCTGGCGCGGGAGCTGGGTTTGCCGGTGGTGGTCCATGACCGGGAAGCCCACGGAGACACGCTGGCCCTGCTGCAGGACGAGGCCCGCCGGCGGCCGGATGGGCAGGTGGCCGGGGTCATGCACTGTTTCTCCGGCAGCTGGGAGCTGGCGCAAGCCTGCCTGCGTCTGGGCATGTACATCTCCGCCGCCGGGTCGGTGACGTTCCGTAACGCCCGCCGCCTGCAGGAGGTGTTCCGGCAGGTGCCGTTGGAGAGGCTGCTGGTGGAAACCGACAGCCCTTACCTGGCGCCGGAGCCGTGGCGGGGCCGGCGCAATGAACCGGCCTTTGTGGCCGAGGTGGCCCGCTTCCTGGCCCGGCTGCGCGGAGAGGAAGACCTGGCGGCTTTCGGCCGGCGGCTGGGGGAGAATGCCTGTCAGTTCCTGGGCAGCGGCAGATAACGTGAGGTGGCGGCCATGGGCGTAGTCGTACGGGCAGCGGTCCTGGCCCTGGCTTTGCTGGCCGTGCTCGTCGGGGTGGAGATCTGGCGCTGGCGGGCTCACCGGGATCCGGCACAGGCAGGCCGGATGGCCCTTTTCTGCCTGGGGCCCGTGCTGGCGCTGGGGCCCTTTTTGGGGGTGGGCACCTGGGCATTGGCTGCGCTGGGAGCCGGTTTGGCGGCAGCAGGGGCCTTGGCGCAGCGAACCGGATACTGGCCTTCTCCACCGGGGGCGGCAGGCCGGAACGCATGGGGCTGGCCCGGCCCCTGGTACGGCCTGGTGCTGGCCGCCCTGGCGCTTCTGTGGGGCAACGCGCAGTTTGCCCCGGCCCTGGTGGCCGGAGCCGTTTTGCTGTCCTGGAGTTCTGCTGCGTTCGCCGGCGACGCCGATGCCCGCGGCCGGGCCCTGCCGCTAGGTTATGCCGCCGCCTTTGCCGCAGTCACTCTGGCCCTGTGGCTTTCTGCCGGGCTGAGCCTGGAGAAGGCGGCTTTGGCTGCGCTCCTGGCTTGTGCCGGCGGGGCGGCCCTGCAGGGGGCGGCAGGGGAAGGCTGGGGGAACGCCTTGGCGGCCCTGGCTGCGGGGGCTTTGGTGGCAGCGGTTTTGTGGGCTCCAGAGGCCCTTCTTCCCTGGGGACGGGTGTTGCTGGCCTTCGCTTTGGCCTTGGGCGTGGGGCTGGCCGCCAGGGTGGCAGGCTGGCTTTCCCCGGGCGGGGCATGGGCCGCTGGGGCCGTGGGTGGCGTGATTCTGGGAGCAGGCGGCTGGTTATGGGCCGGGCTGCTGGTGGTGTTTTTCCTCACCTCCGGCGGCTGGACCGCCTGGCGTACAAGCCTGCGCCTACGCCGGGGCGGGGTGTCGCGGGGGAGCCTGCAGCCCGGTGAACAGGCCGCAGCCGGGGGGGCCGGTTCCGCCCGGCAGGCAGGCGTTCCGGAAGACGCGGAGCCGGGCCGGATCCAGCGCCTGCGGCGGGATGCCGGCCAAGTGCTGGCCAACGGCGGTCTGGCGGCGGTTCTGGCCTTGTTGGCCACCCTTTTTCCTTCCGGCTCTGGCTACTTCTTCCTGGCCTTTGCCGGCGCTTTGGCCGCTGCCAACGCGGATACGTGGGCCACGGAGATCGGCATGGCCTTCGGGGGCCAGCCTCGCAATCTGCTGGATTGGCGGCCTGTGAGCCCGGGGACCTCGGGTGGTGTCACGCTGGCCGGAACCTTGGGCTCTTTGGCCGGAGCCGGGCTGATGGGGCTGGCGGCGGCCGTGCCGGCACTGTGGGCCGGTGCTCCGGTGAACCGGGGTCTGGCGGCCAGCGTCGCTGCAGGGGGCTTTCTGGGCGGACTGTTGGACAGTCTTCTGGGCGCAGGGGCGCAGGGATCGTGGCTGTGTCCGGCGTGCGGTGCCCGGGGGGAAGAGCCTGTTTGCGCCTATTGCGGCGCTCCGGCCGAACGGGTGCGTGGTCTGGGCTGGCTGGACAATAACACCGTGAATGCCTTGAACACCCTGGCGGGGGCGCTCCTGTCGGCGTTCCTGTATCTGGTGTTCGTTGTCCTGGCGGCCTGAGGGGCGCCGCCCCGAAAGGAGGAAGGAGGGGGGTGCAGCCGTGCCCGGGCGGCGTGCCGACCTCGCCCGGGCGGCGTGCCGGCCGGGTTACGCCCGTTCTGTCACAGACTGCGGCGCCAGCTTTACATGGACAAACTTTCCTCTTTCTTTCTAGAATAGAGGTGCCCGGATCTTGCGCCCGACGGCGACAGCGATCTCACGCTTCCCGGCGGGTGTCGGTCTGCGGCAGCCCACCAGCTGAGCCTCCGAGTCGGGACGGTACGGCCTGCGTGCTCCCGGCCCTCACCAACAAAGGAGGTACTCAGCATGACCCAGGCGGGCATTGCCCCCCTCACCCCAGCCTATGAACCTGATGATTCCGGGGAACCGGTATTCTCCTGGGGCCCCCGGAACCGCCAACGGCTGTTCAACGCCCTGGCCGCCGCTTGGCCTCCCCCTTGGGAGAACAGCCCATTGCTGCCCTTGGAAAGCCTGGCCGTACACGGCGCCGGACATGTGGATCTCAGTTCTCCCCAGGGCCGCTTTGAATTGCTGGCCCTGGCCGTTCTGCTGGCCGCCAAGGTCCGGACGGACGTGGCGGTGCACACTTTTCTGGTGCTGCGGCAGCAGGGGCTCATGGACTGCCGGCGCCTGGTCGCGGACCCGGAGGCGTGTGAATGCGCGATCCTGGAGATTCTCCTCAGCGATTACCGGGCATTGACCGTCAAAGAGCAGAAAGCGCGGGCTCTGGTGCGCAACGCCCGCCTGCTGGTGGAGCGGTACGGGGGCGACCTGCTGAACGTCCATGCTGGGGCCGGGCAGTTCTCAGCCACCTTGAGCAACCTGCAGTTTTTCAGCCACATCAGCAGCCGGGCCCCGTGGATCGCCCGCGAGATGCGCCGGTTTGGCCTCTGGCCGGAAATGCCGCCGGAAGCCACGCGGGTGCTGGACTTCCCTGTGCGTTTGGCCCTTTGGCGGCTGGGCCTGGTGGAAGGCAGCGGGCAGATGAAGGAGATCCCCCTGGCCCATTTCGCGCAGGCCGCCGAGGATGTGCCGGATCTTCTCCCCCTATACTACCAGGGGACCCGGCGCTGCATGCGGCGAGATCCGGCAGTCTGTCGTGACCAGTGCCGGGTGTTACGCTTCTGCCAGCGTCGCCCCGGGGCGTTGCGGCTGGGCCTTTTGGGTGTGGCCAGGCAGCGGCCGGACGCGGCGGAAGCGGCAGGAAAAGGGCAGGCAGAGGCGAAAGATTCTTCTGGTCCCCCCGGCAGGCAGGATGCCGGGGTAGGATAGGCGAACCGGCGGGCTTTGTCCGGCATTCGGCCCTTTGGCGTCGTTCCTAGGCTTGCGGGGGGGCACACATACGTTCGTCCAGGCGGTCAGGGTGATTCCTGGCCGCTCTCTTTCCTCCGGGCTCCTGCACACTCGTTCGCGCGCGTCCGCAGAGCTCCGGACGGAGGTTGCCGGCAGCAGAGGCCTTGTGGTAGAGTTTGCTGAGACCTCCGGTGCATGGAAACGGATGCCGGAGGGAACCCCGAAGAAAGGGGCGCATCCTGTTGAAGCTAAGCAAGAACGCACGCATTGTCCTTGAACGGCGCTATCTACGCAAAGACGAGTCCGGACGGCCTGTGGAAACCCCTGAGGACCTGTTCCGCCGGGTGGCCACGGTCATTGCAGAGGTGGACAGGCAATATGGCGCCTCCGATGCCCAGGCCGCCCGCAGGGCGGAGGAATTCTACCGCCTCTTGGATGAACTGGAATTCGTTCCCAACAGCCCGACGCTGATGAACGCCGGCCGGCCCCTGGGGCAGCTTTCCGCCTGTTTCGTCCTGCCCGTGGGGGATTCCATGGAGGAGATCTTCGACAGCCTGAAGCATGCGGCGCTGATTCATAAAAGCGGCGGTGGCACGGGCTTCTCGTTTTCCCGGCTGCGCCCGAAGGACGATCTGGTCTCCTCGACCGGCGGTGTAGCCAGCGGTCCGGTCTCTTTCATGAAAGTGTTCAACGCCGCCACGGAAGCTGTAAAGCAGGGCGGTTGCGTGGTTCCCTCCACCCGTGTTCTGACCAGCCACGGGCTCATTCCCTTGGGTGAGCTGGGACCTGAAGCAGGCAAGGGAGAAGACGGTGCCTGGTATGCCCCCCGGGGCGGCGTCCTGCAGGTGGCCACCGACCAGGGCTGGCATCCGGCAGACGAGTTTTACCAGCACGGCCACGGCAGGGTGCGGAAGATCCGCACTCGCAGCGGCTTCAGTCTGCAGGCCACTTTGCGGCACCGGCTGCGGGTGGTGGATGCCCAAGGGCAATACCGGTGGCGGCGGGTGGGAGACCTGCAGCCCGGAGACTGGCTGGCCCTGCAGGCCGGGGCATACCCGCAGCAGACAGACTATGTCTGGCCCTCTTTAGAGAAAAACGATGCAGACGGCACCGGCGCAGCCTCGCCAGGAGTGCAAGCTTGGTGGGCGCGACCGGCGCTGCAGCTGTTTACCGTGGAGGAGAAAGACGGGTGCGTCGCCCTGGCGGGATGCACAGCCGCAGGTTCTGGGGCAGGAATGGTGGACCTCTGGGACGGCCCGTCCGCGGCCGGGACGCTCTCCGGCGCTGCCGCCCGGCGGGGGGAGGAGGGTGCCGCAGGCCCCGGATCGAGCTGGGCCGGCGGACCCACCCTGGCCCAGGCCCAGGCTCCGCTACAGGATGATTGCGAGAGGGCTTGGCAGCAGGCCTATGCCATGGGAAGGGATTTGGCGCAGCAGGCCCTGGAGGCGGGAGGCGCAGGGGTCCGGCCGCTGCGGTGGCCTGAGGCCGGCTTCCGGGCCGAACGCCGGCTGGTGGAAGCCATGGTCTGCGGCTTCTGGCATTACGCCGGGCGCCGGACGGACGGTGGGCAATCCATCGTGGTGCTGGCGCAGACCCAGCAGTCCCTTTTGGAGGACCTCCAACAGGTGCTTCTGGCCTTGGGCCAGCCTGCGGCGCTGGCTGTGACGCCGGGTTCCCGTAGCGGCCGCTCTTATGCGGTATTGGCCCTACTGCCGGAAGGATCGGCGGATTTCCTCCCGGCTCCCGCTGCCGCGGCGGGGGAGAAACCGCTTTCCGGGGCCGCTTTGCCCGGCGACGGCCTGGGGGCAAAGGGTGGCACCGCTGCGCCGTTGTTCTGCTGGAGCCAGGTGGGCCTGGAACGCTGGTGGGAGGAGTGGTGGGCCACTGTTTCCGCCCCTTGTCCGTATGCGGGCCCGGGCTGCCCGCCGGGACAGTTCTATGATCCGGTGGTGGAAATCCAGGAGGGCCTGGCCTTCACCGTGGACCTGTCCGTGCCCGGGATTCATACCTATTTGGCCAACGGGTTTGTGAGCCATAACACGCGCCGCGGGGCCAACATGGGGATTCTGCGGGTGGATCACCCGGATATCCTGGAATTCATCACCTGCAAGGCGGACAACCGCGAAATCACCAACTTCAATATTTCCGTGGCCCTGACTCAGGCTTTCATGGAAGCTTACCAAAAAGACCAGGAATACGACCTGGTCAACCCGCGCACCCACCAGGTGGTCAAACGGCTGCGGGCCCGGGACGTGTTCGAGAAGATCGTGGAAATGGCCTGGAAAAACGGGGAACCGGGCATCATCTTCCTGGACCGGATCAATGCGGCCAATCCCACGCCAGCCCTGGGGGAGATTGAAAGCACCAATCCGTGCGGCGAGCAGCCGCTCCTGCCCTATGAGGCGTGCAATCTAGGCTCCATCAACCTGGCGCTCATGGTGCGCCCGGCAAAACGAACGGACGGCCCGGCGCTGGAGATCGACTGGGACCGGCTGGAGCGGGTGGTCCGGTCGTCCGTGCGGTTCCTGGACAATGTGGTGGATGCCAGCCAGTTCCCGCTGGCGCAGATCACGGAGATGGCCAGGGGGAACCGCAAGATCGGCTTGGGGGTCATGGGCTTCGCGGACCTGCTGATCCAGCTGGGGATCCCCTATGATTCCGAGGAAGCCGTGGACACGGCTGCCCAGCTCATGAGTTTCATTCAACGGGTGGCCAAGGAGACTTCCGCTCAACTGGGTGAGGAGCGGGGGCCCTTCCCCAACTTCGACAAGAGCATCTATGCTCCGAACGGACCCCGTTACCGGAACGCTACGGTGACCACCGTGGCGCCCACGGGCACCATCAGCATCATCGCAGGGGTCTCCAGCGGCATCGAGCCCTTGTTTGCCCTGGCTTTCGAGCGGCACGTCATGGACGATGACCGGCTGGTGGAAGTCAACCCGCTGTTCGAGCAAGTGGCCCGCCAGCGCGGGTTTTACAGTGAAGCGCTCATGCGCCAGATTGCAGCCCATGGTTCCGCCCGGGGCGTCAAAGGCGTTCCGGAGGATGTGCAGCGGATTTTTGCCACAGCGCACGATATTGCGCCGGAATGGCACATCCGCATCCAGGCGGCATTCCAGAAATATACCGACAACGCGGTGTCCAAGACGGTGAATTTCCGGCACGAGGCCACGCCGGAGGACGTGCGCCGCGTGTATCTCCTGGCGTATGAACTGGGGTGCAAGGGAGTCACGGTTTACCGGGACGGATCCCGGGAATCCCAGGTGTTGACGGTGGGCAAATCCCAAGAGGCCGGGAAGGCGGTGGCTGCCGGCAAGACGCCCGCCGTTGGCGGGGAAGCCGTTGGGACGGCGAAAAGGGGCGCTGCCGAGGCCGCGGCCCGCGGCGGTGCCGCCCCGGACGCATCGGAGAGCCGACCTGCGGGGAAGGCGTCCGGTAGTCCCTCTTCCGGCCAGGAGCAGTCGGAAGTCACGCCTGTGAACGGGCAGTGGGGCAACATCCGGCCCATTGAACGGCCCCGCCGCCTGGTGGGCGTCACAGATATGCGCGAGACCCCTTTGGGCAATCTGTATCTGACCCTGAACGTCATGGGGCCGGAGCAACACCCCTTTGAGCTCTTCGCCCAGATCGGGAAAGCCGGCAGCGACGTGACGGCTTTCACGGAAGCCATGGCCCGGCTCATCTCCCTGGCCTTCCGCTGTGGGATCGACCCGGCAGAAGTGGCGCACCAGCTGGTGGGGATCGGGGCCAGCCGGTCTGTGGGATTTGGCCCCTACCGAGTGCGTTCGGTGCCGGACGCCATCGGCCAGTTCTTGCTGGAGTTTCTGGAAAACCAGAAAGAAGGAAAGGCCATGGCCATGCTCCTTCCCCCGGGGGTGGCCCAGGCCAGCCTGTTTCCGGAGCCGGGCAAACCCGGAGACGGGGGGCAGGACCGGCCTGGGATGAACCTCTGCCCGGTGTGTGGCAACCAGACTCTGGTGTACGCGGAAGGATGCTCGAAGTGTTTGGCTTGCGGACACAGTGAGTGCTGAATTCTGATAAATTCACCGCCAGGGACGGGAAAAACGCCTTCCAATGGGCGATGCGGTTGGGACAGCCTGCCGGGTCTCCGGCAGGCTGTCCACGTTTCCGCAAGCCGGCAGGATTTTGCCGGCCAAAGGCGAATTGACGGCGAAACGTCCTGAATGTGACGAGCGGCACAACCAGGGACACAGAAATGGCGTTTGCAGTCGAGAACCGCGTGTCGAGTATGGAGTACCGAGGAGGTCATTTCGTTGGAACAAGTGTTGCTCATTCCCGGCCCGACCCCGGTTCCCCCCCAGGTGCGGCAGGCCATGGCCGCGCCGATGATCAACCACCGGGGCCCTGAATTCGCGGCGCTGTTTGCCGAAGTGGAGGCCAACCTGCGGCAAATCCTGCAGCTGCCTGCGGACCAGTCCGTGGTCATTCTCCCCTGCGCCGGCACGGGGGCCATGGAAGCCGCGCTGGTCAACGTGTTCTCCCCACAGGACCGCGTCCTGGCCTGTATCATGGGGGTGTTCGGCGCCCGTTTCGCCAAGATCGCCTCCGCCTACGGGCTGCAGGTGGACCGCCTGGAAGTGGAGCCCGGCCAGGTCATCACGGCCCAGGCGGTGCAGCAGCGGCTACAGCAGGCTGCCCAGGAAGGACGGCCCTACGCAGGGGTGCTGGTCACCCACAATGAGACCTCCACCGGAGTCCTCCTGAACCTGGAGGCCATTGCCAAGGTGGTGCAGCCCAGCGGCGCCCTGCTTGTGGCGGATGCCGTCAGCAGCCTGGGAGGAGTCCCCCTCTTCCCGCAGGCCTGGGGTGTAGATGTGGTGCTGACTGCCTCGCAGAAGGCGTTGATGTGCCCGCCCGGCCTGGGTTTTCTGGTGCTGAGCCAAAAGGCCTGGCAAGCGGCGGAGAAGGCGACGCTGCCACGGTTTTATTGGGACGTGCGCCCTTACCGGGAGGGTTTCGCCAAGGGCCAGACGCCCTACACTCCAGCTGTTTCCCTATGGTACGGCCTGCGGGAGAGCACGCGCCTGATTTTGGCGGAAGGTCTGGAGGCCTACTGGCAGCGGCACCGCCTTATGGCGGCCATGGCCCGGGCGGGATTACAGGCTCTGGGCTTCACGTTGCTGGCTCGGGAGGAATGGGCCTCGCCCACGGTGACGGCAGCGTTTCCTCCTCAGGGCGTGGAGGCGGCCAAGCTCATCCGCTGGTGCCGGGAAGAGCAGCGGGTGGTATTGGCAGGCGGGCAAGGGCCTTTGAGCGGCAAGATCATCCGTCTGGCACATATGGGATTCATCCAGCCGGAGGACGTCCTGGTGGGCCTGCAGGCGCTGGAGAAGGCGCTGCATGCTCAAGGGGTGCCGGTGCAGCCCGGCCAGGGAGCGGAGGCCGCCCTGGCGGCCCGTTGAAGCCGGTGCACCGCCGAAGTGAGTAGCGAGTACCGAAGCGAGTACAGAAGGGAGAAAGCAGGCATGGAGAAGGCACGGATTCTCATCGCGGAGAAGCTGGCGGACGAAGGGCGCCGCCTTCTGGAGCCGGAGTTCCAGGTGGACGTCCGCCCGGGCCTGGCACCGGCGGATCTGGTCCGCGTAATCCCTCAGTATGACGCCTTGATCGTACGCAGTGCGACCCAGGTGACGGCGGAGGTCATCGCTGCCGGCCAGCGCCTGCGGGTCATCGGCCGCGCGGGCGTGGGCGTCAACAACATCGACGTGGCCGCAGCCACGGCCCGGGGCATCGTGGTGCTCAACGTGCCGGACGGCAACACCATCGCCGCTGCCGAGCACACCGTGGGCTTGATGCTGGCCGTGGCCCGCCACATTCCCCAGGCCCATGCATCCTTGCAGGCCGGCCGTTGGCAGCGCAGCGCCTTCGAAGGCGTGGAGTTGCGGGGCAAAACCCTGGGCGTGGTGGGCGCCGGACGCATCGGACAGGAGGTGGGCAAGCGCTGCCTGGCGTTTGGCATGAGGGTGCTGGCCTATGATCCCTACGCCAACGCCGAGACCCTGAAAAACCTGGGCATTGAGCAGGTGGCGTCCTTGAGCGAGCTTTTGGCCCAGGCGGATTTTCTGACGGTCCACACGCCTCTGACCGCCCAGACCCGGGGCCTCATCGGTGCCGCGGAGCTGGCGCAGATGAAAAAAGGCAGCTACGTGGTGAATTGCGCCCGCGGGGGCATCATCGACGAAGAAGCCCTCTATCAGGCCCTGGTGGAAGGGCATCTGGCCGGCGCGGCCCTGGATGTGTATAGCAAAGAGCCCCCCGGCGACATGCCGCTGCTGAGCCTGCCCCAGGTGGTGGCCACGCCGCACCTGGGGGCTTCCACCCGCGAGGCACAGCTGGTGAACGCCGTGGAGGTGGCGCAGCAGGTGGGGCGCTTCCTGCGGGGCCAGCCGGTGCGGAACGCCGTGAACCTGCCGGCGCTTTCGGAACGCCAATGGGAGCAGGTGAATCCCCTTCTACCCTTGGCGGAGGTTCTGGGGCATTTCTATACCCAGGCTGTGGGCGGCAACCTCAATGAAGTGGAAGTGGCGTATTTCGGCGATGCCGACGGGGCGGCGGTGGATTTTTTGGCCAGCGCCGTGGTGAAAGGCCTGCTCTGGCAGGTGGTTTCCGAGCCCATCAACGAGGTCAACGCCATGGCCGCTGCGCAGCGGCAGGGCGTCAAGGTCGCCGTCACCCGCAGCCATCCCCGCTTCGACCTGCCTCAGCCCTATCTGGAGGTGCGGGTGGGCCGGGAGCCCAGGCAGCACCGGGTGGGTGGGACGCTCTCCCGCTTCGGGCAGCCCCGCATCACCCTGGTCGACGGGTTGCCCGTGGATGTGTCCCCCACGCCCTATCTCATTGTCAGCCGCCATCAGGACCGGCCGGGAATCATCGGCAAGTTTGGGACGATCCTGGGCAATGCCGGCATCAACATTGCCGCCATGCAGGTAGGAAGAAAACAGGTGCGTGGTGAAGCCATCATGATCCTGGCCGTGGATGACGCAGTGCCGGCCGGGGTCCTGCGGGAATTGCAGGCCATCCCCGGCGTGGGGGATGCGCTGCTGGTGACGCTGCCTGCCAATCTGGTGGGGGCTGCCGCTGGCAGCGGTCCGGCCCAGGGTTTGGCCAGCGCCTGACATTCGGCCAGCCTTGCAGGAACCTGTGCAGGCGCTTGGCGCCGTCTGTCTCCCTTTCGGGCGTTGGGCGGACGGCGCAGCCCACAGCCCTGCAGGCGTGAGGGAGCAGGTACATGCTGATCGATTATCATATGCACCTGGAGCAGGGGGATTTCTCCCCCTCCTGGCTCCGGCGTTTTCTGGACACAGCGCTCTCGCGGGGCGTGCAGGAGATCGCCATCACCGAACATGCCTATCGCTTCCGCCAAGCCGCAGGCCTGTTGCCTGCGTGGTGGGAGCAGCGGACGGGCCCGGCCCAGGATCTGGAAGAGTACGTGAACCTGATCACGACAGCCCAACGGGAGGGCTGGCCGGTGAAGCTGGGCATCGAAATCGATTACGTTCCCGGCCGTGAGGACGACATCGCCCGCCGCCTGGTGGAACCCTACCCCTGGGATGTGGTGCTGGGCTCCGTACACTGGCTGGGGGACTGGCCGTTCGACGTGGATCCCGCCAGCTGGCAAGGCCGTGATGTGGACAGCGCGTACGGCCAGTATTTCGCCACCTTGGCCCGCATGGCCACCAGCGGCCTGTTCGATGTGATCTCCCATCCCGATGTGATCAAGGTCTTCGGCTTTCGCAGCCGCCAGCCGCTGGCCCCGCTGTTCCGGCCTGTCCTGGAGGCAGCCCAAGCCCGGCATATGGCGGTGGAGATCTCCAGCGCCGGCTGGCGGAAGCGGGTAGGCGAAGTCTACCCGGCGCCGGAACTGCTGGATCTGGTGCAGGCCCTGCACCTGCCCGTGACGCTGGCCTCGGATGCCCACCGGCCGCAGGACGTGGCGGCCGATTTCGGGCGCCTCTGCGAATATGCCTGGACCCACGGCATCCGGCAGGTCACTGTATTCTCCCGCCGCAGCCCATCCCAGCGTCCGCTGGGACCCGAATCCACGGCAGAAGCCGGGGCGGCAGGCTAGGCGGTGGCCGGGGAGCCGGCTCGCCGGCCGGTTCCCTGCCTAGCGGCGCTGGCGCCAGATCAGGATCACTGTTCGCCGGCGCCAGCGAAGATAAGGGCCCAGGATGGCCCCAAGAATGTTGCACATGCTTCCCAGCCGGGCGGGCGGCAGCCTGCGGGCCCG
>JADBKO010000080.1 GCA_014896355.1 Bacillota bacterium
CGAAACGAAGGTGGGTCGGTATGATGGAGGGTCTGCGGGCCGTCTGGCGTAATCGTTACAACTACCTGTTCGTGTTGCCGGCGGTCCTCCTGTTTGCCGTCTTCACGGTCTACCCCATCATCAAGACGCTTCAGCTCAGCGTCTACCGGTGGGACGGTGTGTCCAGGCCGGTCTATGCCGGGTTCGCCAACTTCGCCCAGGTTTGGCAGGACGCGGCGTGGTGGCAGTCCTTGGTGAACGGCGGGTATTTCACCCTGTTTGCCATTGTCGGAATGGTGCCCCTGGCTTTGGTGCTCGCCTTGGCAGTGGGGGCGCGGCTGCCGGCGGCAGGATTCTTCCGGGCAGTGTTTTATTTCCCGGTAATGATGTCCCAGGTGGTTGTCGGCTTCATATGGAAATGGATCTATGACCCCTATTCGGGGATCCTAAATGCTTTTCTGTCATGGCTTGGCTTGGCTCCCCTGGCCCGGGCCTGGCTGAGTGACCCGCACACGGCCTTGCCGGCGGTCAGCGTAGCCTCGATCTGGCAGGGGTTCGGGAGCGCGTTCATCCTGCTTCTGGCCGGTCTGCAGGGGATCCCCCGGGAGCTCTACGAGGCAGCGGAGGTGGACGGGGCCGACGGCTGGAAACGCTTTCGTTTCGTGACCATGCCTCTGTTGGTTCCCGTGCTCGCCATCGTCACGGTCCTGACCGTCCTGGGCGCCATGCAGCTGTTGGGAATCGTGATGGTCATGACGAACGGGGGCCCCGGCCTGCGTACGGAGGTCCCTGCCCTGCGCATATACAAAGAGGCCATTCAGTTTTACCGGCTGGGCTACGCCAGTGCCGAGGCATTGGTCTTTGCCCTGATCCTGATGATTCTCTCTTTCGCGCAGCTGTGGCTTTCGCGCCGCCTGGAGGGGGAGTAGACCAACATGCATGCGGACGGTGCGGTTTCCTCTTTCGCGGGGCATTCCTTCGCGGGGCATTCCAGACTCGCGGTGCGGGCCGGAAGGGCGCTGGGAGTCGTCTTTCTGACGCTGGTGGCCATTTCCTGCCTGTTTCCGGTGGCCTGGATGGTTTCTACGTCTCTCAAGAACCAGAGCGAGGTCTATATCAGCAAATCGTTCTGGCCGGCCCACCCGGAGTGGTCCAATTATGTGCGGGCCTGGCAGGAGGCGCATCTGGGGGTATACTTCGCCAACAGCCTGCTATATCTGACGGTAGTCGTGTCCCTCACGCTCCTGATCGGGTCCCTGGCGGCCTACGGACTGTCGCGGTTGGAGATGCCGGGGCGGGCCGCGATTTACAACACCATCGTGGCGTCACTCATGGTGCCTTTGCCTGCGGCGTTCGTGCCGGTCTATGTGATTTTGCTGCAACTGCATCTGATCGACACGCGCGCCGGTTACGTGTTGCCCCTGATTGCCGGCGGACTGCCGCTGTCCATTTTCGTCTTGAAAGGTTTCTTTGACCAGACGCCGCGCGAGTTGGAAGAAGCCGCCATCATGGATGGCGCCAACAAGTGGTGCCTCTATTCCCGCATCGTCATGCCCTTGGCCCGGCCTGCCCTGGCCACGATCCTGATTCTCACGTCCCTCAGTGCCTGGAATGACTACCTTCTGGCACTCGTGATCCTCACCAGCCAGCGCTTGATGCCTGTGCAGGTGGGATTAATGGTCTTCCAGGGCACCTATTTCACGCGCTATGAGATGCTCATGGCCGGGACCACCATCGCCCTGGCCCCCATCGCCCTGCTCTACATCCTGGCCCAGAAGCAGATTATCGGTGGGCTTTCGGCGGGGGCGCTCAAGGGATGAGAAAGGAGGGGATGCGTATGCTTCCCGAGCAGCGCCGTTACGAGATCCTTTCCGTGGTGAAAAGACGCGGGGCGGTGTCGGTGAATGATCTCTGCGAGCTTTTCAACATCACTCCGACGACGGCGCGCAAGGATCTGGCGGAACTGGAGCAGCGCGGCTCCATCATCCGGACCCACGGGGGCGCTCTGAATCCCGGGTACGCCAGGGGCCATGACGTTTCGCTGGAGACCAGGCAGAACCTGCAGTCACAGGAAAAGGCGAGCATCGCCGAGGCGGCCCTGGCGCACGTGCAGCCCGGGGATACCATCCTGCTGGACGACAGCAGCACGGTTTTGTACCTGGCCCGCAAGCTCAAGGACATGCAGTCCCTGACGGTGGTCACATACGCTCTGGATGTCGTCAATGCTCTTTCCGCGGCCCCGGGCATCCGTCTGATGGTGATCGGCGGTGCCTTCGATGCCGAGTCGAAGGCCTTCGTAGGCGGCCCCGCAGAGGATATGCTGAGCCAGCTCCACGTGGACAAGGCTTTCTTTTCGCCAAAAGGGGTGTCGCTGGACGCCGGGTTGACCGACGCCCGGCTGGACCAGGCGCGGCTGCACCGGCGAGTGATCGCGTCTGCCGCAGAGCGTGTGCTGATGGTGGACAGCTCCAAGTTCGACGTGGTCTGCTTTGCCGAAGTGGCGCCTTTGGACGCGGTTCACCTGGTGATTACGGAGCGGGCGCCGTCTCAGGGATACGTGACATTGTGGCAAGAGCGAGGGGTGAAGTTGGAGATCGCCAAAGGACCGGCCCGGCCCCGGACGAGCGCCACCGGTTGAGCCTCGCTCCGCCGGTCCGGCCCTCTCTGGCAGCCGCGCGCCCGGCCGCCTGCGACTGCGACACCGGCCCCGCTCGGCGTGGACCTTGCACGCCGACCGCGCTTGGCTCGGGGGAGTCCCGCACCTCGTAGCGGAAATTGCAGACTGCAACAATGGAGGATCAACATGCTGGAGGAGTACCGGCAACGAATCATCGCAGAAATCGAGTCTACGTTGAACAACGCTGCGCCCGCGATCCGGCAGGTGGCCAGTCTGGCCACGGACGTCGTGGCCTCCGGAGGGGTGCTTCACATCCTGGATCACAGCCATCTGCTGGGAAACGAGATGACGTGCCGGGCAGGCGGACTGGCAGCGATGCACGTGGTGACGCTGGAAGAGGCCCGTAATCCGGTGCTGGTCCGCCGGGGGGACCTCTTGTTCATCGCCTCTGTCAGCGGCCGCAGCAAGCAGGTGGTGCAAGCGGCGCTCCAGGCGAAGGAGAGAGGGGTGCATACGGTGGCCCTGACCTCTTTGGCCCAAGCAGCGGTGGCCCAGCCGGAGGACCCGGAGCTGGGCCTGTTGCGGGACGTGGCGGAGGCAGTGCTGGACATCGGAGGCGTGGCGGGCGACGCCTTGATTGGTGGAGATGGCGGCAAGGCCTGCGTGCCTGGATCCGGCATTTTGTCCGTGGTGGTGATGTGGGCCGTGGTTGCCGAACTGGTGGCCGGCCTGCGCCAACGCGGTATCGAACCGACGATATTCACCAGCGTGAACGTACCCGGAGGAGAGCAATCCTTCGAGAAAGAGATGGCGAGGTATGCACGTCTTGGCTACTGAACGTCCGGACATCAGAAGGGTCCTGGCCAGTGGGTTGGTCGTTTCCTGCCAGGCCTGGGAAGGGACTCCGTTGCTGAAACCCGAGATCATGGCAGCGTTCGCCCTTTCCGCCGAACGGGCGGGCGCAGTGGGGGTAAGGCTGAACTCCCCGGAGCATGTGAGGGCTGCCAAACAGGCAGGCCTGAAAATCCCTGCCATTGGCATTGACAAGCGGTACTACGAGGGGAGTGAGGTCTACATCACCCCCACCCGCCGCGAGGCGGAGGCTTTGGCGGCTGCGGGAGCGGATATCATCGCCATCGATGGGACGCTGCGGCCGCGGCCCCAGGGGGAGCGGCTGGAGGACTTGGTGGCCTTCATTCAAGAACAGCTCAAGCTTCCCGTGATGCTGGACATCTCCACCCTGGAGGAAGCTCGCATCGGTGACCAGCTGGGGGCCGCCCTGCTTTCGACGACTCTGTCTGGCTATACGCCTTACACCGAGCGATTCAGGACGGATGGACCGGACCTGCGCTTGATCTCTGCCATCGTCGCAGCGGTCATCTGCCCCGTCCTGGGGGAGGGAAGGTTCCACGAGCCAGCCCAGGTCCGGCGGGCTCTCGAACTGGGGGCGTACGGCGTAGTGGTGGGGACGGCGCTGACGGATCTGGAGTGGCGGATCCGGCAATTCGTTCCTGGGAAGGTATGAGCCATGCAGCGGCTGATCATTGCTGCAGACGGTGGCCAAACATCCACGTTTGTGCTCTTGAC
>JADBKO010000081.1 GCA_014896355.1 Bacillota bacterium
GCCAAAACCTGGCCCCGCTGGAAAACCAGAACCCGGCTGAAATAGCGCGCCACAAAGCCCATGTCGTGGGTAATCGTGAGGACGGTCCGCCCGCTCTCTTTCAGTTCTGTGACGATGCGGCCCAGCTCTGCCACGCTGGCCTGGTCCTGGGCAATGGTGGGCTCGTCCAGGATCACCACATCCGTCTGCATGGCCAGAACGCTGGCCACGGTCACCAGCTTCCGCTCCGCCAGGCCCAGATCATAAGGGTTCTGCTCGGCCAAGCCCTCCAAGCCCACCTGCCGCAGCGCCGCCCGCGCCCGCCGCACCGCTTCCTGCGGCGGCACGGACAGATTAAGGGGGCCAAACAGCACCTCATCCCAGACCCTGCTCTTGAACAGTTGGTCGGAGGGGTTCTGGAACACCAGCCCCACGGTCCGAGCCAGCTGAGCCACGGTGGTGGAGCGGGTATCCACCCCATTGACGAGGACCGCTCCCCCGCTGGGCTTCAGAAGGCCGTTCAGCAGCCGCACGAAGGTGGACTTTCCGGCCCCGTTCTGGCCAATGATGGCTGTGGCGCCGGGCCCCAGGCGCAGATTGAGCCCGCGCAAGACCGGCACCCCTTCGGTGTACTGGAAGTACAGATCGCGGACCTCGATGTCAGCCACGGCCTCCACCCCCTCCGCCGGCTGCGACCAGATTCTTGCGCGCCAACTCTTCCGCTTCCTCAGTGGTCACCGGATAGGTGCCATCCTCAAAGCGCCAGCCCAGCCTGCGCGCGGCTTCTGTCACCGGCGGCACGGCCACACCCAGCGCCGGAAGATCCTCCCGGGCGAACACCCTCCGGGGCGAATCGAACGCCACCCTGCGACCGGCATGCAACACCAGAATTTTGCCGGCCAGCGGCGCCAGCCGCTCCACCTTGTGCTCCGCCACCACCACGGCCATTCCCTGGCGGCAGAGGGCCGCCATGGCCGCAAAAACCTCACCGGTGCCCTCCGGATCCAGCTGGGAGGTAGGCTCATCCAAGACCAGCACCTTCGGGCGCATGGCCAGAACCGAGGCGATGGCCAGCCGCTGCATCTGCCCGCCGGAGAGGGCAAACGGACTGCGGTCCTTCAGTTCCTCCAATCCCAGCAGGCGTAAGGCCTCCTCGATGCGGGGAATCATCTCTTCCCGCGGCACGCCGGCATTTTCCAGGCCAAAGGCCACCTCTTCATAGACCGTGAACTTGGCGCCGGAGATCTGCGTGAAGGGGTTTTGAAACACCAGACCCACGCGCCGGGCCACCTCTGCCACCGGATGCTTGTGCACATCCAGCCCGTCTGCCACCACGCGGCCACCGATGGCGCCTTTGTAGAAATGCGGCACCAACCCTACCAGCGCCTGGCACAGAGTAGATTTCCCCGCCCGATTGGGCCCGATGATGCCGACGAACTCCCCCGGCTCAACGGAAAAGGAGATTCCGTCCAGCGCCAGCCCCTGTTGATCCGGATAGCGGTAGCGCAAGTCCTGGACCTCGATCAGCGCCATCCCCACAGCCACCTGCCTCCGATGCCCAACACCAAAGCTGCCAAAACCAGAATCCGCATGGCCATGGCATAAGGCGGGATCTGTTCGTCCTTCAAAAACGTGCGCTTTCCGCCACCTGCAAATCCGCGGACCTCCAGGGCCAGGGCTCGCTCCTCCGTGGAGATCAGGGAGTTGGTCACCAGCGGGCCCATGAGCGGCAGGAAAGCCCGGATACGCACCCACAGGCTGCCCTCCGTCTCCATGCCGCGTGAGCGCTGAGCGTCCAGGATGGTCTGGGTGCTGGCCACCATGATGGGGATGATCTGCAGCACGGCGATCATCACGTACCCCAGGCGCGGCGGGGCGCCGCGGCGCACCAGAGCCTCCACCAGGTCACTGGGGCGGGTGACCAGCACCAGAATAAGGGCTGCCGACAGGATGTTGTACAGACGCAGAGTGAGGCTGAGCCCCAAAAGCAACCCTTCCCGGTAAAAGACCACCGGCCCCAGCGCCACAGCCGGGTGCACGTTCCCTGGGTAGACCAACCCCTGGACCACGAAAAACGTGAGAGGCAGGATGAATACGCCGGCCAAAACCGGCGCGGCCCGGCGCAGAACGCCGGCGCTGCCCAGCATGGCCAGGGACACCAGCAAAATGCCCGCCTGGCTGAAAAAACCAGGCAAAACAAAGGTCAGAACGACAGCCACCAGCACCGCCAACAGTTTCGTGATGGGATCCAGGCGATGGACCCAGGTCTTTCCTGGTACATACAGGCTCAGCTGCACGAACCCTGCCTCCGTGCCCCGTCTATAAGGACTCCACTTCCTGGTGGGCTCCGCCGAACAGCTTCACCAGCCGCGCCGGCAAGGCCTTGTAAATCAGGAACGACAAGAACACTGTGATGACTTTGTCCAGGATGTCCACCACCGCTTCATCCAGGAACGAGGCGATCCAGACCGGCGTGCCGCGGTGGACCAGCGCCGCGTACAGCGCGTCGCCCCAAACGTTCCCCGTCTGCCCGTGCCAGAGCAGGACGTTGATGGGCGTGGAGACCACGGCCGCCACGCCTGCCACCACCAGGCCCAAAACCAGAGCCCGTCCGGGGGTGCGGATCCATCCGGTAAACGCCAGATACCCGACGACCAGGCCAATCATGATCGACGTGATCAAGTACCAAAATGAGACCGGATCCAAAGTGATCCCGAAAATGGCGTTGTTCACCGCCCCGGAGATGGCGCCGATCCAGGGGCCTGCCAGCATTCCGGAGAGGACGGTTCCGATGGAATCCAGCCAGAGCGGCAGCTTGAGCGTGGCTGCGAAAAACTTCCCCACGTAGTTGATTCCGACCGCCACGGGAATGAGAACGATGGTGAGCGTCGTGAAGTTTGCTTTCCAGGCCTTTGCTTGCATGATCACACCTCCTGCTGGTTTTGTTTCTGCCAGATGCGGAAAAGTCCTTCCAAAGCCACCTGGATCTCCGCCTTCTCCCCCTGAGACGCTGCATCCTGCCCCGTCGCCAGACTGTCGATGCCTCCTTCCAGATCGCCCCCGGCGGGGACCACCACGTTCAGAATGCTGGCCGCCCGGCCACCGCGCAGGCGGGCCACCGTAAAGAGCGCCGCCGTCTCCATATCGGAGGCGAGAATGCCTTTCCGGGCCCAAAAGTCCATGAGTTCGCTTTCCCGATCGGTGTAGAAGGAATCATGGCTGCGCACCAGCCCCGTATAGGCTGGCACGCGCAGATCCCCGGCCGCTTCCGCCAGAGCCCGGACCAGTTCGGGATCAGCCACCGCCGGATAACCGTCGGGCACGTACATGCGGCTGGCTCCATCCTCCCGGACCGCCGCCACCGCCAACACCAATCCTCCCACCCGCATTCCCGGCTGCATGGCCCCGCAGCTGCCGATACGCACCAGGATCCGGGCGCCGATGCGCAAGAGCTCCTCCACGGCAATGGCTGTGGAAGCGCCGCCAATCCCCGTGGAGGTCGCCGAAACCGGCATTCCCCGATAGATTCCCGTGATGGTGCGGAATTCCCGGTTGTAAGCCACCTCGTGGCAGGTATCCAGCATTTCCGCGACACGCTGGGTGCGGCCGGGATCACCGGGCAGGAGCACGAACGGGGCCACACTCCCGGTAGCGCATTGAATGTGAGGCTGTTTCGCATGTTTCGCATATTTCGCGTGGTCCGGGCCTGACAAGGCGCAGCCCTCCATCCATCAACCACATTCTGACAGACTCCAGTGACGGAGTATTCGCCATGGGCGCAGGGAAACCTTTCCATCCCGGGCTGCTTGCTGCACAAGCTGCCGGCACACCGGGCGGGCAGGCGTCGTGGAGGTGCTTCTCAGCCGCCGCCGGGTTCACAGCCGCGCCGAAGCGTTTTCCTGGGGCGAGACCGGATTCTTGGGATGATCCGGGTCATACGAGTTGCAGTTGCCTGCCGGGGATCCGCGTGATAAAATGAAAATAGGAATTAGTGCTAATTTGCCAGCGGAGGTGCTCCATGACATACGTGATTGTCGGCGCGGGAGCGGCCGGGATGGCAGCGGCAGAGACGTTGCGTCAACTGGATGCCGAAAGCTCCGTCG
>JADBKO010000082.1 GCA_014896355.1 Bacillota bacterium
TCAAGATCAGGATACGGGTTCGGGGAGCCCGCTGGCGGACCAGCCGGGTGGCCTCTATGCCGCTCATGCCCGGCATATTGATGTCCAGCAGCAGGACGTCCGGTGCCAGTTTTTCCGCGCAGCCAACGGCTTCTACCCCATCGGAGGCTTCCGCCACCACCTGGATGTCCGGTTCAAACTCCAGGACCCGGCGCAGCCCTTCGCGCAACAAAGCGTGGTCGTCAGCAATGACCACCCGCAGTGGCCTGCCCGCCTGGCCCTGTTCCTGCCGGCGGGCCTGCTCCGCCTGCGCACCGGGCTGGCCAGGCTCCCGCCCTTTCTCCGCTTGCCCGCTTTCCCGCTGACCCTCCATGGACTACTCGCCCACCTCCGGCTTTCTCCTGGCGCCCCCGCCCTTGCTCCCACCCGGGATTGGCACTTTGGCCTGGATGCGGGTGCCCTTTCCCGGGCGAGATGTGATGACGAGATCTCCCCCCAGCAGGCGCATCCGTTCCTGCATGCTGGGAAGGCCCAACCCCTGCCCCTGCTCCCCCGCTTTCTTCCAGGCTGCATCCACATCAAATCCGCACCCGTCGTCGGCCACCACCACGGTCACGATGCCGGGACGCATTTCCATCCGCACCTGGGCCCGATGGGCATGGGCATGCTTGATGACATTGGTGAGACTCTCCTGCACCAGGCGGAAAATGGCAATCTCGTGGGATGCCGGGAGAGAGCGCTCAGTTCCCAGCAGGCCAAAATCCACCTCCAAGCCGGTTTCTTCGTGCACCTGCTCCACATAGCGCCGCAAGGTCGGCACCAGGCCCAGATCGTCCAGAGCCATGGGCCGTAGCCGGAACATGATTCGCCGCAGTTCCTCCAGAGTCTGCCGCGCCGCAGCCGTGAGCCCACGCAGCTCCTGGATCAGGTCGCCCTGGCCGGAAGTGGCGATCTTCTCGCAAAGGTCGGCCCGAAGGCCGATGTTCGCCAGGGCCTGCGCAGGCCCGTCGTGCAGCTCTCTGGCCACGCGCTGCCGCTCCTCTTCCTGGGCCAGGATGACCCGGGCGCCGATCATGGTGCGGGCCTCCAGTTCCTCCCAGTGATCCGAGAACGCATGTATGTTTCCTTCCAAAAGCTCCAAGGCCACACCAACATTGCTCACCAGCGCATCCGCCTGCCGCTGCAGGGCCTCGATGCGCCGCAGACGGGCCTCCGTATCGTCGCGGCGCTGCCGCAGAGCCCGCTCCTGCTCCCGGCGCACCGAGAGTTCCACCTGGATCTCCTGGGCCTGCTCGTATGCTTCGCGGATTTCTGTTTCCGAATGGTTCTGGAAATCCCGGCTGACCACCATCAGGCGATAACGGGCCTGTCGCGAGGCCCGCTCCAGCTTGTCGACAGCCTCCACGGCCTCGGCGGCCAAAGCTTTGATTTCCTCCAGCTCTTGGCGCAGGCGGGTCGACTCTTCCCTGGCCATCTCGGCGATGCCGAAAATCTGGCTGCGCCCCCGCTGGATAGTGGCCACAGTTTCTGCCATGATTTCCCGCAACGCCGTAAAACCGTTTTCTTCTAACAGCTGCTGCGGTTTCAGCATGGGCACCTCCGCAGCCTGCTCCCTCCGGGACACCGGCTCCTGGCCACCTGCAGGCGCCGGTGGCAGGAGTCCTTCACCTTGATCATCCGTCCCACACAATTGCGCCTGCCCTCCTCCTTGAGGCAAGGCCCCGTATTACGCGTTCCGAATCCGGCTGGCTGCCAACTCCCGCAACCGCTCCGGTGCGCAAACCACGTAATGCCGCTCGTCTATGCGTATCCAGCCGCGGTCCTGAAACTCCCCCAGCACCCGGGTGACCGTCTCCCGGGCTGTGCCAGTGAGATGTGCCAGTTCCTGCTGGGTCAGGCGGAAAGCGATGCGCAGTTCTTTACGAGCCGGCGCTGGATAGCGCTGAGCCAGGTCCAGCAGCACCGCGGCCACCCGGCCACGGACATCCCCGAAGGCCAGCTGCTCCATCTGGGAGTTGGCCTCGCGCAGCCTCTGGCTGAGAACGCGGATGACCTTGATGGCCATGTCCGGGTGGGTGGTGATCATGTGGGTGAAAGCTCCCCGGGAGAGGACCATGAGCCGGGCAAATTCCAAAGCTTGCGCGGATGCTGAGCGCGGGGCATCATCCACCAGGGCCATTTCGCCGAAAAACTCGCCGGGGCCCAGAAGCGTCAGCGTTTTCTCGCGGCCGTCCTCGGAAAGGATGTAGATACGCACGCTGCCGCTGATGACCATGTAGAAGGCGTCGCCCGGGTCACCGGCCAGGAAAACCTGCTCGCCCCGCCGGTATTCAGCCACCCGCACAATTTGCGCCAGGCGCTCGAGATCGTCATCATCCATCTGAGCGAAAAGAGGAACCTGCTTCAAACGGTCCCGCATAAGGGATTGATCTGCCAGTGCAATTCCCCCCCAACCCCGTGCGGATCAACAGGAGGAGAGGTCAGGGGCCCTGTCCCCCCGGCTTTTCTTTCGCCTTTCCCCGTGCCGTTTCCTCTCCAGCCCCGGCAGTTTTTTCGTGGGCCGCATCTGCGTTCTCCTGTCTGTGAGAGTTTTCGCCCGCAGGCGGAGGGACGCCCTCCCCCGGGTTACCCGCCGCGCCACCGCCCGAGCCGGGCGCCAGCTCCGTCCCACCCGCCCCCGCCTCACCTGGGGCGGAAGAGCCCTCCCCAGCAGCCCCGGCCTCTGCTTCCCGTTGCTCTATCCAGGGACGCAGGGCCTCCCACAGATCCTTCTCCTCCTCGGACCAAGCCTGAACGACCGCGGTCGCAGCCTCCTTCGACGCCTTCGTTCCGGACTGCTGGCCGCCTTTCTGCTCCGGCTTCCGCTCCGTCCCCGGGGCGTTGGCGCCCTGCTCTGCGTTGGCGCCATGCTCTGCCGCCCGTCCGGGCCAACGCAGCTCCTGCCCGGCCCCCACATAAACCTTCCACCCGGGTTCCGCCCTCGACGCGACCTCCACCCTGCCTTCCCAGACAGAGACCACCACAGATACGCCGCCCGGGGCCACCCACCCCGGCTCCGGCTCCACCGCCACGGAAAACACAGTTCCCCGCACGCCGGCCACCACCGTGGGGGTCTCTACTTCATAGTACAGCCAGCGCTCCCAGCCACGGCGGATGAAGACCCAGATGCGGCCCACATCCAACCGCATCCGCACCTGCTCCACCCCGGTGCGTTCACCCGCGGCGCGGCTGCCGCTCTCTTCCACCCCAGCGGGCCGGGTGCCCTGGGAAGCCCATGCCGCGGGCCAACGGGCGGGCAGGCGGTCCAGGGACAACAAAGCGCCGGCTCCCATGCGCACGGCGCTTCCGCCAGGGAACAGCAGGTCGGCGCTGCCGTTCTTGCCGGTCCGGATCTGGTCGTGGGGCCCCAGTGCCATTCCCGGGCGGGCCGCAGACCATTTTCCACCCCGCCGGCACACCCACACCTCGCCCTGCACCTGGCCAATGAACACCGTGGCCGCAGGGCCTGTGGTGGACGCAGGCAAGGGGGCGGCTGCCGCCAGCCACCCGGAGGTAGCGGAAGGGCCTTTTCCTGCGTGGCCGCGGGCCTCCTCCCAGCCACTTCTTCCCGCACCGGGAGCCCATGTCAGAACCAAGGCCCAGCTCATCAAGAAGGCAACGGCCAGGGCGCAGGCGGCTCCCCGCTTCCCCGCCTCCCCGGCCGCCTTGCCCCACACAGGCCGCATGGCTTTTTCCTCCCCTCACACGCCCGGCCTTGCCCCGGGCCAGCGGTCCATCCTCCGTTCCGAGTCCACCCCGTTTCATTTTACCGGACGTTTCCAGCCAGGATCTGTGACCGGCATCACACCTTGGGCCTCTGCCGGCAGCCCTAGACGGCGGCGCCTTCAGACACGCCGTTTTTTCTCCTCTGGCAAGAGCCCAAAGCAGGGGACTGGCTCCGGCAACCCCTGGGCCTGCACCTGCCGCAGCTCGGAACATCCCCACGGGAACGGCTGCGCCGCGTCACGAAGCACCTGCGAGATCAGCACTTCTCCGGGAGCTGCAGCCGCCTGCAGCCGGGCGGCGATGTTCACCGTCTGGCCCACCGCCGTATATTCCAGCCGCTCCTCCGAACCCACGTGGCCCAGCACAGCCTCGCCCATGTGGACTCCCACCCGCACCTCCAAGGCAGGCAGCCCGCGCCGGGCGCGCCGCTCGTTGACCTTGGCCACCTCCTGCAGCAAAGCCACGGCGGCCCCCACCGCAGCCCGGGCCGTGGCAGCGGGATCACGGCGGTGCTCCGGAGCCATGCCGAACACTGCCATGACCCCGTCGCCCGTGAACTTGTCCAGGAACCCCTGGCGCGCCAGGATCGGATGGGCCATGGCCGCCAGATACTCGTTGAGCATGGCCACCACTTGCTCTGGGGCCCGGCCGCGGCTGTAGGCGGTGAACCCCGCCAAATCCGCGAAGAGAACCGCCACCAGGGCCCTTTGTCCGCCCAGTGCCACCTGTTCAGGGTGGCTGGCCAGCTCCTCGGCCAGCGGCTCGGAAAGGTAACGCCGCAAAATGCGCACCAATTGGCGCCTCTGCCGTTCCCGCGCCGTGAGGCCCCGGCCCTGGACACTCAAATACACCAGGCCCAGCAGCAAAAAGAGCCCGGCTCCGGGAGCCAGGACCAACCGTTGAGCCACAAACGCATGAACCAAGCCGGCCGCGGCCAAAAGCTGCGTCGTCCCTGTGAAAACCAGCCCCCGCAAGGGGTCCGTCAGCGGGCGCCAATTCAAAAATGCATTGAGCAAAAATGCCGCCCCGGCCAACAGCGCCAGGTAGATCAAGCCGGCATAAGGGCCGTCCGGCCAGGCCCGCAATCCATCTCCCTGCAGCCAGTTGGCCACCGCCGTGGCTTGTATATATGCGCCCGGGACGGTGCCCAAGGCCCGGTATCCCGTCAGGTGCCCGTCCACCCCGGACAGGCCCCAGGCGGTGATGCCCACCACCGCCACACTGCCCCGCAAGGTCTCGCTGAGGGCGGCTTCCACCCAGCCCACCTGCGGGCGGAGCAACCGCCAGGCCGGCACCATCACAACCCCCAGGGGTGCCACGCCCGCCCCATACGCCGCATGGGCGCCGCCCTCGTCCTGGCCGCTTTCCATGCCAGCCCAGCCGAGAGGCCGCCAGTCTACCATGCGGCGGAAATTCAACAGCTCCACCGGAATAGCAGGCGGCAGCGGCTTACCCAGGCGGGCTGCGGCCGACGCCGCCGCAGCCCAGGAAAAAGCCGGCGGCCAGCCCAGATCCGGCTCTCCAGCCGGATGATAGATCCGCCGGATGCGGCCATCCCCGTCCGGGACCAGATTCAACTGCCCCACGGCCAGAGCCTGATCCGCCAAAACCGGCAGGGGAGGCCGGACCCCTTTGACCACCAGGCGCGGCCCTTCCCCCAGCCAGGCCCGGGGGCCCGTAGGCCGCAATATGGCTGTATCCGCCTCGCTACCCAGGACAGCCTGCCCCGCCTTGGCCAGGCTGCGGGCTAACCGCTGATCCTCGCCTGCCTTTGCCGCAGGTTCCGACAAAATGAAATCGTACGCGCTGATCACGGTGCCATGCCGGGCCAGGGATTCAGCCAGCTGGCCCAGGACCGCCCGGCTCCAGGGCCAGGCTCCGACCCTGGCCAGGGATTCATCGTCAATGGCCACCAGCACCACCCGGCTGCCAGCCGTGCCGGCCGGACCATCCCGGCCGCGGCCCGGTTCCGGAGGCTGCACGGGAACCCCTTCCCCCGCGCCCAGCCAGTCACGCCAGATGTAGAGCTGGTCCTGCCAGGAGCGCTCCCAGGCGGCGACCCAGCCCAAAACGGCTGCCAGCCCGTAAATCAGGAGCGCCAACACGGCTGGCCAAAACCGCAGGCTCCACAGGCGCTCCCGCCAGCTGTGCAGAAGCCCTTTTCCCCTTCCATGCACTGCTCGCCGCTCCCCAGCGGATCCCTCCACCCTGCGGCTCACCGGTCCTTACTCCGGGCCAGACCCAGCAGCACTCGGGCGATCTCCTCCGCGGCTCCGGGCCGCGCCAAACCCCGGCCGTTCTCCCGCATCTGCGCGAGTCTCTCGGGGCTGGCCAAAAGCTCTCCCACCAAGGCGCCCAGGCCTCCCAGGTGTTCCGCGTACGCTGCGGCGCCATGCTCCAGCAGGAACCGGGTATTGCCCTCCTCCTGCCCCGGCACGGGATCCACGATCACCATCGGCACACCGGTGGCCAAAGCCTCCGATACCGTTAACCCGCCGGCTTTGCTGATCATGAGCGACGCCGCCGCCATCCACTGCTCCACATTGGTGACAAAGCCCAGCACTTTGGCGGGAAAAGGCACCTGCTTGGCGCGCTCCTCCAGCTGTTCCGCTGCCCGGCGGTTGCGGCCTGCCACCACCGCCACCTGAAAAGGCGGGTGGACCACGCGCACCAGTTCGTCAAAGATTCTTCGCAGCGGGCCTGCTCCGCGGCCTCCAGCCATGACCAGCACCAGCGGCAGCGCCGGGTTGAGTCCCAACTGCTCTTTCAGCGCCGGGACATCCGCCGTGGCCATGGCGGCAAACTTCGGATGGACCGGAATCCCTGTCACGTGGATCCTCTGGGCCGGCACGCCCATCTGCAGCAGGTAATCCCGCATGCCGTCGTGGGCCACGAAATAGGCGTCGACACCCGGATAAATCCAAATCTGGTGGGGCACATAGTCTGTCATGACCACGGCGTGGGCAAAGCCATACTTGGCCTGCAGATGGCTCGCAGCCCCGGCGGGAAAGAAATGGGTGCTGAAAATCACATCGGGATGGATCTCTTCGACGAGCCGCGCCATCCACAGGACGCCGATTCGCCCCTGCAGCTCCTTGATGCGCTGCCCGGAGCGGTCATGATAATCATACAGGAACTTGTAAGCCCTGGGGATACGCCGGACCGTGGTCCAGTAAATGTCTTCTGCGGCCCGGCTCAGGTACACGTTGAGGTAGGCCAGAGAATCCGCCATGCCCACCCATGCCGACGGCTCCGCCTGGCAGACGGCGGCGCCCACCGCTTCAGCGGCCTTCACATGTCCGGAGCCGAAGCTGGCGCTCATGATCAGAATCCTGGGGCCGCCCTCTTCCCCGGCGTTGAGGGTCCGCACATCCACCCGCAGCCTTTCGAGGTGCCGTTTGAGGCGCCCCGGCCAACTGTAATCCATGGTCGCTCAGAGTCCTCCCTGTGCTGCCCCCTCCCCAAGCCACCAGGCGGCGGTCAGATGCCCTGTCACCGCCGCCTCGTCCACGGGCCAGCCGTGCAGCAGGGCAGCGACAGCACCCGCCGCAAATGCGTCTCCGGCTCCGGTGCTGTTCTCCGCCGCCACCGGAGGCAGCGGCAACGGAACCTCCAGGCTGGGGCGGCCGCCAGCGGCGGCTTCCAGCCGGCAGGGCAATGTCCCCTGCTTGATGAACGCCCAGCCACCAGGGGCTAGAGCCTCCACCCACAGTTTGCCACGCTTCTCCGCCTGCTGCAAGGCCGCTGCCTCGCTCTCATTGGGAAAGGCGAAAGCAGCATACGCCAGGAAACCTAAAATCTTGCCGGCAAACGCCGGACTGGCAGCGGCCATGGCGCCTGGATCCAGGGACACGGGGATGCCCAGTTCCTGCGCCAAAGCCAGCGCCTGCCGGGCCGTAGACTCCGTCTCGCCGCCCAGGAAAGCGTACCCGGAGACGTGCAGCCACGAGGCACCGCGCAGAGCCTGTTCCAGCTCTGCAGTCCAGCGCAGGGCCGCACCAGCGCCGCGCTGGCAGAGCATGGTCCGCTCGCCCTGCTTGTCCACCAGGATCCGCACATGCCCGGTAGGCAGCTGCGGGTCCTGCTGTACTAGGCGGCTGTCCACGCCACTCCGGGACAGCCACTGGGCCGCTGCGTTCCCCTCCTCATCCCGGCCTGTGGCTGCGGCCAGAGCCACCGGCACTCCCAACCGCGCCAAAACCCGGGCGAAGTTGGCCGCCGAGCCCCCGATTCGGCGGCAGACCTGCCGCACGGCGGCTTCCCCACCCGGTGGGGGAGGCGCGGGGCTGTCGAGCCAGATCAGCTCGTCCACATTGAGATCGCCCAAGGCCAGCACAAGGCCGCGTGCTGTGGCGGCTTCATCCCGCAGCTCTCTTGGGGCCGCGCCCGCGACCGGGCCGGTGGTGTCTGCTTCCATCAGGGCTCCCCCTCCGCCGCCAGGAGTTCCGCATAGGCCCGGGCAATGGCTGCTCCCAGCCGGGCATTGTGGCGAACCAGCGCCTCGTTCGTGGCCAGGGTTCGGCCGCCGCTGGCTTTCTCCAGGTAATCCAGCAGAAAGGGCGTCACCGCTTTCCCGCGGATCCCCCGGGACGCCGCTTCCGCCAGCGCCGTATCCAGGAGCCCTTCCACGTATTCCCTGGGCAGGGCGCAGTCCGCCGGCGGTGGGTTGGCCACCAGCACCCCTGCGCTGCTCCACCGCCAATGGCGGCGCAAAACCGCCGCCACCTGCGCCGGGTCTTCAGCCGAGTATTCCAGGGGATTGCCACTGGAAGCAGAGTAAAACGCCGGGAACTGGCGGGTACGATACCCCAGGACCGGCACGCCCATGGTCTCCAGGTACTCCAGCGTGGCTGGCAGATCCAGGATGGCCTTGGCACCGGCGCACACCACCGCCACCGGCGCGGAAGCCAGGACCTGCAGATCGCCGGAAATATCCAATGTCTGCTGGAAACCGCGGTGCACGCCGCCGATGCCTCCGGTCACAAACACCGGGATGCCGGCGCGCGCCGCTACCATAGCCGTGGCTGCCACGGTGGTGCCGCCTGTCTTGCCCAGGGCCTGGGCCACGCCCAGGTCGGCCCGGCCGATCTTGGCCAGTTGCGGGCTGCCGGCGGACTGGGCCAGCGAGCGCAGTTCTGCAGCAGAAAGGCCCACGTGCACCCGGCCTTCCAGCAGGGCAATAGTGGCCGGAACGGCGCCACCGGCCCGCACATCCGCCTCCACAGTGCAGGCGGTTTCCCAATTGGCGGGCCAGGGCATTCCGTGGGTGATGATGGCGGATTCCAACGCCACCACCGGCTGGCCGTCCTGCAGCGCAGCCTCAACGTCCGGCCCGAAAACCAGCTCAGTGTCCGCGCCGGGCCTGGGAGGCCCTGACGGGAAAATACGCTCACGCTGCCTCAAAACGCCACCCCGCTTCTCCCGGCGTCCGGCTACAGCCCCCACCCGCAGCTCCCACCCATAGGAGATGGAGGCCCGCCGCCACCGGGTTTGGTACAGGGTAGCATTCGGCTGTGGGCCGCCAAAAACCTGCCTGTGTCCAGAAGCCACGCTCCGGCCGCAACGCGCCGTCCCCGGGATCCCCCGCCCCAGAATTCCGGTTAGCGCTCCGCCCGGCTGGTGCTGCCGGGCCATTTCAAGGGCCAGCCGGACGAACTGCGAGGTCTCTTGGCCGCCCAAAGAAGAAGCGGAGTCCCCACCGCCGCAAATACTGCGTGGGCTACGGCCGCCGGAACGGCCCACTCGCTGAGGGCGGTGTTGGCCGGGGCACCCAGGAGTAGGTCCACCGTGCCGGCGGCCAGCATGGCCAGGGCGCTGGCCAAAGCCGTGACTGCCGCCACGGAGGCTGCCTGGCGCCAACGCAATGCTCCGGACTGATCAATATCCGAATACATCCAGACCAGGCCGCTGAGCAGCCCAATGAGGCCCACGGCGATGTTCCAGTGCAGCCATACGGAGCCGAAGAACAAGTCCATCACCAGGGCTCCCAGGAACCCGGCGCCGAACCCGGCCAGGGGGCCGTACATGACCCCGTAGAAGGCCACCACCGCTGCGCCGGGTTTGATCAGCACGTGAGAGGGAATAAAGTACGCCAGGACTGTCACCACGAGATAAAACAGAGCCCCTGCCAGCAGCGGACGGGCATTCCAATCCTCCCGCCGCCACGGCCGGGGCCATGCCTTTTGCCTGGCCAGGGCCATCCTTGCCACCCACCTTTCCCGGTGCTCTTGCACCGCCCCGCTCGTCGAGGCACATTCCACTGGATATCTATTATCCGGGGTGGGGGATCATGCCTGACGCCCGTCCACGGCTGCCTCCCCGGCTGCCTCCTCCCGGCAGGCGTGGGGCGGAGCACCCGCCGGTTCAGCGGGTGGCCCGTTTTTTGTGGCCGGATGGCTCAGCCCCGCGCGGCCTTCAGGGCCGACGCACAGGGGCAGGTGCGCTCCTCCGCAGCCGGCGGGATGCGGGGGATCATGGCCAAGAGCAGCTGCCGCAGGCGCTCATTGTTGGCCTCAAAGGCCTGCAGCACCGCCTCGTGGGTCACCGGCGCCACGTCGGGATGTCCCTCCAGCCCGGCATCGTAGTCGGTGATGAGGGCGATATTCACATAGCACATCTCCAGCTCCCGGGCCAGAATGACCTCGGGATACTGGGTCATGTTGATGACCTCCCAGCCGTGGCCGGAGAATTCGCGGCTCTCCGCGCGGGTGGAAAAGCGGGGGCCCTGCACCACCACCACCGTGCCTTTGGGGTGCACCGGAATTCCCAGGTCCCGGGCGGTCTCGTAGGCGATCTGGCGCAGCACGGGGCAATAGGGGTCCGCAGCGCTGATGTGGGTGGTGATGGGCCCTTCATAGAAGGTATCCGCCCGCCCCCAGGTGCGGTTCACAAACTGGTCGCTGATGACGAAATCCCCGGGACGGATGTGAGGCTGCAGGCTGCCGGCGGCGCAGGGGCCGATGACCCGGGTGACACCCAGCTGTTTGAAAGCCCACAGATTGGCCCGGTAGTTGACCCGGTGCGGCGGGTACTGATGATTCTTGCCATGGCGCGGCAGGAACGCCACCTTGCGCCCTTGCACCGTGCCCAGGGCGATACGGTCCGACGGCGCTCCGTAGGGGGTTTCCATGGTAATTTCCCGGAAATCCTCCAAGAACGAATAGAAGCCCGAGCCGCCGAAGATGCCGATTTCCGCTTCTGACACAAAAAGCACCTCCCCGTCACAATGCCACGCGCATGAAGGCCACGCGCATGAGGCGTTTCGGGCCGGCGCTACCGGCGGGCCGCGGCGGCCTGCTGCTGCGCGCCTTCCTGCCCGGCAAAGCGCGCCGCCGCCTGCTGCAAAGCGTCCACCCGGTCCAGCCGTTCCCACGATAAATCCAGGTCTGTGCGGCCGAAATGGCCATAGGCCGCCACCTGCCTGTAGATGGGCCGCTTGAGATCCAGGTCGCGGATGATGGCCGCCGGCCGGAAGTCGAAAACCTGCTGCAGGATCTGGCCCAGCACCGCGTCATTGAGGCGCCCGGTGCCGAAGGTGTCCACCCAAATCGAAATGGGCCGGGCCACGCCGATGGCGTAGGAGAGCGCCACCTCCGCCCGGTCCGCCAGGCCTGCAGCCACCAGGTTCTTGGCCGCCCAGCGCGCTGCGTAGCTGGCGGAGCGGTCCACCTTGCTGGGATCTTTGCCGGAGAAAGCCCCGCCGCCGTGCCGGGCAAAGCCGCCATAGGTGTCCACGATGATCTTGCGGCCAGTGACGCCCGTGTCGCCCTGGGGCCCTCCCACCACGAAACGGCCGGTGGGGTTCACGTAGATGCGCGTGCGCTCGTCGATCCACTCCGGCGGCACCACGGGCTGGATGACCTGTTCCCGGATGTCCTTCTCCAGGGTGGCCAGATCCACCTTGGGGCTGTGCTGGGCAGAGATCACGATGGCATCCACGCGCTGGGGCCGGCCGTCCTGGTATTCCACGGTCACCTGGGTCTTGCCGTCGGGGCGAAGGTAGATGAGGGTTTTGTCCTTACGCACCTGGGCCAGGCGCCGTGCCAATTTGTGAGCCAGCATGATCGGCAGCGGCATGTACTCGGGGGTTTCGTTGGTGGCGTAACCGAACATCAGGCCCTGGTCTCCGGCGCCCTGGGCATCCAGGAGGGCATCCTGGTCCAGATGGCCGGCGCCGGAACGGCGCACCTCGAAAGCCTGGTTCACACCCAAGGCGATGTCCGGAGACTGCTCGTGGATGGAGGTCATGACCGCGCAGGTATCCGCGTCGAAGCCGAACTTGGCGCGGGTGTAACCGATCTCGCGCACGGTGTCGCGGACGATTTTCGGGATGTCCGCATAACAGTGCGTGGTGATTTCCCCGGCCACCAGCACCAGCCCGGTGGTGACCATGACTTCACAAGCCACCCGGGCTTCCGGATCCTGGGCCAGGATGGAATCCAGAATCGCATCGGCCACCTGGTCGCAGATCTTGTCCGGGTGTCCCTCCGTGACCGACTCCGAGGTGAACAGGTAGCGGGACGCACCCGC
>JADBKO010000083.1 GCA_014896355.1 Bacillota bacterium
CGGGCGGCGCAGCCGGGTATCGATAACCATGCCCACCAGGGTATTGATCAGGCTCAGGGCGTTGGCGCCGGCGGCAGCCACGGCCCGCGCCATGGCCACGATGTCCGTGACGTTGGGCGACAGCTTCACCCAGATTGGCAGCGACGTGGCGGCGCGCACCGCACGGACCACCGCCGCCGCCTGCTCGGGGTCGGTTCCGAAACTCATGCCCCCGGCCTTCACATTCGGGCAGGAGATGTTGACCTCCAGCGCATCGACCCTGGGCGAGAGGCTCAGGGCCCGCGCCACAGCGGCGTATTCTTCCACGCTGCGGCCTACGATGTTGACGATGACCCGGGTGTCCACCTGGGCCAAGGCGGGCAGATGGTGGCGCAGGACCGCCTCCACGCCGGGGTTTTCCAGGCCGATGCTGTTCAGCATGCCGGCGGGCGTTTCCACCGTGCGAGGCGTGGGGTTGCCGGGCCAGGGCTCCAGGCTGGTGCCCTTGGTGATGATGCCGCCTACGGCGTCCAGGGGGATCCAGCGGCTCAGCTCTTCACCGTAGCCGGCGGTGCCGGAGGCCAGCAGCACCGGGTTTTTCAGGCGCACACTGCCCACTTCCGTGCGGAGGTCCACGTCTGTCACGGCGATCCCTCTTCCCCCATGGCCACAGCTACTCCTCGTCCCACAACACTTGATCCAAAGGAAAGACCGGGCCGTCATAGCAGACCCGCCGGTGCTGCCGGCTGCCCGCTTGTGCCGTCTCGCGAACGGTGCAAATGCAGGAGAGGCAGACGCCTATGCCGCAGGCCATGCGTTCTTCCAGGGAGGCCTGGGCCTCCCATCCCTGCAACCCGTGGCGCCGGCACAGATCCGCCAGGGCGCGCAACATGGCCTTGGGGCCGCAGGCGTAGAGCAGGGTGCCCGGGCGGGGCGGGTTTTGAGACCACCGGGCGGCCAGGGCCTGCACCACGTTGCCGCGGAAGCCGGCGCTGCCGTCGTCGGTGGCGAGGGTGACCTGCGCCCCGGCGTGCGTCAGCTCCGCCTCCCCCACCAACTGTGCCCGGGTGGCGGCTCCGATGAAGGCATGAACCGGCCCGGGCCGCCCTGCAGGGGGCAGGCCGCCGGTCTGCTCGGCGTGGGGAACCCGGCCAGCCCGGGCCAGGGCCTGGGCCACAAAGAGCAGCGGTGCTACGCCGGTGCCACCGCCAATCAAGTAGATGGGAGCCCCGGCCGCCCCGGGGGCCGCCGACACGCCGCCAGTCTGCGCGTACTGGGGCTGCGCAGGCTGGGGGTGCCCGGACTCGGATCGCGCGGCACGGAGTAGCGCGCCCCCGGGCTGTACGTGCTGGGACTGCGCTGCCGCCGGAAGGCGGAAGCCGTGGCCCAGAGGGCCGGTAACCCGTAGGGCGTCACCGGAACGCACCCGGCTGAGCCACGCGCTCCCGCGGCCTGCGGCCCGCACCCAAAGGCCGATCCTGGAGCCTGCAACCGCAGATGCCGCAGGTGCGGCGCCTGCGTCCGGCTGCCACCAGGCGATGCTGAAAGGACGCGGCAGAAACGGATCCAATCCCGCTCCCGCACCGGCGCTGCGAGGCTGCGGCGAGACCTCCACAAACTGCCCCGGTGCCGGCGGCTCATCTGCCCAGGGCCAGCGCAAGACCAGCTCCCGGATGCCCCCGTCCGCGCCGCCGTCCATCCCACTCCCGGCCGTCCCTCCACCGGGGCCCTTCATGCCTCGCCCGGCTCCGGCGCCAGGCAGAGCGCGGTTATCCAGCACCTCAAGCCATCCCACTGGCAAGGGCCTTCGACTCCTTCGTTTCTTTCTCCGCTCCTTCTTTCTCTGCCGCTTCCTTCTCCGCCAGATAGTCTCCCAGCGGCCTCACCTGGCGCAGGGCCTGCGCCTGCGGATCGCGCAGCGCCGCCACCAGGGCCTGGGCCGTGTCCACGGAGGTCAGACAGGCCACGCTGTAGTCTGCGGCCAGCCGCCGGATACGGAAGCCATCGCGCTCCGGCTGGCGGCCCCGGCTCATGGTGTTGATGACCAGGCTCACCCGGTGCTCGCGGACCAGGTGCTCGATGGCATCTCCCTCCTGCAGCTTGGGCACCTCCTGCACAGGCAGGCCCCGGCGCGCCAAGAAACGCGCCGTGCCCGGCGTGGCATACAGCTCGAACCCCAGCTGCACCAACCCCTGGGCCACGGGCCAGGCCTGCTCCTTGTCCCGGTCGGCCACCGTGAGGAGCACCGCCCCGCGCTGCCCCTCCGGCCCTTCCCGAGGCACCTCAATCCCGGCAGCCACCAGGCCCTTGTGCAGCGCCGCAGCGTAGGTGGAATGGATGCCCAACACCTCGCCGGTGGACTTCATCTCCGGCCCCAGGCCCGTTTCCACCTGGGCCAGTTTGGTGAATGAGAACACCGGCACCTTGACGGCCACATAGGGCGGCTCCGGCGCCAGGCCCAGGGGAACCCCCAGATTGCGGCACAGATCGCGCAGATTGCCACCCAGCGCCACCTGGACGGCCAGGGGCACCATGGGGATGCCGGTGACCTTGCTCAGGAACGGCACGGTCCGGCTGGCCCGGGGGTTCACTTCCAGCACATATAATTCCCCATCGTGCCAGACAAACTGGAGGTTCATGAGGCCTTTCACCTGCAGGGCCCGGGCCAGGAGGCGCGTGTATTCCGCAGCTTTGGAGCGGGCCTGCGGCGGCAGCGTGGGCGGCGGAAACACGGCGATGCTGTCGCCCGAATGGACCCCCGCCCGCTCCACGTGCTCCATGATGCCGGGGATCACCAGATCCGCGCCATCGGCGACGGCATCCACCTCCAGCTCCACTCCGGGGAGGTATTTGTCGATCCAGACCGGATGGTGCGGCGAGACCCGCGCGGCGTTCTCCATGTAGGTTTGCAGTTCGCGCTCGTCGCTGACGATCTCCATGGCCCTTCCGCCCAACACATAGGACGGCCGCACCAAAACGGGATAGCCGATGCGCGCTGCAGCCTGGCGCGCTTCCGCTGGGGAGTGAGCCGTGACTCCGGGGGGCCGCGGGATGCCCAGCCGGGCCACGAGCTCGTCGAACTGCCCCCGGTCTTCGGCCTGGTCGATGTGGCGCGGATCCGTGCCCAGGATGCGGAAGCCCGCAGCAGCCAGATCCGCCACCAGATTGATGGCCGTCTGGCCGCCAAACTGCACGATGACGCCCAGGGGCTTTTCCTTCTGGCAGACATTGAGGACATCCTCGGCGCTCAGCGGCTCGAAATACAAGCGGTCGGCCGTGTCGAAATCGGTGCTGACGGTCTCCGGGTTGTTGTTGATAATGATGGCTCCGATGCCCGCCTGCCGCAGGGCCCACACGGCGTGGACGCTGGCGTAATCGAACTCGATGCCCTGGCCGATCCGGATCGGCCCGGAGCCGATGACCACCACCCGCGGGCGGTCGTCCACCTCCGCCTCGTCTTCCTGTTCGTAGGTGGAATAGAAATACGGGGTGGCGGCGGCGAATTCTGCAGCGCAGGTGTCCACCATCTTGTAGACCGGCATCACGCCCAGCTCCGCACGCCAAGCCCGCACCGTGGCCGGCGTCACGGGCTGGACGCCGGCGGCGGCGCGTCCGGCCCACGCCACGTTCACCAGCTGGGCCAAAGAGGCATCGGAAAATCCGGCGCGCTTGGCTTCCCACAGGAGGTCCCGCCCGACGGCCGGCGGGGGCAAAGCCCGTTGGGTCGCGGGCTGGGCTGCCTGGGGCGCCCACGCCGCCTCACACGCCCCCCCGCGCGCCGGCCCGGCGGCCTGCGCTGCCCCGGAAACCTGCGGTGCCCGCCCCGGCGCCCCGCCGGGAGCGTGGGCTGCGGCCTCGTCCAGGATGCGCTGCTCCAGGCCCACCAGATAGGCGAGTTTGTGGAGGAAGAAAGAGTCAATCTGCGTCAGCGCCGCCAGCTCAGGAACGGAATAACCCCGCCGCAGGGCTTCCGCCAGGCGCCACAGGCGCCGGTCGTCCGCCATGCGGATCCCGCCCAGCAGAGCCTGGTCATCCAGGCGCGCCAGATCCGGGTGGAACAGGCCTTGCTGATCCTCCCCCAGTTCCAGCGAACGCAAGGCCTTCAGCAAGGCCGCCTCGAAGCTGCGGTCAATGGCCATCACCTCGCCGGTGGCCTTCATCTGCGTGCCCAGGCGCCGGCTCCCACCGGGAAACTTGTCGAACGGCCAGCGCGGGATCTTCACCACCACGTAATCGAGGGCCGGTTCGAACGCCGCCAGGGTCTGCCCGGTGACGGCGTTACGGATCTCATCCAGCCGCAGCCCCACGGCGATTTTGGCTGCCACCTTGGCGATGGGATACCCCGTGGCCTTGGACGCCAAGGCCGAGGAGCGGCTCACCCGCGGGTTGACCTCGATGACGTAGTAGGCGCTGCTGCGGGGATCCAGGGCAAACTGCACATTGCAGCCGCCCTCCACCCCCAAGGCCCGGATGATCTTCAGGGCAGCGCTGCGCAGCATCTGGTACTCCGCGTCGTTGAGAGTCTGCGAAGGCGCCACCACGATGCTGTCGCCGGTGTGGATGCCCACCGGGTCCAGGTTTTCCATGTTGCAAACGGTAATGCAGTTATCCGCCCCGTCGCGGATCACTTCGTACTCGATTTCCTTCCAGCCAGCCACGCTGCGCTCCAGCAAGCATTGATGGATGCGGCTCAAGGACAGCCCCCGCTCGAGAATAGCCACCAGCTCGTCCAAAGTCGTGGCCAGGCCGCCGCCCGTTCCTCCCAGGGTATACGCCGGCCGCACCACCAGGGGCAGCCCCACCTGCGCCGCGAAGTCCACGCCTTCCCGCACCGTGTGGACGATGGCGCTTTCCGGCACGGGCTCGCCAATCTGCTGCATCGTGGCCCGGAAAAGCTCCCGGTCTTCGGCCCGGCGGATGGCCTCCAGCGGCGTCCCCAACAGCCGGACGCCCAGGCGGTCCAGCACCCCGGCTTCCGAGAGCTCCACAGCCAGATTGAGTCCCGTCTGGCCGCCCAGCGAGGCCAGGAGGCCGTCGGGCCGTTCCCGTTCCAGAATGGCCGCCACACTTTGGACGGTCAGGGGCTCCAGGTAGACCTGCTCAGCCATATGGAGATCGGTCATGATGGTGGCGGGGTTGGAGTTCACCAGGACCACCTGCAGGCCTTCCTCGCGCAGGCTGCGGCAGGCCTGGCTGCCCGCATAGTCGAATTCTGCGGCCTGGCCGATGATGATAGGACCTGAGCCGATGACCAGGACCTTGCGAAGGCCAGGAATCAGCGGCATATCTGCACAGCCTCCTGCATGCTCTTGCCCCGGCAGAGGGCCAGAAACTGATCGAAGAGATAGGTGTTGTCCCGGGGGCCGGGCGCCGCCTCCGGATGGTATTGAACTGAAAAGGCCGCTGCCTGGCGGTGCTGCAGCCCCTCCACCGTGCCGTCGTTGAGGTTCACGTGGGTCAGGGCCAGCTCGGGCGGCAGGGAATCGGCAGCCACGGCGAAGCCGTGGTTCTGGGCCGTGATGGTGAAGCGGCCGCTGCGGACGTCGCGTACGGGATGATTCCCGCCCCGGTGGCCGAATTTCAACTTGTAGGTGCGGGCTCCCATGGCCAGGCCGAACACCTGATGCCCCAGGCAGATGCCGAACAGCGGCACCTGGCCCACGAGCTTGCGGGTGGCGGCGATGGCCGCCGTGGCCCGCTCCGGGTCGCCAGGGCCGTTGGAGAGCACCACGCCGGCAGGATGGCGGGCCAGAATGGCTTCCGCGGGTGACGTGGCCGGCACCACTGTCACAAAGGCGCCGCGTTGCACCAGCTCCCGCAGGATGTTGTCCTTGCTGCCCAGATCCACCACCACAATGGGCAAGCCCCGGGGATCCCC
>JADBKO010000084.1 GCA_014896355.1 Bacillota bacterium
GGAGCCGTCCCGCCGTACACATTGCGGGCTGCCACCGCGGCCTCGGGCTGGATGGCCGCCAGGATATCCGGCCCGAAAGCCGGCGAAAAGCGCCGCCACTCCTCGAGAGTCAGATCCGCCAAGCCGCAGCCGTGTTCCAGGCAGTGGCGGACAATCTGCCCCGTCACCCGGTGAGCTTCGCGGAAGGGAACGCCGCGGCGGGCCAAATAGTCGGCCACTTCTGTGGCGGTGCTGAAGCCCTCCCCCGCCGCAGCAGCCAACCGGGCCCGGTCGAAGCGCAGTGTGGCCAGCATAGGGGTGAATACGCGCAACGACGCCAATACGGTATCCGCCGTATCGAAGAGTGCTTCCTTGTCTTCCTGCAAATCCTTGTTATAAGCCAGGGGCAGGCCCTTCATCATGGTCAGCAGCCCGGTCAGGTGGCCCAACACGCGGCCGGTCTTGCCCCGCACCAGCTCGGCGGTGTCCGGGTTTTTTTTCTGCGGCATGATGCTGCTGCCGGTGGCGTAGGCGTCGTCGATCTCCACAAATGCAAACGCCGGGCTGGACCACAGTACCAGCTCTTCGGCCAGCCGGCTGAGGTGCATCATGATCATGGCCGCGGCGTAGGCGAAGTCCAGCACGAAATCGCGGTCGCTGACGGCATCCAGGCTGTTCTCGCTGGGCGCTGCGAATCCCAGCTCGGCGGCCAGGGCGGCGCGGTCGATGGGATAGGCCGTTCCCGCCAGAGCCGCTGCCCCCAGGGGGAGGACATTAGTCCGGCCGTAGCACTCCGCCAGGCGCTGGGCGTCGCGCCAGAACATCTCTCCGTAAGCCAACAGGTGGTGAGAGAGCAGCACCGGCTGGGCCGGCTGCAGGTGGGTAAAACCCGGCATGAGCCAATCTGCGTGGCGCTCTGCCAGTTCCAGAAGGGTGGCCAGCAGATTGCGAATCTCCGCCGCCACCTGTCCCAAAACGTCCCGCACGTACAGCCGGGTGTCCAGGGCCACCTGATCGTTGCGGCTGCGGCCTGTGTGGAGCTTTTTCCCCACTTCCCCCACGCGGGCCGCCAGCAGCCGCTCCACCAGCATGTGCACGTCCTCGTCGGCGGGATCCAGCTCCCAAGCCGTTTCCGGCGCACCAACACGTTCTGCGGACAGATCCCGATAAACCTGCGCCAACCCATCCAGCAGGGTTTCGGCTTCCTGCGCGCTCAGCACCCCGGCCCGCTGCAGGGCCCGCACGTGGGCCTGGCTGCCTTCGATGTCATAAGGAAGCAGGCGGATGTCGAAGCCGATGGAGGCTCCGAACCGCTCCGCCTGCGGGTCGCTCCCCTTGGCAAACCGCCCGGACCAGGCCTTTCCGGACCAGTTTTTTCCGGACCAGGAACCAGACCCGGCGGCCCGGACTTCCCCAGTCTGTGACGAATCTTTCACGGTCACCTGAGCTCACCCCGCTCCGCCCGTGCGCCCCCGTGGACGTACTCCCATCCCGTCCCGTCAGCGCAGCGCCTTCCACATCAGCAGCCGCCAGACGCCGTAGCCCTGCTCCCGGCGCACCGGTACAAAACCCCGGGCCTGGTAAAACCGCAGCACGGGGATGAGCACCTCCGGCGTCCACAACCACATGCCCGCCGCACCCAGGCTGCGGGCAGCCACCTCCGCCGCGTCCAGCAGTGCGCCGCCGGCGCCGCAGTGCCGCCATTCGGGCAGCACCCCAAAGCGGTGCACGGACACAGAAGGGCCATGCAAAGACCAGAGGCTGGAGCCAGACCAGAGGCCGGACCCACGAGGCCCGTCTTTTGCGCCGGATTCCTGGTCCTCTCCCCCGCCGCCCCCGGTGGGCACGCCCGCCGCGGGCCGCTGCCGGTAGCGCAAAGTCCCCACCGGCTCCGCACCCTTCCAGGCCACCAATGCGGTGACGTCTGGCCTTTTCAGGTCTGAGCGCGTTTCCTCCAGTGTCTCCACCAGGGCCGGGACCGGTTGCGGGAAAAGGGGATGATGGCGGTACTCGGCAAAGGCCCGCTGAACCAGACGATGGACCAGTGCGGCGGCCCCGGGACCCACCCGCTCCACCTGCACCACCTCCAGGCCGGAGGCGGCCGCCAGGGAGGGGTTGCCCGCCGCCGGCCCCGGCTGCGCGGAGCCAGGCTCCGCCGCCAGCCTGCTCATTCCCAGCCTGCTCATTCGTTTGCGGCCCGCTGCTTGCCTGCAACGCCAGCGGACCCAGCCACGTCCTTGAGGGTTTGGGGCCTGCTGCCTGCCAGCGCCTGCTTCTCCCGCAGCTTGGCCTGCACCGCCAGCGGCAGGCCGAACAGGGCGATGAAACCCGCGGAATCCGTCTGGTCGTACACCTCGTCAGCGCCAAAAGTCGCCAGCTCTTCGCTGTACAGCGAGTACGGCGACTTCCGCCCCACCGCCACGCACTGGCCGGCGCTGAGCCGCAGGCGCACCGAGCCCGTCACAGTCCGCTGGGTACTCTCCACAAAGGCGCTGAGGGCCTCCCGCAGCGGGGTATACCAGAGCCCGTCGTAGACCAGCTCCGCGAACTTCAGGGCCACCTGCTGCTTGTAATGGAACGTCTGGCGGTCCAGGGCCAGGGACTCCAGCTCCTGATGCGCCACATGCAGGATGGTCCCCCCGGGAGTCTCGTACACGCCCCGCGATTTCATGCCCACCAGGCGGTTTTCTACCAGATCCACCCTGCCGATCCCGTACAGACCACCCAACTTGTTCAAAGCCTCCAGCAGCTCCACTGGGCCCGTGGGCTGGCCATCCAGGGCCACCGGGACGCCGGCTTCAAAATCAATGGTCAAAAGGCGCGGCGCCGGCGCTTTGGCAGGGTCCTGCGTCAGCAGGTAGAGGTCGTCGGGCGGTGCGGCCCAGGGGTCCTCCAGCACGCCTCCTTCATGGGACAGGTGCCAGAGGTTCTGATCCCGGCTGTAGGGCTTCTGGCGCGTCGCGGGCACCGGCACGCCATGGGCCTGGGCATAGGCGATGGCGTCTTCGCGCGAGCGGATCTGCCATTCCCGCCACGGCGCGATGACGGCCAGATCCGGCGCAAACGCCTTATAGGTCAGCTCGAAACGGACCTGATCGTTGCCCTTGCCCGTGCAGCCGTGGGCCACGGCATCGGCCCCCACGGCCTGGGCGATCTCCACCTGGCGCCGGGCGATGAGAGGCCGGGCCATGGAGGTGCCCAGGAGGTATTTGCCCTCATAGACGGCACCCGCTTGCAGGGTGGGGAAGATGAAATCTGTGACAAACGGGAGCCGCAGGTCCTCCACGAACACGGCGCTGGCGCCGCTGGCCAGGGCCTTGGCCCGGACAGCCTCGAGATCGTCGCCCTGCCCCACGTCCGCCACCATGGCCACCACGTCACAACCGTAGGTCTCGCGCAGCCAGGGGATGGCGCAGGAGGTATCCAGCCCTCCCGAGTAGGCCAGCACCACTTTGCTGGGCTTCATGTGTGCTCTCATGAAAACAACCGCTCCTTCCTAGGCTTCGCCGGTCCCCGACAACAGCGCCGCCATGATGGCCTTTTGTACGTGCAGGCGGTTTTCCGCCTGGGTGAAAATGGCCGACTGGGGGCTGTAGGCCACGCTGGGCGTGATCTCCTCGCCGTAGTGCGCCGGCAGGCAGTGCAGCACCAGAGCGCCGGGGCGCGCCAGCTTCAAAAGCTCGTCGTTGAGCTGATAAGGGAGGAAGGCCCGGCGGCGTTGCTCCGCCTCGGCCTCCTGGCCCATGCTGGTCCAGACATCCGTATAGAGGCAATCTGCGCCGAAGGCCGCCTCGCGGGGGTCCTCCAAGACCTCCACACTGCCACCGGTGGCGCCGGCGGCGGCGCGCGCAGCCTCCACAATCTGCGCGTCGGGCGCATACCCCGGCGGGGAAGCCACTCGTACCTTCATTCCCAGCTTGGCTCCGGCCATCAGGAGTGAATGGGCTACGTTGTTGCCGTCCCCCAGATATGCCAGGGTGACGCCGCGCAGGTCCCCCTTCTCCTCCCAGATGGTAAAGACGTCGGCCAGGGCCTGGCAGGGATGGAAACGGTCGGTCAGCGCATTGATGACCGGGATGGTGGCATAATGGGCCAGTTCCTCCACCTCGGCGTGGGCGAAAGTCCGAACCACCAGCAGATCCAGGTAGCTGGACAGCACGGCAGCGGTGTCGCGGATCGATTCGCCGCGGCTCAGCTGCAGATCGCGGTCGGTCAGGAACAAGCTGTGCCCGCCCAGCTGCAGTATGCCGGCCTCGAATGAGACCCGGGTGCGGGTGGAGGGTTTGCGGAACAGCAGCCCCGCCACGACCCCTTTGAGGAGCGCCGGGTCGCGGCGGGTCTTGTGCCGTGCTTTCAGATCGCGGCTCACGGCCAGAAGGCCCCAAATCTCGGCGGACGTCAGGTCCGCCAGGGTGAGGAAATCCCGCCCTGCCAAGGAGGCGATCTCCGGGTAGGACGAAGCGATCTCCGGGTAGCGCCAACTCGTGGCCACGGACATGCACAACACCTCCTGGAGCCATGTGAGGCGGGCAGTGCGGTACGCGCCTGACAGCTATGCATGGGACTGGCGGCGCGCGGCGCCCGGGCTCCGTTGCGCATAAGTATACCACGCTATGTATAAATATGCAACAGGCGGACAAGGACGTGCTGCCGGACTGTGATATTGTCACCCTGTAGGCGGACAAGGTCACGACAAACAAGAGCCCCCGCTGGG
>JADBKO010000085.1 GCA_014896355.1 Bacillota bacterium
TCTTCCCAGGCCCTCATCACGCCCCGGCAGAGCAGCATCCGGACAGGCATCACCTCCTGGCCCCTGCGTACTATGGGTGTGTCTGGAGGCGAGTTGCTGCATGTGCGGAATCACGGGTTGGATTGACTGGGACCAGGACCTCACCCAACAGCGGACTGTTCTGCAAGCCATGGTGGACCGATTGGCTCCTCGCGGCCCCGATGCGGAGGGCAGCTGGCTCTCACCCCACGCGGCTCTGGGCCACCGCCGCCTGATCGTGGTGGATCCGGCGGGGGGAGGCCAGCCCATGGTCCGACAACGGGGCGATGCCACGTATGTCCTGGTCTATAACGGGGAGCTGTACAACACGGAAGATCTGCGCCAGGAGCTTTTGGCGCGCGGACACACATTCCAGGGGCATTCGGACACGGAGGTGCTCCTGGCGGCCTACATGGAGTGGGGCCCGGAATGCGTTCCCCGCCTGAACGGGATCTTTGCCTTCGGCGTTTGGGACACGCAGAAGCAAACGCTGTTTCTGGCCCGCGACCGCCTGGGCGTCAAGCCGCTGTTTTACGCCATCCGGCGCCGCGGACTTCTGTTCGCGTCGGAGCTGAAGGCCCTTCTGGTTCATCCCGCGGTGCCCCCGGAGGTGGATGCAGAAGGCCTGGCCGAGGTGCTGGCCCTGGGACCGGCCCGCACGCCCGGGCACGGGGTTTTCCGGGGGGTGCAGGAGCTGCGGCCCGGCCACTGGTTGCTCTACAGCCGGTCCGGCGCCCGCGTCCACCGTTACTGGGCCCTGATGAGCCATCCGCATCCGGACGATTTGGATACCACCGCCCGGCGGGTGCGGGAGCTGCTGGAAGACACCGTGGAACGGCAGTTGGTGGCGGATGTGCCGCTGTGCTCCCTGCTTTCCGGGGGGCTGGATTCCAGCGCCGTCACCGCCTTTGCTGCTGCTGTCTACCGGCGGCGCGGCTTGGGGCCCTTACCCACCTATTCCGTGGACTACGCCGATAACGACCGCTATTTCCACGCCAATTTCTACCAGCCGGATTCTGACGGGCCGTGGGTCCAGCGCATGGTCGGCCTTCTGGGCACCCGCCACGAGAGCGTCGTCATCGACACGCCGGAACTGGTGGAAGCCCTCAAGGCCGCCCTGCACGCCCGGGACCTGCCGGGCATGGCGGACGTGGACTCGTCGCTTCTTCTTTTTTCGCGCCAGATCCGAAAAGGCGCCACGGTGGGGCTCTCGGGTGAGGCCGCCGACGAGGTCTTCGGAGGCTACCCATGGTTCCGTGATCCCGGGATGATCCACAACCCGCCCGGGACCTTCCCTTGGTCGCGCATGACGGCGCAGCGCATGGCCTTGCTGCGCCCCGAGGTGCGGCAGCACATCCACGGGGAGGAATACGTGGCCGCCCGCTACCAGGAGGCTTTGGACGAAGTGCCGCGCCTACCCGGCGAAGCACCCGAGGAGGCCCGCATGCGCGAGCTCCTCTACTTGAGCATCAGCCGTTTCCTGCCCACGCTCTTGGACCGCAAGGACCGCATGAGCATGGCCGTCGGGCTGGAGGTGCGGGTGCCGTACTGCGACCACCGGCTGGTGGAATATGTCTGGAACATCCCCTGGCCCATGAAATTCGCCGGCGGCCGCGAGAAAGGGATTCTGCGCCGCGCTTTGCGCGGGGTGCTGCCGGACGAAGTCCTGGAGCGGCGGAAGAGCCCCTATCCCAAGACACACCATCCGGCCTATCTTGCGGCCACACGCCGGTGGTTGGAAGAGATCCTGGCGGATCCCGGGGCGCCCTTGCTGCAATTGATGGACGAACAGGCTTTGAGGGAGCAGATCCGCACCAACGGCGCGGCCTTCGAGCCCTCCTGGTTCGGGCAGCTGATGGGCGGAGCCCAGCTTTTCGCCTATTTGGCCCAGCTGGACCAGTGGCTGCGGGAGTACCGGGTGGTGCTGCGTTAACGGGCTTGCGATCGCGCCGCCCGTTTTGCCCTCCCGGGGGGCCGGCCGGAGCAGGAGCCAGGAAATACCTGGAGGCTGACCCTTTGCTCACAGCCGGATGAAAATCTTGCGCCGGTAGAGCCAATACAGGGCCAGCCACTCCAGGACCAGCGTCGCCAGGGCTTCGAACAAGTCCTGCGCAGGCCCGAACAGGGCAGAGATGCTTCCTCCCACCAGGCGTTGGGCGATGGCCTGGAACGGAATGATTTCCACTGCCAGGTAGATGGCGATGGAGTTCATACCGATGACGGTGAAGGGGAGGGCCCAACGCTTCCAGCCTCGGACGTCCAGAATCCAGTGGAACACCGCCAGCAGCATGGCGCTGAGCCCGCCGGTGAGGAGGGCGAACGAGCTGGTCCACAGGTTCTTGTTGATGGGGAAGACCAGACTCGCCAGCAGACCCAGCCCCGCCACCACCGCCCCGGCGGCCAGCAAGACGCCTGCCCGCCGCCCCGGGGATACGGCCGTGGCCCCCGAACCGGCGGCGCCGGCCTCCCGCAGCCAGTGCCCGGCCAAGGCCCCCATCAGGCAGGAGGCGATGGCGGGCAGAGTGCTCAGAAGCCCTTCAGGATCCCACGTCCCCTGGTAGAGCTGGCCGGGCAGCAGCAGCCGGTCGATGTAGGCCGCCAGATTGCCCTCCGGCGTCCACACGCCTGCGCCCACACCGGGTACGGGGACAAACCGCATGAGGGCCCAATACCCCGCCAGCAGACCGGCGGCAGCCAGGAGCTGAACCCGCACGCCTGTATAGAGCACCAGCACGGAGGTAAAGAAATAGGCTAGAGCGATGCGTTGCAGCACGCCCATGACCCGCAGATGCTCCAGCACCGGCGTTTCGCCGCCGAACCCGCCGTTGTAGAACAGACCCAGCAAAAACAGGATCACGGTGCGCTGGGCCACGTGGGCCAGGATCGCGCCCCGGCTTTGGCCCCGCTGTAGGCGCTTGCGGATGGACAGTACCGTCGAAACCCCGGCGATGAAAATGAAGAGCGGGAAGACCAGGTCATAGAAGGTGAACCCGTTCCAGGCCGAGTGGCTGAGCTGTCCCTGGAGCCAGCGGACGCCGGGAAAGTTGAGCGAGCCCAACGCATCCACCAGGGGGCGGGCGCCGATGATCCAGAGCATGTCAAAGCCCCGCAGGGCGTCCAGCGATGCCAGACGGGCCGGTAGCGCCTTGACTACTCCGGGCCGGGGTTGGGGCTGGATCTGGCCCAGTCGCTCCGGAGCCCTTTGCTGTACGGTTTGTTCTGTGCTCGGCAAGGCGGCGTCTCTGGGCAAAAGAAACCCTCCGATTTGAGGCGTGCAGGCGGCCGGCCGGGCCGCCCGGCACCTTAGTATCCTCTTCCATTATAGCAGTAGCCGGCTGGCGAAACCTTGGCAACACGATCCAGGCTGGCAGGAACTGCCCGCGCCCCGCCGAAAAGCCCACAGGCTGCGGCGGAATGGGGTGGCCTAGGGACCGCCGCAGGACACAGCGGGGAAAGGGGAGACAGGTGTGCTGCAGTTGCGCCAAGTGCCCGGATGCGTGGAGCTGGACGAGGGAACTGGCGTGGTCCGGGTAAACCGA
>JADBKO010000086.1 GCA_014896355.1 Bacillota bacterium
ATCCCGCCGGGCCTTTCCCAAAGGGATCAGGCAAACTGTTCCATGACCCGGCGCAGCTCGGCCCGCGAGGCTTCGGCGCCGCCGGTGATGGTTTGGATGCGGTCGTAGATCCCTGCCTTGTCCACTTTGTAGAACACGCCCAGATACAGGTGCCCTGGCTCCACGGCCCGCTGCAGGGCGGCGCCGCGACTGGTGAGGTCGTGGTCCGCAGGCAGCGGCGTGACCCGTTCCGCCAGAGACTTGAAGGTGTTGTTGAATGTTACGCACGGGCTCAGGGCATGGATGAAGGAAAAGCCCCGGTGCTCGATGCCCTGCTGGATCAGCCCGGCCAACTCCTCCACCCGGGCGGCGAACCCGCGGGCCACGAAGGTGGCCCCCACAGCCAGCGCCAGCATTACGGGATTCATGGGCTGATCCAGATTGCCGAAGGGCGTGGTGCCTGTCTTCAGCAGCGGCTGGCTGGTGGGGGAAGCCTGGCCTTTGGTCAGCCCATAGATGGAGTTGTCCATCATGATGTAAGTCACATCCACGTTGCGCCGCGCCGCGTGCAGGGTGTGGCCGGCGCCGATGGCCAGCCCGTCGCCGTCGCCCCCCACGACCAGGACGGTCAGTTCGGGGTTGGCCAGCTTGACCCCGGTGGCTACCGGCAGCGCCCGCCCGTGCACGGAGTGGAACCCGTACGCGTTGAGGAAAATGGGCAGGCGCGAGGAACAGCCGATGCCGGAGATCACCGCCAGTTTGGCGGGGTCCACATTCAGACTGGCCAGAGCCCGGGTGAGGGCATCCAGCACGGCGAAATCCCCGCAGCCCGGGCACCAGGTGGGTTTGTTGGGGCTGCGGTAATCCGCTTTGGTCCTAACCACGGTGGCCATGGTTTCCATGCGCCCCTTTCCCTGCAGATTGGGCCGGCCCCGCCTGTGCAGCGGTGCCCACGGCGGTGCCCACCGCCAGGGCGGCTTGCGCTGTGTCCCGGCCGCCCGGGCAGGCTTCCACAACCTTTTTGTAGATCTCCACCGGTGAGAACGGCAGGCCCTGTACCTTGTTCAGCCGGATCACGGGTTTGCCCTGGAAATCGATCTGCCGCCGCAATAGGCCGGCGTACTGGCCCGTGGCGTTCAGCTCCGGCACGAGGACGGCTTCCACGGAATCCACGAACTGCTGGATCCGCTCCACCGGCAAGGGATGGAGGATTTTCGTGTGCAGGGCCGCCACCGGGTATCCTTCGCCGTTGGCCCGGGCTACGGCTTCCCGGATGACCCCTTCCTGGCTGCCCCAGCCCAGAATCCCCAGGCGCGCCGGCATCGTGCCGTACACCCGCACCAGGTCCGGATCGTCGGCGGCGGTGCGGATCTTGCGCAGCCTCTTGGCGGTCATGCGCTGGTGTAGGCCGGGATCATAGCCCGGGACGCCGAACTCGTCGTGCTCCAGGCCGGTGGCGGAATACATGAGCCCCTCTTGTCCCGGGATTCCGGTGGGGGAAATTCCGGTCTCCGTATCCAGATAGCGGCGGTAGCGGCCGTCTGCGCCGGTGCCAACGCCCGCGGCGGCCCCCGCCGCAGCTGCGGCCCCCGCCCCGGCCCCCGCCGCAGGCGCTTGTCCCGGCAGGTGGGCCTGCAGCCGCGATTCCAGCGGAATGCGATCCAGATCGGGCTCATCCACGCTGGCTGTGCGATAGCCCAGGTATTGGTCGGAAAGGAGGATCACCGGAACCTGGTAACGCTCCGCCATGTTGAAGGCCCGGATGGTGGTGTAGAAGGCGTCCATGACGCTGGTGGGGGCCAACACGATGCGGGGCGCATCGCCGTGGGCGCCGAAGACCGCCAGATTGAGGTCCCCTTGCTCTGCCTTGGTAGGCATGCCTGTGCTGGGGCCGGCGCGCTGCACGTCCACCACCACCACCGGCACTTCCACCATGCCGGCCAGGCCCAGCATCTCCACCATGAGGGACAGGCCCGGCCCCGACGTGGCGGTCATGGCCTTGGCTCCGGCGAAGGAAGCCCCCAGCGCCATGCCCAGGGCGGCGATTTCATCCTCCGATTGAACCACTGTGCCGCCGAAGCGCGGCAGATTGGCGGCGAGCCACTCGAAGATGTCCGTGGCCGGCGTGATGGGATATCCGGCGTAGAAGCGGCAGCCGGCCACCAGGGCGCCCAAGGCCACGGCTTCGTTGCCGGAGAGCACCAGGCGCCGCCTGCCTGCCACGGAGCCGATGCGGTAGGGGTCGCGCTTGGGCACGGATGTGCGCGCGTACTCCCACCCCACGTCCAGGGCTTTGACATTGGCTTCTTGCACGGCGGCGGATTTGTCCTGAAAACGTTCCCGGATGAGCTCCCGCAGAATGCCCGGGTCGAGGTCGAACAACTGGGCCAAAACGCCCAGCATGACCATGTTCTTGGAGCGCGGCGATCCGGCCTGTACCCGGGCCAGAGTGGTCAGCGGCAGGCCGTATTGCGCCCCGGCCGGAGAGCCCGCTGGCCCGCTGCTGTCCGGGGCGAAGTCATCCCTGTCATAAACCAGCACTCCTCCGGGCTTCAAAAGGCGCCCGTGCCGGGCATAGGCCTCCTGGTTGAAGGCCACCAGAACGTCCAGATCATCCCCCTGGGAAAGAAGCAGGTCGTCGCTGACCCGCACCTGGAACATGGAATGGCCGCCACGGATCTCCGCCGGGTAGGTGCGGAAGGTGTAGATCTCCCGGCCACTGCGGGCCATGGCTTTGGTCAGGATTTCCCCGCAACTGATGATGCCATCCCCCGATTCGCCGCC
>JADBKO010000087.1 GCA_014896355.1 Bacillota bacterium
GCCTGGTAGACGGCCAGGGTGCGGGCGGCGAAAGCCTGGACGGTAAAAAGCTCCTCATAGCGGCGGCGCCCGGCGCTGCCCAGGCGGCGGCGCAAGCCGGCATCCTCCGCCAGCCTATCCAGCGCCGCAGCCAAAGCCCGGGCATCCCCGGGCGGAACCAGGATCCCGCCGGCGCCGTCCGGAGCGGATCCCACCGCCTCCGGCAAGCCGCCCACCCGGGTGGCGACCACGGGCACACCGCTGGCCATGGCCTCGATGACAGCAAGCGCCAACGCCTCTTGTAGCGTGGGCAATACGAAAATATCCAAGGCGGACATGACTTGCGCAGCCTGATCCACTGCCCCGGCGAACCAGATGCGGTCCGCCACCTGCCTGCGGGCGGATAGTTTCTGCAACTCCTCCAGCTGGGGGCCGCTCCCGACAATGGCCAATCCGCAGCGCTCCCGCCGGCCCATCCGGGCGAAAGCTTCAATGAGAACCCTCAGCCCCTTGGCCGGGACCAGACGCGCCACCGTGCCGATGAGGAGGGGGTTGTCCGAGCCCAAGCCGCGGCCGGATACGCCCAACCGCTCCAGCGCCCGCCGCCGGAACTCGGCCGCACGCCGCCGCGCCTGGGCCTCGCTGTCCGGCGCCCAGGGATCCGCCACGCCGTTGTAAATCCTGTGCACCTTGGCGGCTGGCAGGCCGCTGGCCACCAGCCGGCGCCGCTCCTCCTCCGAGACACAAATGACCGCCTGCGCAGCGGCGCGGGCCGTGAGGGCGGCCAGGCGGTACTCCAGCGGCGCAGCCTGGCCGTACCCGTGTACCGTCAGGACCACGGGCACCCGGCGCTCCACCGTCTTGACCAGAAGGGCCAGCTCGTGGGCGGCGTGAATGTGGATCACATCCGGCTGCTGCTCCGCCAGCGCCCGCCGCACCCCGCGGCGGAACGCCCGTATTCCGGCCCATAGATGGTGGTCCAGGCGGGGAAAGGCGTACCAAGGCAATCCCCGTCCCGCCGGCAGCCCCGGCCCGGGCGGCGAAAGCAAGGAGAAACTCGCCTGGTCCGCCAACCCCCGCACGAGATTCTGCACGTGCTGCTCGGTGCCGCCCCGCTCGGCGTACGGCAAAATCTGTAAAATGCGCACCTCAATGCCTCGCAACAATCTGCAGGACCGCCGCCGCGCCGCGGATCCGGCCCTTTTTCATGTCCAGCAGGGCCTGATTGGCGTCCTCCAGCGGATACGGGGCTGCTTCCACGCGCAACGGGATTTGCCCGGCAATCTGCATGAACTCCCGGGCGTCCTGGCGGGTGCTGTTGGTCACGCTACGCAAGACCCGCTCCTGGTACAAAAGCCCGTACGGCATGGCCGGGAGTCCATCCAGATGGATGGCATTCACGGCCAGTGTCCCCCCGGGCCGCAATCGCCGCAAGGCCGCGGGGATCAGGCTTCCCACCGGAGCAAAGGTGACGGCCGCATCCAGCCCTGCGCCTTCCGGACCGGCACCTGCCGGACCCGCGCCCTGGCCTGGACCTGGATCCAAGCCCGCCGGCTCGTCGGCAGGGCCCGCCCAGGTGGCGCCCAGCTCCAGCGCCAATCGCCGGTGTGCTTCGCTGCGGGTGAACACGTACACGGAACAGCCCCAGAATCGCGCCACCTGCAGCGCCAGATGCGCCGAGGCGCCGAAGCCGAACAGGCCCAGCCGTCCTCCAGGCCGGATGCCGCTGAGCCGCAGCGAACGGTAGCCGATGATGCCGGCACACAGAAGAGGCGCAGCCTCCAGGTCCCCGAACCGCTCCGGGATCGGCACCACGAAATCCACCGGGGCGATGCAGTACTCCGCGTAGCCGCCGTCCGCCTGCAGGCCAGTGAAACGGGCGCTTGGGCACAGGTTTTCCTGGCCATTGCGGCAATAATCACACTGGCCGCACGCCCAGTGGAGCCATGGCACTCCCACCCGGTCGCCCACCTGCAGCGGCGCCGCCGGCGCGGCGGCGGGCTCCGTGGCGCGCGCCGCAGCACCTGTTCCGGCGCCCGCGGCAGCCGCCGGCCCCACAGCCACCACAGTGCCCACGATCTCGTGCCCGGGCACCAGGGGAAGCCGGGGCAGGGAGAGCTCACCCTCCACCGTGTGCAAGTCCGTGTGGCAAACCCCACAGGCGTGCACGTGAATGAGCACTTCCCCAGGGCCCGGCGAAGGCACCGGCACCCGGCTCAGCTGCAACGGCTTCTCCTCTGCCGGAGCCGGGCGCCGCAGAACCATGGCGCGCATGGAGCCCGGGATCTGTCCGGTTTCCGCGCCAGCCTTCCCGTCTTTCAAGATCCACCCCTCCCGGCCATCCGTGACGGCTGTGGTCGGGCCCACCTCGCCGGGCCCGCCTCCGGCGGCTCTTCTGAGCCCAGTCCTTCCGCCAATTCGCCATCC
>JADBKO010000088.1 GCA_014896355.1 Bacillota bacterium
TGCGGCTTGTCGCCTGAACATGTCCCGCCTGATCTGCGCCGCCTGATCAAAGGCTATGGCAAGCTGACGGTGGTGGGCGGCATCAAGCTGGCGCTGGCCGCGGGCGAGTTCGTTTCCCTGCCCGGTCCCTCCGGCTGCGGCAAGGCGATCTCCGCCCCGGGTCTGGTACTGCCGCCGGGGTGGCGGCAGATGTCCATAATCTTTCGGAGCGACGCGATCTGGCCGAACACGATCGTGGCGGAGAACGTCGCCTTCAGCCTGAAGTGCGCAAGCTGTCCACTGAGGAGGCGCGCCGGCGCGTCTCCGAGATCCTGGAAGTGGTGCATCTGGGCCATTTGACCGGGCGTTACCCGGCGGAGCTTTCCGATGGCCGTCAGCAGCGCGTCGTCCTGGCGTGGGCTGTCGTAGTGAAGCCGGCGGTGCTGCTGTTGGGCGAGTTGCTCTCCAACCTGGACACCTGCCTGCGCGAGGAGATGCGCTTCGAGATCCGCCGCCTGAATGGCGAATTCTGCATCACAGGTCTATGTCACGCGTGGCCAAGCGGAGGCGATGGCGATCTCCGACCGGATTGCGATGATGAGTGACGGGCGGATCGGGTAGGTGGACGCGTCGCATTTCCTCTGCACCGGCCCGAGGACGCGCTTCGTCGCTGGCTTCACCGGCCAGATCAACCTGGTCAAGGCCCGGCTGGAGGGCGGCGAGATCGGCTTTGACGGCTGCCGGGTGCAGGCCGGGCAGCTCCATGGGGTGCTGCAGGGCGGTGGCCGACGGCTGCGGCGCACCGCGCCCCCATTGCAGGTGCATGAGGTGGGCGAGGCGGTGTGGGTGGAATTGGACCTGCGTCAGATTGCTCTGGTGGAATGAGGAGGGTAGCGCCCGCTCTTCTTTCTATTATAAGTATACATTCTACTGCCTCGATTTCCCCTCCTGAGGCGGTTGCGGTTGGGGTTCAGAAATGCTACCTCCCCGCCCCGTGGCGGACCGTATGGCCCGCCACCTGCTTGGGGGATAGTTTAGCGGTAGAACTCCCGGCTCTGAACCGGGCAGCCTTGGTTCGAATCCAGGTCCCCCAGCCAGTCTGCCCCTGAGCGGCAGCAACTCCCCGGCTTTTCCCAAGGATTTTGGCGCCTCCCAGGCCCTTCGGCTGGGTGTCGCACAGGCGTGTCGCACCGACATGTCGCACGCGGTACCCCCAGCTGGCGGGCCCCCGCTGGGGGGAGCCGGATGCGGCAGCAATTGCACCTCCGCCGGAGGCGGAATGTTTGGTATTGGCGCCGGCGCCTGCCACCGCGGGCGGGCCGCGGCTTCCGCTGCCTTGACCTCTCCCTGAGGGTCGAGGACCGGGCGACCGCGCGGCGCATTGCCACCGCCCTCAATGCCGTATTCGAGGAATTAATGGCGCAAGACGAGAATCTCCCGCCCGGCGCCGAGGCCGCCATCATGCAGGCGGCCCGGGACACGATCCTCCGGCGCCTGGCGACCGAGAGGGCGGGCCGCGGTCCGGATCCCAGCGGGCGGGCCCGTCCGGTGGCCATCAATCCCATTCCGCTCGCCCCCGAGGTAGTGGAAGAACTTGCCCGGTTCCTCGATGGCGTCGGCGATCAAGAGCCGGATGCCAGGGGCAGCATCGCCCCCGTGCCAACCGGCCTCGCGGATGCGCTCAAGAACTCCCTTCCTGCGCCCAAGCCGCCGGCGGCGACGCTGCCATCCCGCACTGCGGCGGCGCGCGAACGCGCCCTACTGGCCAAGGGCATCGCCAAGTTACTCGCAGCCGACCTGGCCGCGAACGACCTTTCGGCAGCCGAACCATTCATGAAGGACATCCTGGCCATGCTGGGCCTCAACCCGCAGGGCACCGCCCGCCACCTCGCTGCCGAGGCGGTGATGGCCGGACTGATCCAGGCGTACCGTACCGAGGTCGATCGGAACCTTGGCATCCCCATTCCACCGGAACCCGCAGCAACGCTCGGCAATCCCGTCCACGCCACGCCAGCAGCCCCGGAGCCCGCCACACCAGCACCGCCAGACGCCGGCAGCGGGGCAGAGCCGCCGCCGGCAACGCTAGGCAGGACTTCGGAGGACTACATCGGTCCCGATATGGTTGTCTCTGCCGCCTTCGAGCGCCTCCGAAAGGCGAAGCGTGTGGCAGGCCAATGGAACGATGAATCCGAGCGCGATGCCGGGACCGCGGTTCGTATATTCATCGAACTCATGGGCGACCTGCCCCTTCGCCGTATCAGCCGAAACGTCGGGATCGCGTTCCGGGATGACGTAAGTGACATTTGCAGCGATTGGGGGCAGTCGCGGCTTTACGCAGACCCGGTGCCTGGAAACCGGAACAAACGAGTGGACGCCCGCCGCGCCGTGGAGATCTCGCGCGGCCGCCCTGGTTCGGTAAAACGGCTTTCGGCAAAAACAATATTCAAGCACATCGAATTCCTGGATGAGCTCTGGGACTGGGCAGCCGAGAACGCCGGCTGCGCAGGAATGCCGCATCCGTTCAAGGGCCTCGTAAAGAAGCCTCCAAAGAAGCAAAAGAGAACTGCGGAATCGGATGGCCGAGATGCATTCCGCATTGCAGAAATACAGAAGATATTTACCTCTGAGAGATGGAAATCGACGTCGCCGTTCACTACCGAGGCGCAGGAGGCGCTGAAGCGTAATGCCAAGCCGTCTTTCTATTTCGGGGTCCTGCTGGGTGCCTACTGCGGCATGCGCGAAAGCGAAATCTGCCAGCTCCGGGTTGGCGACATTAACGTCCTCGACGACTTCGCCATCATTCACATCCGTGCACTGGACCATGCAGCCTATGCCGCCGAACTGGGGGGTGGCCGACATACCGTGATCAAAGGGAGAAACCGCGTGAAGACGCCAGCAGCCGCACGCAAAGTCCCGCTGCATCCGGTCCTTGTTCGATGCGGATTCCTCCGCTACCGCGAACTGCGCGGAGGCGCCCCTTCCGACCTCCTCTTCCCGGAGGTGCCGGCGAAGGCCGACGACCGGGGGCGCAACCTCTCAGGCTTCTTCCTGCGTCTCCGGAGGGCCTTGGGCCTCACTCGTCCGGGCCTCGACTTCCATTCCCTTCGGCACACCGCGCGGACGATGCTGGACGCGATCACGCGAGATGCGAACTACACGGATCGTATAATTGGGCACGATGGCGGTCCAGCGGCACAGCATGTGCGCGACATCTATAACAAGGGCTACTGGCAACGCCCCGAGTACGAGGCCCTTGCAAAACTCAGTTACGGGATTGCTGCGTTTGGTGAGAGTACGGAGCTTGTCGATCTGATGCGCCGGGACGCTTTCATACTGGCCCTCGACCCGCAGTAAGCCGCGCGGTCCGCCCGGGACTGGCCGGGCGCCACGGGGCGAGCGCCTGCGG
>JADBKO010000089.1 GCA_014896355.1 Bacillota bacterium
TTTGGGTGAGCTGCCGGTAGATCTCATATCCGCACGGCCCTGCTTCGTAGCACACTTCCAACCGTTCGGGCTGACCAAGCTTCCTCAACATCCGACGGATCGCTTCGGGTGTATTCGCGACCACTCCTAGCTGCTCTGCCTCCTGACGGCCCTGACGGGCAATCGCTACGGCGATGGAATCCTTGTGTACATCTAGGCCCACAAATGTGGTAGAATTCATGGTGCCGGCCTCCTTGTTCGTATGTGGCTCTGTATTCGAGCCTACTACTCCGAGTATAACCCACGCGTTACGATCCGGGGGCCGGCTCTTCCATTATGTCTTCGGCCAGAGTCGAGATGGTCGAGATAGGTCAAGAGGCCGCTGCTTCCAGCAGCGGCGGGTCAGCCGGCCGTGACCGCATGCCCTGCCTGGATCAGCGCGCGGGTGGCCCTTTGAAGATCGGCAGCCTTGACCAGGATGTAGTCCGTATCATAGGTCGATACCGCGAACAGGCTGACCCCGGCCTCCGCCAAGGGGGTCGCCAAAGCAGCCAAGACCCCGGTCAGGGTGAAATCCAATGGTCCGGCCACCTGAAGGCAACGCCGGCCCGGTTCGCATGGGACCCCTTTGGGGACCTGGCGGAGCGGGCAAACTACGGAAAGCTCATCCGGGGTGCGGGCCACAGACCACCACCGGCCTTGCAGGGCCCAGTTTGGAACGCCGGCATCCTTGTGGAGGCGACAGACGGCGAAGATGCCCGGCAGGGCGGATAGTGTCCGCTTCGCGCCGGCCCGGACCCCGCGGCGGTCTGTGGCGCCGCACCCTGGTTCCTGTCGCACACCGGAGCCGGGTTGTGGGCGGGGGCGTCTCTCGTCCAGGTACATCGCCAACTCGATTTCGTCTCGAATGGGGATGCCGTGATCCCCAATCTGCGGGATGCTGGGCTTCAGCTGTCTCGCCTCTTCCACAGCGTCCGGACGAACAGCCACCAGCCGGAAGCCTCTTTTCTGATAAAAGCGCAGAGCATCTAGATTGTCGTTGGTGGCGACCAGCCACACCCGCCGGCAGGCCGCCTGCCGGGCTGCATGAACGACGGCCTGCCGCAAAGCGGTGCCGATGCCGCGGGAAGGGGACGCGCTATCAAGGCTCACGATTTCGCAATCGTCCTGCCCTGTGCTTTTCTCCATGGGGTAAGTCACGAGGCCCACCCGTTCGCCCCCCTGAAGGGCCACGAATCCCGGCAGATCCCGCGGCCGGTACACCGTGCCGTGGACCACCATGTGATCTGTGCCCCGACGCTCCGCCACGAACCGCGCCGCCCATGGCCTGTCGCCGGAGTCCAGGGGCTGGATGCGGATCCCGCCGCTTTCTTGCCCTTCTTTGTCCGGCGCCGCTCCAGCCCCGCAAGATCGCATCCGGTTCAACGATGATCCTCCTCTTTACGGCACCTCGCCGTCCACCTGATCATCCGCCACATCATACGCCACGGCGATCCGTTTCCCCTGCTGCTGGCAGTGCAACCGCCTTTCCACTCCGCCGCGGCGCGTGCCGGCAGGGGATTGGCACGCCTGCCGGTCCGGACGGGAAGGAATCGTTGTGGGCGGGAACGAATAGTGGTGCGGAAGGAGGCCCGGATCCATGCGCATCCGCAGCGCCGAAGTCTTCCCGGTCCGCATCCCCAAAAGGACTGCCTTCCGCGTGGCCTATGCGACCCGCACAGCCTGCCTGAGCCTTGTGTTGCGCCTGGCCACGGACGATGGCCACGCCGGCTGGGGTGAGGCGGTGCCGGTGAAAGAAGTGACGGGCGAAGACCGGGCCGAGGTGTACCGCGCCCTGTCCCAATGGGTGGCCCTCAACCTGCCGGGCCGGGACCCTTTTGATCGGGAAGGCCTGCGCCAAGCTCTGGAGCGCGATCTCGCCGGCATGCCTTCGGCCCGCTGCGCCGTGGACACAGCCTTGTGGGATCTCCGGGGCCAAGCCCTGGGCCGGTCCCTGCGCCAGCTCATGGGACAAGCGCGCCCGTCTCATTGGGCCAGCGCCAGCATCGGCATCAAGGGGCTGGAGGAGACGGTCCAGGAGGCAGCCAGCCTGCTGGAGCGCGGCTTTCGCCACATCAAGGTCAAGATCGGGTTGGACCTTGACGAGGATGTGGCCCGCGTGAAGGCATTGCGCCAGCGCCTGGGGACAGATTGGCCCCTCTATCTGGATGCCAACCAAGGCTATACCCCGGCACAGGCCATGGAACTCACCACGCGCCTGGCCGGGGAGCAGGTGGAGTTCATCGAGCAGCCTGTGCCCGCCGCCGATCTGGACGGGCTGGCCCAGGTCACCCGCCACAGCCCCATCCCCATTTGCGCCGACGAAGCCGTGAAGGATCCGGCCAGCCTGATCCCCATCCTGGAGCGGCGCGCCGCGCACATGATCAACGTCAAGCTGCAGAAGTGCGGCGGACCGTCCGCTGCCGCTTTGCTGGTCCGCATGGCTGAAGCCGCTGGCATGAGGGCCATGATTGGCTGCATGATTGAAAGCCGCGTGGGCATCACCGCAGGACTTAGCGTGGCCCTGGGCCTGGCCAATGTCCACTACATCGACCTGGATGGGGCCTTCGATCTGGCCGATGACCTGGGGGCTCCCGGCACGGGTGCGCAATATGCAGACGGTCGCCAGTTCCTGGCCGAAGGACCCGGGTTGGGCCTCACCGTGGACCCGCAGGCCGTGCAAAGGAATCTGGACCCCGACCTTGAGCTGAACGTGCGTCAGGAGTGAGACACCCGTGGGAATGGACCGTCCGGTGGATACGCCGGTGAGTACATCTGTTGGGTTTGTAACGGCAGTGGTGGCCTGCTTGCACCGGGCTGCCGATGTGAACAGCGAAGTCGTGACGCAGGCGAAAATGGGCGAAACCTTTCGCATCCTGGCTCAGACCACAGGCGCCGGCGAAGCGGGGGCCCAAGGCACGCCACAAACGGACGGACAATCGGTCAAACGGCCCCTCTACCCTGCCCATTGGTGGCGCGTGGCCTTGGACTATGACGGCTATGAGGGGTTCCTACCCGCCACCGACGGGCAGCCGGGACATCCTGCGCCCGCCCAGGCAGCCGCCGCGGTGCGTAGCCTGTTTGCCAACGTCTATGCCGGCCCCTCGGTGGAAAGCAAATTGCTGGCCGCCTTGCCCATCGGCGTCCAGGTGGCGCTGCAAGATCCCACCGCGCCCGACCCGGGAGAGGCCGAGCGCTGGCTGCCCGTGCGCTTGCCCAACGGCCAGGAAGGCTTTCTGCAGCGGGGGGACCTTTCTCTGCCCGGGCAGGAGTGGGTCTGGAACACCCCGGCCCAGCTCCGGCACAGCCTGG
>JADBKO010000009.1 GCA_014896355.1 Bacillota bacterium
GAAGGCGTCACGTTCAGCCTCAAAGACTGCCTGGGCCTGATCGAGAACCTCGGCATCGAGGTGCGCCAGGTGCGGCTTTCCGGCGGTGGCGCCCGCAGCCGCCTGTGGCGGGAGATGCAGACGGACGTGTTCGGCAAAGAGACGGCGGTGGTGAGCTCCGCCGAGGGGCCGGCGTTCGGTGCGGCGCTGCTGGCCGCCGTGGGTACGGGGGCATACGCCTCGGTGGAAGAGGCCTGCCGGGCGACGATCCGCGTGGAGGACCGGCTCTCGCCCGACCCGGCGCGGCGGGCGGCGTATGCCAAGGCCTACGGACTGTACCGGGACCTGTACCCGGCCCTGCGGCCGCTGTTCGGCCGCTAGCCTGCTATTCCCGCCGTCCATCCGCCCAGGAGCGGCAGGAGCGGCCCGGCCCGCCGCAGGCACCGATTTGCGCGGCGGGCCGGGCCGCGGCCGCCCCGTCCAAACCCACGGCCGCTCAGGTCAAGAGCCCCGGGAACAGGCTGCCGGCCAGCAGCAATACCGTCAGGGCGATGATGAACAGCACCGTGACCCAGACGATGAGGTTGTAGACCGGGCCGTTCACATATTTGCCCATGAGCTGCCGATTGTTGATGAGTTTTAGCATGAAGATCAAAATCACCGGCAGCAGGAAGCCGTTCAGGTATTGGGCAAACAGCATGACCCGGATCAGGGAGAGCCCGGGGATCAGCGGCAGCAAGGCTCCGATGGCCACGATGGCCGTAAAAAGGCTGAAGAAAACGGGGGCTTCGCGCAGGGAGCGGTTCACGCTGCGCTCAAACCCGAAGGCCTCGCTCATGGCGTAGGCCGTGGAAAGAGGCAGCACCGCCGCAGCCAGCACCGAAGCCCCGAACAGCCCCATGGCGAACAGCGCGGCGGCGTACGGCCCAGCGAAGGGCTCCAGGGCCCGGGCAGCGTCGGCGGCGGTTTCCACCCGCACGTGATGCACAAACAATGTGCCTGCGGTGCTGACGATGATGAAGAATGAGACCAGATCCGACCAAAGGGACCCCACCGCCACATCCAGGCGTTCGTAGCCCACGTCTTTGGCGCTCAGACCTTTATCCACCACGGAGGCCTGCAGATAAAACTGCATCCAGGGCGTGATGGTGGTCCCCACCATGGCCACGAAAAGCAGCATGAACTGGGGGTCCAGGCGGAACGTCGGGACCGCCAGATGCCGGAGTACCACTCCCCAGTCCGGGTGGGTCATGAAGCCCGACACGATGTAGGTCAAAAACGTCAAGGCCAGGGCCAGGAAGACCTTTTCCAACGCCCGGTAGGAACCGGCGGTCACAGCCCACCAGATGACCAACGCCATGACGGGGATGGTCAGATAGCGGCTGATTCCGAAAATCTCGAGAGCTGCGGCCATGCCGGCAAATTCCGACGCGGTCACGGCCACATTGGCCACCAGAAGCGTCAGCATGGCTACGAAGGCCCACTTGACGCCGAATTCCTCCCGGATCAGATCCGCCAGGCCCCGGCCGGTGACGGCGCCCATGCGGGCGGACATCTCCTGGACCACTATCAGGCTGATGGTGACCAGGAGCAGCCCCCAGAGCATGTCGTAACCGAACTGGGCGCCCACAGTGGCATAGGTCGCGATGCCGCCGGCGTCGTTATCCGCGTTGGCCGTGACCAACCCGGGGCCGATGATGGACAACACCAGGATCAGGCCCTGCAGGCGGCGATTTTGCCGCAGACGGTCCGTGAGACGCTCCCAAAGGCGGGCAAAGAGCATGGTCTCGCCTCCTTCTCTGCCTCTCCCCGGCATCCGGCTGCCTCCTCGGGACATCCGGGCCGGGGCGGATCACCGCGCCCACCAGCGGGGCTTGTGCCGGTCTGCAGCGAAAATGTCATCCACAGCATCGCTCAGGGACACCACGCCGACCAATCGCCCTTCGTCGTCCAGCACCGGCAGGGCCAAGAGATCGTACTTGGCCAGAATCTCGCCCACCTTGTCCTTGCCGTCCTCCTCATGCACGGCCACCACATCGCGGTGCATGATTTCCGCCAGCCGCCGGTCCGGCGGGGCGATGATCAGATCGCGCAAGGAAAGGACCCCGTTCAGGTGTTTTTCCTCATCGATGATGTAAAGGTAGTAGGCCACGTCGGGCTTGGGCTGCAGGCGGCGCAGCTCGTCGATGGCCTGGGCCGCAGTCCATTGGCCTTGCAGGCCGATAAACTCGGTGCTCATGAGCCGCCCGGCGGTGTCCGCTTCGTATTCCAACAATTCCCGCACTTCCTGGGCGTCGCCGGCCTCCATGGCGTTCAGCAGGGCCTCCGCCTGGTCCGGGCGCAGGTCGCTGAGAATATCGGCCGCCTCGTCGGCAGGCATGGATTCCAGCAGGTCCGAGGCCCGTTCGCTGCCCAGATGGGCCAGAATGCGGGAGCGGACTTCGGGCTCCACTTCCGTCAGGGCCTCGGCGGCCACGCTTTGGTCCAAAGCGCCCAGCAAGGCGCTGCGCTGGCGGGCGTTCAAGGCCTCCACGATATCCGCCAGGTCTGCAGGGCGCAGTTTGGCCAGGCGCTCGTAAGGGACGCCCAGCTTCACCTGGCCGGCGCCGTCCTCGGTATCGATGCGCTCCACATCGGCCCATTGGATCAGAGTATCGGGCAAAGCCCGGTGGAAGCGGGACTCCACCCAGTGGACGAGGAAGCGCAGGCCCAAGCGGCGCAGCAGTCCGCGCAGGCCCACATCCACGGCCACCAGGCGCAGTTCCCCGCCGATTTCGTTGAATTTCACATCGTTGACCCGCACGACCTTCAGGCCGTTCATGTCGACAATCTGCTTGTCGAACAGGGTCCGCTTCACAGGCATGAAAGGTGCGGCGGAGAGGTCCACAGAAGGGGCCTGCTCCTGCGGCACGGTGAGCGAAAGGTATTCCCGCACCAGCACCTGGATGGCACTCCAGGCGATGATGCGGCGCTTGCCTCCCCTGCCCCTGCAGGCCACTTCGATGGCGACCAGGGGCGGCAACGCCTCATCCGTGCGCACAAAAAGCTCCACCACCTGCCCGACCTTCTCTCCCCGGTTGTCCACCACGGTCTTGGCCAACAGGCGGCTGGCGTGGATTTCCGGCACGATGGCCATGGATCCCACCTCCCTCAGTTTAGGAAGGTGCCACGCTGGGAGATTGTTTAATCGTTCACGGATGGCGGGGAGGATGACACGGAGCGGCGGGCAGACCATGAGGAAAAATCGAGGCCAGGAGCGCAGCCAGCGGGACCGTCACAGGCCGATGGCGCTGGCGCAGATCCAATCCCGCAGATCAGGAGGGGACCGGCTTTTGGACTGCGACGTTCACACGGTTTCCTTACTCTTCTCCCCTTCTGGCATGCCCAACCGCTGCCGGCATCCGCGTGGCCATCCGGTCCACCTGCACAGGCCGGCGCTCTTTCCGGCCAGCCTGGTTTGCAGAATGCGGTTTTCCAGCCGGCACCTGCCAATGGTCCGGGCTACTTATACCAGGACCGGCGTCCACACTCACCACCACCTTGCGGATGGGTTTCGTTTGCTCCTAAATCCTACTACGGGAGCCACCGTGTGTCAACGCACCGGCGGGAGGTCGTCGGCGCTCGAAGCCTAGGACTGCGGCCAACATCGTATCTGGCGATGTATAATGGCGGAGGGGAAGGCCGTATCATCCCGCCTCGCCCGGAGCCCACGAGGCCCCCGAGGATCTCAAGGCAAGGAGCCGTATCGTGAAGTCGCCGCATTCTCCCTCGCCCATGTGGGCGGTCTTTAAGTATCTGGGGCCAGGCTTTCTGGTCACCGTGGGGTTCATCGATCCCGGCAACTGGGCCACGAACGTGGTGGCGGGATCCCAATACGGTTACGCCCTTCTTTGGGTGGTGGCGCTCTCCACCGTCATGCTCATTCTCCTGCAACACAACGCCGCGCACCTGGGGATCGCCACAGGACTGTGCCTGGCCGAAGCGGCCACCCGCCATTTCCGCCGGGCGGTGTCCCGGCTGGTCCTGTATACCGCCCTGCTGGCCACGGTGGCCACGGCCTTCGCCGAAGTGATGGGGGCCGCCGTGGGGCTGAACATCCTTTTCCGGCTGCCCATCCCGTTGGGTGCTCTGCTGGTTGCCGCCGGCGTGGGCATTCTGGTGCAGACCAATGGTTACCGCTCCCTGGAGCGGACCATCCTGGTGTTTGTCGCCATCATCGGTTTTTCTTTCCTGGTGGAGGTACTGCTGGTCCATCCGGATTGGCGCCAAGTGGCTGCCGGTACAGTGCTTCCCCGCATTCCTGCGGGCTCCATGGCCATGATCATGGGCGTCGTGGGTGCGGTGGTCATGCCCCACAACCTGTTCCTGCATTCTGAGGTCATCCAGTCCCGCCAGTGGCACCTGGAGGACGAGGCCGTCATTCACCGCCAGCTGCGCTACGAGTTTCTGGACACCCTGGCGTCCATGCTGGTGGGATGGGCCATCAACGCCGCCATGCTGGTGGTGGCTGCGGCCGTGTTCTTCCGGCGCGGGGTGGCGGTGACCACCCTGCCCCAGGCCGCCGCCACCCTGCAGCCTTTGGTGGGAGAGCTGGCGTCGCTGCTGTTTTCCCTGGCCCTGCTTTTGGCGGGCATTTCCGCTTCCGCCACGGCGGCCATGGCCGGCGGAACCATATTCGCAGGGATGTTCGGCAAACCCATCCAGGCCAGGGATCCCGCGACCCGGACGGGGATGATCCTTCCCCTGGCGGGAGCCCTGCTGTTGGCCCTGGTGGCCGCCGACCCGCTGCGATCCCTGGTCTGGAGCCAGGTGGCCCTGAGCATTCAACTGCCGGTCACGGCGGTGGCCCTGGTGGCCTTGACCTCTTCGCGCCGGGTCATGGGGAAATACGCCAACAGCGCCCTGAACCAGGCGGTTCTGTGGGCCGTGGTGGCGGTGATCACGGTGCTGAACGCCCTGCTGGTGCTGGATTTGTGACAGGGGACGGAGTGGCGGAGGAGCGGCCGGGGCTGCCGGGGCTGCCGGCGCCGGCAGCCACCCGGAACGGCGGCTGCGGCAGCGGATGGCTCAGGCCGAAGTAGGCGGCCATGACCTTGCGGACCACCGCAGCAGCCGAGGCCCCACCTTCACCGCCCCGTTCGATTACGGCTGCCACCACAATCTGTGGGTGGTCCGAAGGCGCGAACCCGACGAACCAGGCATGGGTGTCCTTGGTGAGGGCAGAGATCTGCGCTGTTCCCGTCTTGCCGCTGACCGGGATGGGAAAATCCCGGAAGACTCCGGCTGCAGTCCCTTGAGTGGGAACCGACTGCAGGCCTTCGTACACCACTTGGCGGGTGGCCGGAGACCAGGGGATGTGCCCCGTGGCCACCGGTTTATTCTGCAGGATGACCTTTCCCGCCGGCGACACCACAGAGTCCACGATGTAAGGACGGTAGAAGGTGCCGCCATTGGCGATGGCGGCGTACAGGTAGGCCATCTGAAGCGGCGTGGCCAGCACAGCGCCTTGGCCGATGGCCACATCCAGGGTCTCGATGGGATACCAGATCTGCATGTAAGGGGCTGCGTGGGCGTAGTAGCGCCGCTTCCACGCCCTGTCCGGAATCAGGCCGGCAAACTCGCCCGGGGACAGCCTCAGCCCGGTGGGGTGCC
>JADBKO010000090.1 GCA_014896355.1 Bacillota bacterium
GCTCTCAAACTCGTCCACATCGAGCCAGATACCCGCCGCCAGGTTGATGCCGTATGACGACTCATGCCGCAAGATGTAAAACGGCGCCCCGCGCGCCGACCTTCCCGGCTCCAACGCATCGTTCAGCGCATTCAACGCTACCTTGAAGTCGCGTGTGGCCGTGTCCGGGTCAAGCTCTGGCCAGAGCATCTCCAGGATCCGCTCTTTTTGGAGAAATTCCCGCCGGTACAAAAGCAGCACCTGGAAAAGCTGCTTCGCCTTGCCCCTCTGCCACTCCTTGGACGAGATTTCCTCCTGCCCCCGCCACACGCGAAACGGCCCCAACATCTGCACCCGCAGCGAATACCCAGGATGAAAATCAACCCGCGGAATCCCCATCTCGCCCATGAGCCACGACGCATATTCGCTTCGTATCCCCAACCGGCGCGCTTCCAGCAGCATCGGCGCCAACAGGCCGCGATCCCTTGGCCCAAACAGCGTCAGCCTGCTAAAGAGGTAATCGTACCCGTTCGCCTGGGCCGCTTGCAGCAGGCTTGCCGAGCGCTCACGAAACTCGTCGCCGCTTCCGGCGCGCAGTGCGAGGATGGCGGCCCACAGGTTCGTCGCCGCCAAGAGGTAGCTGTCCCCGCTCGTGGCAAAAGCCCGCGCCGCCGCGTCCAGGCAATCACGCGCCTTCCCGGCCTCCCCGGCCGTCACCCAGGCGATGCCGAGCGCCAGACGCACCATCCCCGCCAGCCACTCGTCGCCGGAACGCTCCAGGATCGCCAAGGCCTCGCGCCCGTGCTTTTCCGCGACCGCCGACTCCCCTTCCAACCCGTGGTAGAGGCACAATCCCATGAAGGGCTCGGCCTTGCCACGCTCCACGCCGATTTTGTCCGCCAGGGCAATGGCCTGCCGGTAGTGCGCCGGCGCCCGCGCCCGGTCGCGGTCGGACCCCGCAATCTGCAACGCGTGGCCCAGCCGCATGTAACCCACGACCTCGACAAACGGAGAGCCGAGAGCCCGGCCCACTTCGATGCCTTTTTTCGCCGCGTGGACCGCCTCCTCCGCGCGTCCCATGAAACTATAGATGAGGGAGAGGAGCATGTACGTCTCGCGGTGCGACTGCGGTATTCGGTGGGGCCTTTGACCGTCGCTCAGGGCGTTTTCCTCCTGGAGGCGGCGCTCCAAGAGCCTTAGGGCCGTCTCCAGCCGCCCGGTGCGAAGATAGATGCGCACATCCAGGCCGGAGGCGCCGTCTCGCAGTAGCTTTTGCGCCACGCGTTCCAGTTTCTCCGCCGCGGCCAGGTGTCCCCGGTTGGTCTCGTTCTCCGCCAGCAGTTTCAAAAGCCGCGCCTTCCGCGCCTGATCGCCCTCCTTGCCGAGGAGGCGGACTGCCTCTTTCAGCAACTGTCCCGCTCGCGACGGCTGTACAGTATCAAGGTACACGCGCGCGCTGCCTTCCACGGCGCGGCTCATTCCCAGGCGGTCTCCCGCCCCCTCGTACAACTCCCGGGCGCGCCCGTACCACTTCAAGGCTTCCTCATAGCGACTGGTGAGCCGCAGCACATCTCCGGCGTAGGCCACAAGAGCCGGGTAGCGTTCGAGAATCTCGGTTGGAAGCTCCTCAATCCATCGCCACAGACTGTCGAACCGCCCCATGTTGAGGACCTTGTCCGCCATCCGCAGTAGGAATTCCGCCGCGCGCTCTCCCTCCCCCGCTTCTAGAAAACGCGGGACGGCCTCGCCGACATCGCCCTTCTTGGCATACAGTTCCGCCGCGCGCCTGTTCAGTTCCCTCCACAGGCTCTGATCCTCTTGCGCCCGCCGTTTCAGGAACCCGTGGAAGAGGTGGTGATACCGGTAAGTCCCTTCGCCCGCGTCGATGAGAAAAAGGGCCTTTTCCTTCAGCTGCCGCAGCATGGCTGAAGAGTCGGCCCTGCCCGTGATTTCATCACATGATTCATCGTCAAGAGTCGCCAGCACCGCGGTTCGCACCAAGAAGTCCGCCAGGGACGGCGGCTGCTTTTCCAATACCTCCTGGGCCAGGTACTCAAAAAACGGCTCCAACGACCCGGGCAGCCTGGCCCGCATGTTTTCCAGCGACCCGCCTGCGGCCAGGTCGTGCCAGATCATCTCCAGAGCGATGATCCAACCCTCCGTGAGAACGGACAGGTAGCGCACCTGTTCGGCGGTGAGGCGATAGCCGTATTTGTGACGATATAGAGCCGCAATCTCGTCCGGGGAGAACGCGAGCTCATCCTGGCCGATCAGGAGAAGCTGCGACTTCACCCGCCATCGAGCCAGACCGCGAAAGTGCGGCATCTCCCGCGTGGACAAGATGAGGTGCAGGTGTGGCGGCAAATGCTCGATGAGGTGCTCCATGAGCCTTAGCACAGCCTCCCGCCCCGCAGCCAGGTGAAAATCGTCCACCACCAAAGCCGCCTCGTCGGTGCCCCCCGCCGCGATCTCGTTAAGAGCGGCGTCGATCACTCCCTCCAGGAAGTCGTCCGGGTTTCGCGCTCCCGCATCCAAAGGCGCGAGAAACCGCTCGGCAGTCTTCGGCGCGATGGCGCTCACCAGATGCGCGGCAAAAAGAAGCGGCTCCGCGTCCGCCTCGCTCACGCCGTACCAAAATGTCTTGCTGCGACAGGCCGCGAAATAGTGCGCAAGAGCAGTGCTTTTCCCATAGCCGGGGCCGGCCATGATAATGGTGAGCGGACGGTCCCACAGGCCGTCCAGGCGTCTGGAGAGACGCGGGCGTTCAAGCAGGTGTCGGCTCGGCCTGGGCGGTATCAGTTTCGTCCTGATGACCAGGTCCCTACCCAGCATAATGCCACCACCTTCAAAATTGAGATTTACGCGGCAAGCACGACTTCTCCTTCCTGTCTGAAAATCATAGGATCTTCGCGGGTGAATGCTCATGAGCCAAAAATCCGTGGGTTGGCGATAGCGGGTTGCCCTCGTGGGGGCGCCGAACGTGGGCAAAAGCCTCGCTTTTCAAAGGCTGGCTGGCGTCTATGCAGTGGCCTTTCGCACTGCCCTGGCAGCACGGGGGTGGTCACGCGCGCGCAGACGCGATGGCTTGCCGGTTCGTGCGGCACGACCGCCGGAATGATCATCGACACGCCGGGAACGTACTCCCTTTTTCCCATCATCCCTGGTAGGGGTCACGGTGGGCGGTGGGAACCGTGGAGGGTCTGGCGTAATCCTTCAGCCCGATAAATGCGGGCGGAGCTGGAATTGAAAAGAGCCGTTTACCCAAACTCTGGGGAAGCTGGGCACCCCCCTGATTTCCTTCGAGGAGTTTTTCCGTTCGGACCGCAGTGACCGGCTGGT
>JADBKO010000091.1 GCA_014896355.1 Bacillota bacterium
CGTTCGCATACGATCGATAATCTTCGTTTTGTTGTGTATTTCGCCGTTAATAACCGATATCCTTCTTTTGTTTATCTAAATCGCTCGTTTCGGTCATCGAGGGGTTGGAGGAGCCCCTTGGTCTCCGACCAGGACTCGCGGAGCAAGGTTTTTGACAGAGAGGGCTGATGCGCGAATGCCGGGGGCGGCTTAGCGCGTGTCCCTATGCTGCCAGGCCCGGGGGCAGCGAAAAAACGGCATCGCCCCTAAAAACAATCAAGTCTGTCCGTAACTGGTGTTGGTCATGGACCAGACACAGCCTCCACCGGTCGGACTTTGGCACGGGCGGCGGGTCATCAAGGCCCCGGCCCGAGTGAACCAGCGTTGAGTTGTTGAGCTCGCGTAGAGCAGACGGTGGTTGGTGGCAGGAGATCGAGGGGTGAAAGGAAAAGAGAGACGTGGTTGGATTACATCATCGAACGGATATTCGTCAGCCAGTTTGCTAGACGGTCCACCCGGAACGGCAGATGCGCCCCCTCCTCGCAAAACGCTGAAGACTGTCCGCAGTTCGTGTTGGCTCTCGCGGTTCCTGTGGGTCAGGAACGGCGTCTGGCAGCCGCCCTCTCGACCGCCTCCCACCTGCGAGCGCGGCAGGCATCCCCCTAACTTCACGTGGCCACCTTGGTCCACCCAGCTCCGGGGCAACCAACACGAGCCACGGACAGACCTGATTGTTCGGCGCCGGCGATGGTGATGCGCCATCCGCAGTTTATGGCGGATCCCCCCTTGGGACGGCCGGCGACCCCGCCATGGCCAGAAGGGCCTGGCGCGTTTGCGCCACGTTGCCCCGATGTACCACGCCCCGGATGCCTATCCGCGCCGCCGCCTCCACGTACTCCGGCATATCGTCTACATAGGCCACCTCTGGGACCCGCAGGCCCAGACGCTCCAGCACCCACTGGAACGCCACGGCCTCCGGCTTGCGGCGCCCGATCTCGCAGGAAAACGCCACAGGCGCAAACCCCTCAAGAAAGCCCATGCCCCGCATCAGCCGCACATGGGACGCCTGCGTGTTGGAAAGAATGGCCGTGCGCAGCCCCATCCCCCGCAATTCCTCCGCCAGGGCCAGCATCGCGCCGTCCTCGGTGAAATGCGCCAGCCAAAGGTCGTCAAAGGCATCGGGCGCCACCGGCCTGCCCGCCAGCCGGGACCAAAACGCCGCCTCCGCCAGTTCTCCCCGCTGCAGAAGCGGCACATTTTCCTCGTACTCGGCCGGCAGAACCGCCAGCCCCATCCGGCGCGCGATTCCCTGCCTGTACTCCTGCTCGGCCATCTTCAACAAAACTCCGCCCACGTCAAAGACGACTGCCTTGATCATCACTTGAGCGCGCACTCCTCCAGCACTGGCCTTTGGGCACGTTGCTGCGGGAATTCCCGGCTGGATCTCCAGCGATCCTGATCCGGCCAGGGACGTCAGATGACCTCGAGTGCATCCCGCGGCGGCAGGGGCGGGTGCGGATGATGCGGCTCCGTCTGGTACCAGAACGCCACGGAAGCGATGTCATCCTGCAGCGGCAGATAACGCCCCCCGGAACGCCAGCCCAGCGCCTGGATGGTCACGCGCAGGTCGCGGCGAAAGCGGATGGGATCCAGGATGTGCCAGCGGTACATGCCGAAACGCTGCTGGCTCCGGTAGAGGCCGTCGGGTTTGCTGACCTGGACCAGGCCCAGGAACGGTGTAGAGTAGAGGCCATACTGTCCCTGCGGATGCTCGAAGTTCCAAGCGCCACCGAAATAGTCCTCGGTGCCCGTGCCGCAGATGGTGGGGAAATCCCGGTCCCCATCCAGGTAGAACTTGATCTCGCCCTCTCCCCACCAGCCGTTGTTGTGAACGCCCCAGGCAACATAGGTGCCCACGTAATGGCCTTGCCCACAGACGCCATCCAGGATCGTGTGGACCGACTTGTACGGCAGCGGGTTGTCGCGGCGCCATTCTGCGTGGAAATAGGCCATGTCGGCGGGAACGTCCGTGAGGGTGTAGTCCACCTGATAATATAGGACCACCGGTTCGTCGCCCAGGTTTTCCATGGTGATGCGGGCAGACTGGCGGAACGGCAGCAACCAGTAGGAATTCATCCCTCCGGCGGGGTTCACGGCGATGGGCAGGGAGCTGACGTTGATGCGCTCGCACCATCCGCAACAGAAAAAGTCGCCCACCGGCGTCTCCACCGACGCGTTCGCCTCTCCATCCCAGTAGGCGCGAAAGATCAAGAAACGCCAGGCAGCCGGCGCGCAGGTGAGCCAGATATGCTGGATGGCGCCGGGTCCTGCAATTTCCGCCATGGTGAAGACAGTATGGGGCTGGATCACCACAGAAGGGGAGATCTTCCATCCCTGGCCCAGGTCGCGGGCGCATGGGGCACCGGTGCCCTCCGTGGCCATCCCGCCCCTTCCTTTCTCCCCGGTGGGATTCTCTGCACTGATGGAGCGGGTCTCGGCGGCGGAGAGAAAGGGCAGATTGCCCAGGCTCAGGCCGAGGCCATGGAAGCCGGGCGAATGGAAGCCGGATGAAGCGTCATCCATGAATCCCATCGCGAATGCAACCTTTCTCGTATGACCTGTGGTACCTATCTCGTATAACCTGTGGTACCTACGGCCTGTGGTACCGTTTACAGTCACCGGGATTCAACATCTGCCTCCGCCATTCCTTCCACCCCTGCAGAATACCTGCACCGCGCGCTGCTTTCGGCCGTGTAATTCCGAAGGTGTCCCTGATGGCAGGGCAATGTCCCCCAGCAAGGATCTGGCCCTCCACCGGAGCGTATGGTATCATGAAGACATGTTCGCCCCAGATCAGACCAAGGCGCTGGTTGCCCGGCGCGGCGTACCCGTTCTCGCCGCGGTGATCGTGCTTGCCCTCGGCCACACCCTGGTGGACTTCTACGGTACCACCATCACGCCGCTCTTGCCCCGGTTCCAGGAACTGTGGCGCCTTTCCTCGGTCAGCCTCGGCTGGCTGGCAGCCGCCACGTCTCTGACCGGCTCGCTTCTTCAGCCGGTCCTCGGGCTCTACCTGGACAAACGGGGAACCAGCGCACTGGCCGCGGCGGCCGTGCTTTGGACGGGGGCCACCGTTCTCCTCCTGGATCGGCTGCCCTCGTACGCTGCCCTGTTTGTCCTGGCCACCGTCACCATTTTAGGCAGCGCCGTCTACCACCCGCTGGGTGCGGCTCTCACACTCCGCGTCTCTCCGCCCGGGCGCCGGGGCTTCAACATGTCGCTTTTCATGAACATCGGCACGCTAGGGTGGGCGGGGGCCCCCTTTCTCGTGACCTGGTACGTGACAGCCTTCGGCCTGCGCTCCCTGGCCTGGCTCATCATCCCGGGACTGCTCGAAGCAGTGGCCCTGGGGACCCTGGGGTTGTCGTTGGTCCGGACGTCCACCCCGCTTGCCCGCTCCGCCGGGTCCGCCCCGCCTGCTACGCCCGCCCCGTCCGCCGCACCCGCTGGGGCCGCTTCCTCAGGCCTGCCCGACCTGGCCACGGCCGGTCCCTCCCCCGTTCCCGAGCCCCCGCTCGCCAGCCGGGAGGTGCGCACCCGTGGAGTGCTCTTCCTGCTCACCGCCACCATCCTGCGGAGCTGGGTGGCTACGGGGATTCAGACCTATCTGCCGGTCTACCTGGTGCAGCAAGGGCACAGCCTGACTTTTGCCGGCGGGGCGCTCACCACATTCATGCTCTCCGGCACCCTGGCCGGCTTCTTCATCGGCTGGCTCTCCGACCGGACGGAGCGCCGGACGCTCTACGCCGGCACCTTGGCTTTGGCCGCAGCCGGCCTGTGGTGGTTCTTGCGGGCACCGGCTGCCTGGTCCCCCGTCGCCAGCGCCCTCACCGGAGCCGCACTGCTGGGTTCCGTTCCGCTCACCGTGGTGATGATCCAGGAGATGCATCCCCACCGCACCGGAACCGGCTCCGGCCTGGTCATCGGCTTCGCCGGCGGCTTGGGCGGGCTGCTGGTCCTGGCCTCAGGGGCCCTGGCCGACTGGCTGGGCCTGAGAGCAGCCCTGGCCTGGCTGGTACCCACGCTGCCCCTGGCGGCTCTGGAAGCCCTGGCCATTCCTGCAGCCGCCTGCCGCCGGCCCAGGCGCGAGTCCCAGCCGGCTGGCGCTCTGGCTCCCTAGCGGGAGCTCCCTAACCCTGGCTCCCTGGCTGCAGCGCCCCAGCCCCGGCGCCCTAAAGGTGCGAGAAAACGACCACCAGGGTTGCCAATCCCAACAAAAGAATGCCAATCACGAACGGCCAAATCAGTATCGGAGGAACGCCTGCAGCCAGTCCCGCGCTCGCCAACATGGTCTGCCGGTATAGAAGGGCCAGCCAAACCATTATGAAACTCTCTTCCAGAGCCAGGAGATTGACGAGCGCGACCCTCAGCCCTTCTGCCTGCTCGGCGGGAATGTTCTGCCGCCCCGGAACATTGATGATGCGGCGGATATCCCGCACCCGCCAGAGCAGCACGAACACTCCGCCGAGAATCACAGCCAGCCCAGACTCCACCAGCGGGAGCGCGAAGACGTTTCCCCAGGATTTGGTGTGCAACCGTATCATGCGCCCGAGCTCTGTTATCTCAACGAATCCATCACCGCGTCCAGCGTGGTGTCCGCCACGGCAGTAACCTGGTCGGCAGCCCCATAATAAATACGTAACCCTCCGTCGGCCTGGGGCACGACTCCGCAGGTAAACACGGTGTTTTTGAAAAATCCCGTCTGCTCATAGGTCTCCAAGGGCGACATCAAGGGGTCGCGGGACCGGGCCAGTACCTTGGACGGGTCGTGCAGGTCCAGCAGCACCGCCCCTAGATAGTAGTGATTCTGGCTGTCTGCCCCGTGATAGATCTCCAGCCAGCCTTCCGGCGTCTTGAAAGGTACTGCGCCGGCACCGACCCGCGCCCCGTCCCACATCCCCGGGCGCCTGGGCACCAAATGGCGGTGATCGCCCCAGTACAGCAGATTGTCGGAATAGGCCAGCCAGATGTCCTGCGACCCCAGGTAGCTGCCGCTGGGGCGATGCAAAACCACATAGCGGCCGTCTATCGCCGACGGGAAGATCACCACGTCTTTGTTGTCCGGGGTGAAGATAATGCCCAGCCGCCGGAACTCAACAAAATCGCGGGTCTCCAGCAGCCCTACGCACACACCCCGGTCGGACACGGCCGTGTACGTGACCAAGAACCGCCTTCCCCCCTCCCCGCCTTCCTCCCCCAGCGGGGTGATCCGGGGATCCTCGATCCCATAGATCTCATAGGGTGTGCGGGGTGCCACAGTGGCATGGCGGTCAATGGTGAAATGCCGGCCGTCGCGGCTGCGCGCCAACCGCAAGTGGGATACGGTGCTCAGGTACCGCCGCCCCCGATAGATGATCTGACGCGGGTCGGTCATATCCAGATCCGGCGAATCCCGCGGCACCTGAATGACACGCACGGCGCCTTCAGCCGGATCCGCCGTCACAATGGGCACGTATTCGGGATCAATGATTTTCGCAGTCTCGGCCACCCGCAGCAAGAGAACCGTCTCTTCTCCAAACTGCACGGCACCGGCGTTGAAGGCTCCGATGACCTCAAGACCGGGGGCGCTAGGGGCCACGTCCTGCGGCCTGACAATGGGATTTCCTGAAAACCGTACTGGTTCCACGAGTTCTCCTCCCGCTCCCAACCTGACTACCGATCTCGACCCAACTGGAGATCACAACCAAACGACCGATCGATGCTCCGCGTGAGCATCCCTATCGAGCAGCCTTATCTTCGTATTGAGCAGCCTTATCTTCGTAGGCTTTTACCAACGCCGAAGCCGTGGCGTCCGGTGCAACCTCGTCTGAAAACGTTTTGACCAGCTGGCACCGCACGTTGACCACCTTCTGGTCATCCGAATCGTAGG
>JADBKO010000092.1 GCA_014896355.1 Bacillota bacterium
TCGCGTCCCTCCTCATGCGCCTTCTCGGTAAGCAACTGGTATGTGGACGATTTAGTTATATCGAACATCGCCAAGACCTCCTTGAAGATGCGGTCTACCCGGTCCCTTTGAACCACCAGTCCGGCCAGCACGGAAGCCGCCAAGGCCGTGTCGCACTTCTCCTCTGGCGGCAGCGGGCTGCTCGCGATTTTCTCCACGCATGCCCGCAAATACGCCTCCGGGTCCGCTCTGCGGCGCTGGCGTTCCACCAGGGGCAGTAAAGCCCACAGGCGCGGGCACCCTGTGCCGATGATGTCGTTCCAACTAAGGCCGCCCAAGGCCACGACCCGGTAACGATAATCCAGGTAGCTGTCATCCGCGAAACGGTGGCACAGATAAGTCGCTGACGTGGGCACCGTGCTGCCCAGGCACAGCGCGACTTGGTACACTGGAATCCGCGTGCCCCGGGATGAAATCACATCCGCATAATAGCGCAGCATCCTGCTCAGCATGTGCCGGCCGTGCGAGACCTGGAATTCCACGTGCACCAGGACCGGCTGTCCGTTCCAGACCACGTCCAGGAGGACGTCGCGGTGGCGCATCTCCACGCGGGAGGTCTCGGTGGGCAGCGGTCTGGCGGTGGTGACACCGGGTCCGAGGAGCAACCGGGCCAAGCCGGGCTCTGCTCCGGCCAAAATGGACTTCATGGAGCGGTCGTACGGCTTGCACGAAGGGCGATGGTCTGGCTTTCCGGCCCGCACGGTGCGTCCCCTTTCAATTTACTATAAGTGGCGCGCCATATCCACATGGATCTACAGGCGAGAGCAGATGTGCAGACAGACGCCCGTATGCAGGCGGGCTCAGTGTCCACCCAGGGCCGCGCTACCCGGGCGCCCTGACAGGCACCCAATGCAGGCGGGCCCAGTACGCAGACGAGCTCCGCGGGCACCCCATCCTTCGCCCTGCCCTAAATGATCCCTCCTGGGCAGAGCCGGCCCGGGACGGTCGAGGCCGGCCCGGACGGTCAAGGGCGGGCACGCAGCAGGGACGATTGGGAGCGTGGCGGAAGGGGCTGGGGGCGTCAAGGCAGGGTAGAGGCCTTCAGTGTGGCATGGCTGGCGGATTTCCCACCGAGGCCCGCCGCCCGCCTAGCGGGATGTGGCGGGAGGGTGCTGGCCCCGGTGGGAGGGGGGAACGCTTGCCGGCTGCATTTGTCGAGGCAAGCGGACGGCCACGGGATGGGGGAAGCCAGCAGAAGCAACCGGAAGCCAACAGAAGCCATCGGAAACCGGCAGGAGCTAGCAGAAGCCATCAGAAGCCAGCAGAAGCCAGCAGCTACGCCGGGCCCGTTGCGGCGTTCTGGCTCCGCCTCATGGGCCTTTGACCGCGCACTTTGCGGAGTTGAACAGCTACCAGCGATATGACAACCCCGAGGTAGGGAATCATCTCCATGATCTGCGGCGGCACCCCGCTGCCTTGCAGCCTATACTGCAATGCCTGGAAAAGGCCAAAAAGGAGCGCTGCCATGGCTGTGGGCCAGGGGCGGTTGGCGCCGAAATAGAAGGCGGCCAAAGCAATAAAACCCCGTCCTCCGGTCATGTTCTTGTTGAACAGGGTCAACTCCCCCAGGGAGAGTTGTACTCCCGCGATGCCCGCCAAGAGGCCCGAACATAAGACACCGGCCCATTGCAGCCGCACCACCGGCACTCCCGCCGCGAGAGCGGCCTCTTTGTCTTCTCCCGTGGCGCGCAACCGCAGGCCGAAGACAGTCCGGTACAGGACCAGGGCTGTCACCCAGACGGATAGCCAGGCCAGATAAACCAGGGCCGTGTGGCCCTGCAGGATCCCTCCCACCACGGGAATTCCCGCCAGCAGCGGGACATCGATGGTCGCGAGACCCGTCAGCCCCGGGGGAGCAAATGCTCCTTGAACGCCGAAGGCCACGGGCAGTAGGTACCCGGCCAGGCCCACGGCGGCGATGTTGATCGCCAGACCGACAACAACGACATTGGCCCGCAGGGCGATGGCAAAGGCGCTGAACAAGGCTGCCATGAGCAGCCCGGCCACGGCTGCGGCAAGTACGGCCAAGAGCACGCTATGAGTGAGGAACGACACGATCACGCCGGCAAAAGCCCCGAAGAGCATCATACCCTCCAGCCCGATGTTCAGCACCCCTGCCTGCTGGGCAAAGATGCCTCCCATCGCCGCCAAGAGCAACGGCGCTGAAGCATCCAGAGAGCTTCTAACGAGTGACACCAACAGCCCCAGCATAGTGCCTTCTCCTCCGGCTCAGAATGGCTGTGAACAGACGGGATGGCCTCCAACCGGCGACGTCCACGGTGACGAGCAGGATGATGACTGCCTCAAGGACATTCAGAAGATCCAATGGGATGTTCGAGAAAAGCTGTACCGTGGCTCCCCCGCTGCGAAGGGCTCCGAGCAAGATCGCACCCAGGATTGCACCCAGAGGGTCGTTGTTGGCCATCAGCGCGATGGTGATCCCGTCGAAGCCATAGCCGGGCGAGAAATTACCGACAAAGCGATAGTTGACCCCCAACACCTGGGTGGCCCCCGCGAGCCCTCCGATGAACCCGCTCATCAGCATCGCGCCCACCATAACCGCGGGCGGGGAGATTCCAACCACCCGGGCAAACCGGGAGTTGGTTCCCACCACGCGAATGGCGTATCCCGTGGTCATGTGGCGCATCAGAAACCAGACCCCCACAGCCACGGCAACAGCCAAAAGGAACGAAACGTTGAGCTGAGACGGAGGCCAGATGGAGGGAAGGTGGGCCTGGGGGGCGATCTGCGGGCTCATGGAGTTGGCGGCCCCCGGGCTCATGAACGGATACGTCACAAGATACGAGGTGAAGCTTATGGCCACGTAATTCAAAAGCAACGTGGTGACGACTTCGTCCACCCCCAGGTATGCCTTGGCGTATCCCGGTAGGTAAGCCCATAGCGCGCCCACGATCCCCGCAAGGAGAATCGCCACGGGAACCAGGACCAGCCCGGGTAGACCTACCCAACTGAAGCCCACCCAGGCCGCAGCAAAGGCTCCCAGGTACATGGACCCCTCGACACCGACGTTAAACACTCCAGCCTTGAAGGCGACAGCCGTCGCCACACTGGTGAACATGAGCGGGGTAGCCGCCAACAGGGTCCCTGCCAAAGCCCC
>JADBKO010000093.1 GCA_014896355.1 Bacillota bacterium
AGGATTTTCTGCTCCCGCAGGCTCACCAGGCGCAGGGCTCCGAACAACCCCAGCTGCATGAGGGCCATGGCCAGGATGCCGGGCAGCAGGTAGTCGATCTCTTTGAGCTGTTTGGGATTGACGGCCTGGGCCGCCACGGAGAAGATCTTGGGGCGTCGGGTCATGCGCCGCTCGGCCTCGTCGAAGATCTGGCTCACCGCCGGCAGCAGCACCTGATTGCTCATACGGTCCGTGGCGTCATAGTAAACCGGAATCTGCGCCGGCACCCCCATCATGGCCGAAAGAGACATTCCCGCCGGCAGCACGACGACCAAGCTGCGCTCGCCCTTTTTCAGGGCCTGCAATTCGGCCTTTTCTCTGCCGGTGTAAACCGTGAACACCGGCACCGACTGGAGGGCGCGCAGAACGCCTTCGGCCACAGGTCCCTTTTCCTCCAGGGCCACCCCGATCTTGTAGTGGACGTTCTGGCCCATGTTGGAGAAGATCATGCCAAAGAGAAGGATGAAGAGCAAAGGGAAGGCCAAAACCAGAAGGTGGCCATGCGGTCGCGCAAAAGGTCCTTCAGGGTGGCCACGGTCAACTGCCAGAACGTACTCACTCTCGGATTCTCCTTCCTGTCAGCTTGAGGAACACATCCTCCAGGGTGGCGCTGCGGACGGTCAGATCCGCGATGGGAGCCCCGGCCTGGTTGGCGTATTCCATGAGACTGGCCAGGCTCTGGGGAACGTCCTGGGTGTACAGCGTGATATGCCCGTCCTCGAACTGGACCCGCCCCACGCCGGGCAAGCTGGCCAGATGCTCATCATGGGCCAGGCGGGGCTCACTGAATTCCAGGGCCCGCTCCTGGAAATGCTCCGCAATGAGCCGGCTGGGAGAGCCCAGGGCGATGATTTTCCCGTGGTCCACCACCGCCACCCGGTCACAGAGGCGCTCCGCCTCGTCCATGTAATGGGTGGTTAGAAACACCGTTTTGCCCTGGCGCTTCTGATCCAGGATGATGTCCCAGAGTGTGCGGCGGGCCTGGGGATCCAGGCCGGTGGTGGGCTCGTCCAGGAAGATGGCTTCGCCGCCGTTGACCAGGGCTGTGGCCAACCCCAGGCGCTGCAGCTGGCCGCCGGACAGATGGCGGGTCTGGGTCTTGGCCTTCTCCTGCAGGCCCACGCGGGCGATGAGGGAGTCCACCGAGTCCGCCGCGGCCTTGTGCCGGTAGAAGGACGAAAACAGCACCAGGATCTCCCGCACGGTGAGATGCGGGAAAAGCGAAGACGTCTGCAGCTGAACACCGATGCGGTCTTTGACCTCCTGCGGATTGCGGGCGGGGTCGAAGCCCAGCACCGACACGTGCCCACCGTCGCGTTCCCGCAGGCCCACGAGAATCTCCACGGTGGTGGTCTTGCCGGCGCCGTTGGGGCCCAGCATGCCGAAAACCTCACCGGCTTCCACCTGAAAGCTGATGCCATCCAACGCTTTAACCGCGCCGTAGGCCTTGCGCAGATCGGATACCACAATACTGGCCAACAGGATCCCCCCTGGCTTGGCAGGTGAAATTGCACCGCGAGGCCCTTTCACCACAGCATCTGGAGTATCTGGACTCCCAAAAGTATCTAGACCCTCATGTTGCCCGGATATTCTCGCCCCACCGGGCACGCGCGCGTCCGGAGCATCCACCTGAGCATACCTGGGCCTTGTTGCCGATTCGTTACAGAAGGAATGGCGCCGGGTGGCGGGGAATTGGCCTGGATAAGGCAGGGTAGGCAGGGTCCTCGATCAGGCAGGATCGCCGCCCCCGTCCCGGGGCCGGGCGGGAACCCGGCGCCGGCGGACGGCGGCAGGCAAGGAGGAGTGGGCGCAGAGCATGAATGCCAGGGCGGACTGGGCCGGTCCAGCGAACGTGCCCAAAAGTGAGCTGAACCGGCGGGTGGAGCAGCTGCAGGAAAGGCTGCAGGCGGCGCAGGTGGAGGCAGCGCTTCTTCAGGATTTCGTGGATTTGTACTATTTCACGGGCACCGCCCAGCAGGGGGTGGCGTTGGTGGCAGGCTCCGCCACGGCCGCGGACCAGGGCCTGCCGCCGCCTCTGTTGCTGGTGCGGCGCAGCTTCTCCCGGGCCCAGGCGGAGAGCGGGTGGGAGCAGATTGAGCCTCTGCCCAGCCTGCGGCAGCTTCCCCAGCGGCTGCAGGCCTGGTATGGCCGCCTGCCGCGCCGCCTGGGCTTGGAATGGGACGTCCTGCCGGTGGCGCAGTACCGGTTTTTCCAGGAGCTGCTCCCCGGCGTGGAATGGGTGGATGTCTCGCCCCTCATCCGGGCGTTGCGGGCGGTCAAAAGCCCGTGGGAGTTGGAGCGCATGGCGGGGGCGGCCCAGGTGGCGGCAGCCATGTTTGCGGCAGCCCGCGCTGCGGCCAAGCCCGGGGTACGCGAAATCGAACTGGCGGCGGAGATCGAAGCTGCAGGCCGGCGGGCCGGGCATCCGGGGTTGGTGCGCATGCGGGCCTTCAACCAGGCCATGCTGTATGGGCACGTGCTTTCAGGCCCCAGCGGCGGGGTTCCGTCTTGCGTGGACAGCCCCACCGGCGGCCCGGGGCTGACACCGGTGTTCCCCCAGGGCGCGGGATGGCGCCGGCTGCAACCGGATGAGGCGGTGCTGGTGGATTTGGTCGGCGGATCGGAGGGCTATCTGGTGGACCAGACCCGCATGATTGTGCTGGGGCGGCTGCCGGACCCCTTGGCCCAGGCAGAGTCTCTGGCGCGGGCGATCTTGGCATCCCTGGAGGAGCGCCTGCGGCCGGGGATGACGGCGGCGCAGGTGTATGGCCTGGCCCGGGAGATGGCGGAGGCCAGCGGGCTGCTGCCCTATTTCATGGGCTACGGCGACAGCCAGGCCCGCTTCGTGGGGCACGGAATCGGCCTGGAGCTGGACGAATTTCCGCCCCTGGCAGCCCGCGTGGAGATCCCACTGCAGGTGGGCATGACTCTGGCCATCGAGCCGAAGTTTGTTTTTCCCGGCCTGGGAGCCGTGGGCATCGAGAACACGTACGTTCTCACGGAGGCAGGCTTGCAGCGCCTGAACGT
>JADBKO010000094.1 GCA_014896355.1 Bacillota bacterium
GTGGTGATGGGGATCGCCCTGATCATCCTGGGTGCCGTGTGGCTGCTGAACAATTTGGGCCTCACACAGGTCCGCATGGGAGAGGTGATCGAAACCTACTGGCCGGTGCTGCTGATTCTTTTGGGGGTGGACTGGGGGACCCGCAAATCCGTCTGGACCCGGGAAGAAGGGCGGGCCAGCCGGGATATGGGGCTTTTTGTCACCGGCTGGGTGGTGGCCCTGCTGGGTTTGGCGATCCTGTTGCGCAATCTGGGGTTGTTCCAGTTTGACTTCTCCGTTCTGTGGCGGATCTTCTGGCCGGTCATCGTCATTTTGGCGGGCTGGGCCATTCTGCGGGGAACGCTGAACTCTACAGCTGTGGCTAGCGGCGGGACCCACTGGGCCGTCATGGGCGGCGTGGAGATGAAAAACCCGGGCTGGAGGTTGCAGAACGGCCGCTTCATCGCTTGCATGGGGAGCGTGGATCTGGACCTGACCCGGGCGGAGATCCCGCAGGGGGAAACCACCCTGGTTTTGGCGGCGCTCATGGGGGGCATTGAAGTCTACATCCCCGCCGATCTGGAGGTGGAAGGCCAGGGTACGGCGGTGCTGGGAGGATTGAAGTTTCTTCGGGAGGAACGCGGCGGTATCCTGACCACCCTGAGCGCTACCTACAAAGGAGCCGCCGCCGCAGGAACCCCGGCGAGAAAAGTGCGCCTGTTCTGCACCAGCATCATGGGCGGCGTGGAGGTGAAGCTGGGCTGAAAGGATGCGCCCCGGCCATCCCGTGCCTGGAGGCCGGAAACGGGTGGGAAGGCGGGGGGCCGGGGCGAATCAGAGCGCTCCAGCCCGGCGCAGAGCCGTGCAGAGCCAGAACAGGCGCCGGGTGCCGGGACCGCCCTGCCCCAGCAATGCTTGGCGCACCGGTTGCAGTTCCGGGGCCCGGGCTTTGGGGTCCGACAGATACATGGCCAGCAGCCCCTCGATGACCGTGCGGTGAAACGCTGCGTCGGGAAGCCGGCCGGAGGCGTCCAGAGACTTCTGCAGGAAAAAGCTCAGTCTGCCAGCGGCTTCCGCTGGTCCGCCGTAGTACTCTACGAAGTTCAGGTCTCCGCCCAGGCGGTCCTCCTGCTGGTCGATGAGGTAGTCCAGCAGAATGTGCAGCCCACCGATCCAGGGAAAGTAGGCCTCCACCACCGCATCGGCCGCAGCCTGCGCAGAAGGCCCGTCCTGCGCAGACGTCCCCTCCTGCGCTGCTGGATTCGGCGGCGCAGGCGCTTTCCCGGATGCCAGGGCATAGAGGGCGAAGATGCCTAAAGTGGAGCCTGTAGCTGCAGCCAGCTCCCACCAGAAAACCTGGTTCCGGAACTTCTCCAGCAGAGGCCGGAGCCAGTCCTGCAACGCTTGCTCGCGGACGGCTTCCTCGCGGTGCTTGTGGACCTGCAGGCTGCAGTATCGCTCTCCGAGCTGGCGGGCCTGGGCTCTTACTGCAGCGTAAGCGGGTAACGCCGCCTCCGCCTGTTGACAGGCCTGCACCAGCCGGGTCAGATAGCCTCCATCGTTCCGGTAGGGGTAGAGAGCATAATACTCAGGTTCTGGACGAGAGCCCGCCGCAGGGTCCAGGGCATCCAGAAACGCCTGGTGTAGCTGGCGAAATGCCCGCCCGTCCTGGACCCCGGCCCGGTCGCACAGATTGTCCAGGTAGTCGCTGATGGTCTGAAGGGCCACGATGGCCTGGACCAGGGTGCGCCGGCAGCTGCCCGGCCAGACGCTGAAGACCGATCCCCCCAGGCAATGAAACGCCTTCGCCTCGATGCTGGCCAGGGCCAGGCGGCGCAGGTGCGCATCTGGGCAGGCGGCTGCCTCCTGCCGCCAGGCCCGCAGCTCCCGGGCTGTGGACGGCAGCGCCAGCAACAGGAAACGGGCCAGCGTGGCAGTTCTGGAGGCGCCTCCGCGGCGCCGGCGCCTGGCAGCAGACGGCTGGCGGGCGGTTCGAAGGGGCTGGACCATGGCGATCATCTCCCGTGAGCAAATTGGCCTTGCATGTACGTTGCCCTCCGTGTACGGGAAAAAATGCACGATTTCCCCTTGACAGGAGCGCGAAGGCGGTGATAGCATGCAAGACAATAAACACTGGCAACGGCGAGGAACGGGATAAGCCGCGACGGCGCAGGCCAAGAGAACCGGTGGCAGGTGCGAACCGGTGCCGGCCCCGCGGCGAGCTCACCCGGGAGCTTCTGGGCCCACCGCAGCGGCCGGTGCCCTGCGCAAGTCCAGACGGAGTGCCTGGGAGTACCAGGCAGGCGGACCGTTACTCCGCGGGCCGCAGCACATATTGTGGTGCGCGGCCCACAAAGGCTGCAGCCGTGAGGCGGCGGCGAATCCGGGTGGTACCGTGGGATCAACTCTCACCCCGTGGGCGGGGCGGGAGTTTTTTTGTACCCGCCTGAAACCGGCATCAGGGCCGGTTTCAGATTCGCCGGCGCCGGCATAAACGGGACCCAAGGGCCTTTGGAATACCGTAGCCTGGAGATCATTGTAGCTCAGAAGTGCGGGTGAAGCCAAGCGGTGGCCAGACCCACGGATGCCGGCCGCCCGCCAGCGGTTTTTCGACAGTAGCTCGAAGCGCGCGTAGGCAAGCAGGGACAGTGGAGACTGGGGCAAGCAGTGAGTAGCAGAGCCGGGCGCGGCGGAGGCGGTGCTTCCGTCCGGGCCGTAGCCCCAAACCGGGCCGTCCGTGTGGCAGCGGGTAGTCCCGTGTGCGTGATGTGCCTGAGCATACCCCTGATTGCCTAGCGCGGAACCGAGCGATAGCGTAGGCAGTCGGGGGTCTTTTTTGTCCGTCCGGGCGTGCAAGGAGTGAGTCCAACTTGGGGAGCAACAGTAAAGTCTCGAGCGGCGCTGCCATATTCGTGGAAGGCCTGCGCCGGGCCGGGGTGGAGGTGATCTTCGGGTATC
>JADBKO010000095.1 GCA_014896355.1 Bacillota bacterium
ACGGACGAGGCGGGGAAGACCCGGCTGGCGGATACGGACGGAACGACGCCGCTGGCGCAGATCGGGACAGCGGAAACGCTGACAATGACCGCGGACGCGCCCGAGGTGGCGGCCAACGCCGCAGCGGTACACGCTCTGGTGGGTGGCCCAGCTGCGTTGGCCCGAGATGAGGTCGCAGACGGCTTTGACCAGGCTGCCGCGGGTTTGGATAGCCCTGCCGCTCAAGACCTGGGCCAGCGCTTGACCCTGGCGGAGCGGGCGGCCCGGGCCAAGGCCTTGCTCGTGGCCATCGGCCAACGTCAACCCGCCCAGACCCTGGACCACGTCGCCCTCGGCCTGGGCCCGGCCGACAGCGTCACCCAAGCTCAGATCCACGCTCAGCCCCACACCCAGGTCCAATCCCAGCTCCACCCCCAGCCCCACACGCAGGTCCCGTCCCAACTCCACCCCCAGGCTCACACCTAGGTCCCATCCCAGCCCCACACCCAGATCATCCCAGTTCCACCCCCTGCCCCACACCCAGGCCCCATCCCAGCTTCACACCCAGGTTCATACCCAGAACCAACCCCAAGCCGGACCGCCCGACGGCGTTCAGAACGCAGCCGAGGGCTATGGGATGATTACTTCCTAGACGGCGACTCCTTCCCCCGACGGTGTTCAGAACGAAGCCGAGGGCCGCCTCAAACCAAGCCTTGGCGGTTGACCTGCCAACGGCCACCGGCAGGGGTTCCTGGGGCGCATGGGCAACGCCGGCAGGCCTCCCCCTGGCGGAAAGCGGGTGCTTTCAGTTGAGACCTTGACCAGAACGAGAGACCCGCACGTGTCAGCGAGTCCACCCCAAACCCTTGCGACCCATCGCGGTGGGTAGTTTTTTCACCTGCCGTGGCCCGGGGAGTGGGTACAAAATGTACCTCCTGCCCTCACGCTTGAGCGCTCGACGGGACGGGCGAGGTATACCTAAACGCGCTAGCTGGCTATTTGCAACGGGGGACTTGAGGTCTGGTCATGCCCGTGGGGCAGCAGCTGGCTTGGGAACGTTCTCGAGTCTTCGGCAGGCGCATTTTGTACCCGCGCCGGCCTTCGGGGCGGGTAGAAAATATGCCTGCCTACTCTCCGACCCCCCTGATCCTGGTGGCGATAGGGTCACATCCGGTCCGGTCCGGTCCGGCGAATTGCCTGGTGTTCGTGGCCGCGTCGAGGTCGCCCTACCAGCATGATTTTGAAGTATTTCTCTGCACATTGCTGCGTGTGAAAACAGACGGCATCATAGTTAGGCGAGTCAGGGGCAAACAACTCGCGGCGGGCAGTACGAAAGTCCCCCTCAGCCTTCTCGACCCATTCGGCCGTTTCAGGCTTCATAGAGTACCTTCCCCCTTCGCACGATTTCATGTATGAAACTATCTTGCATCCGCAAGCGTAGCTGTAACTGCTCAGGGGAACGGACCAAGAGATCGACAGGGAAACTGGGTTTAGTACGCCTGCGAATCTCATATGCCATGCGCCACGGCTTTCCTCTAAACGGTAGTATTACCAGCAGATCCACGTCGGAATCAGGCGATGGCGTACCATAGGCGTAGGAACCGAACAGGATGATCCGCTGCGGCCTGAATTCCCGGGCAATACGTTCAGATAATGCCTGTATATCCTTCATGTCGATCATTGTGTACCACCTTTACCGCGCATGTGACCCCCTCGGTTTCTACGTCCGTCCCCAGAGGCATGAACGCCGAGCGCTGTACTACCGGAGAAGTGCCGCTCGGTATGGCGGTGGGCCGTGTCACCCTCATAGGACTCAATGGAATCTTACCACGCCCGAATGCCAGCGAGAAATGGTTGAACAGTCGGTCAGACGCCAGCCATGTAGGGCAGCAGCGTAAAGCGCGTGCCCGAGGCGAAGTTGCGCTTCAGCGCCGAGATCCGAGGTGTGTCCGCCCATCCGCAGGCAAGCAGGCAAGAGGCCAGTACCGCCCGTTTTCTCGTGGTAGCGGAGTACAGCCTGGCTCCCGAGACCGGTAACCAAGCTCGGGCGATGCCGGAGGCCAACTCGTCGGGGTTCAGGTCGGCGTTCATCACACGCGCATCACCGTTGGGGCTAGCCCATGCGCTGGAAGTCCTAGAGAGAGCTGCCCACGGCGGCAGATGCGCCTTGTTCAGGCTGGGGCCGAGATTCACCAGGATGAGCTTAGGGCTGACTGGCAGATGGTCATGAACGGTGAGGAACCCTACCGTATTCAGCCGCTCCAGTGAGAGGGGGGAATTGGGATGTACCCGGGTATCAGAGCCGTGGAGCCGACCAACGATTACAAGCTGATCCTTCGCTTCGACAATGGGGAGCGGCGCGTCTGGCAGCAGTAGCGATCCGTTCACCATCATGATTTCCACCCAGTATCGGTTGCTATAACAAGCTCTGCGAGGACTCTTGACGGGTGGAAATCCGCGCCATCGCCCCTAACCGCTACGTCGCGGTGACTCGGGCACGGCGGCGGCTTTTCCTGACCGGGCACGCCCTGCATCAAAGCAAGCTGCGCCGGCCGAGCCGCTTCTTCGGTCTGATTGGCGATGATTGGGTGGAGAAAGGTTCAACCCGCATCGCCCGGGAGTTCCGGGGGAAGGTTGCAGGTTAGTGACGCGGGCAATCCAGCAGCCGTGCTTGCCGTGCCTGCCGGGCGTCGGCCCCTGTCCACCGGCTCGAGCATCCTGGTGAGACAGCCAGATTGGCGCGCCGTCACCTCCATCGGCCAGTGATCACCACAATCCGG
>JADBKO010000096.1 GCA_014896355.1 Bacillota bacterium
GCGGGCCCTACACCCTGCCGGGTCTGCACGGCACGGACCTGGTGGGGCGCCTGGACGCCCACCTGGACCGGCGCGCCGCCACGTTCGTCGCGGACGGGCTTCGCTGCAAGACGGGGGCCCAAGCCGGAGCCAGGCCGGGCAAGGCCCTGCAAAGGGCGGTGGAAGAGGAGCTGGGCCGGTTGCGGCAGTTCTGCGGACGGACGCTCAGACGTGACCATGGTCGCCATGTCAGACCCTCCCCGAAGCGCTCTGTCGCTCCAGCCGCAGCGCGGGGAGGAGTAACAGCAATGAAAGGAGGCACGCGGCGCTCGAGACGGCAAACGTGATCTTCAGCCCCGCATGGGCAATGAGAGCGCCCCAGAGGGGCGGCGCCGCGAACCAGAACCCGCTGCGCAGAGTATTGAGGAAAGAGAGTGCCGTCGCACGCTCATGGGTGATTTGGCTGTTCTGCAAAAGGCTGAAGCCGCTTCCCCGGAAGTACGATCCGGTGAGGGCTAAAGCTACGAGCCCTACGAAGGGAATAGCCGACGTAGTCAGGGCCATGCCCACGTATGCAGCAGCCATGACAACGCTCGGGTAGACGATTAAGTAGGCGTAGCGTACACCTTTCATGCCGGATATGTACTTGCCCGCCACCACTCCGGCCAGAGCGGTAACGCCCCATGCCAGCGCGGTCTCCGATGCATTCAGGTGCAGCGCCTGCACCACGTAAGTAACCCACCATGCGGTGTTCACCCATACCGGCAGCGTCATGAAGAAGCTCTGTACGGCCGCCAACTGGAGAATCGGGCTCCGGCCAAACTGAACGAAACCGGCCTTCAGTGTGAACAGCCAGCTGCGGTTCCGCTCACCGCGATTCTCCTCAAACGTGAGTACGAAGAAACCTGTGGCCAGGAAGGGCAGCCCCGACAGGAGAACCGGCACCCTTACGCTGCTCAAGAAGCCGAGTAACGTGGCGACCACCGCCGCTGCGATGGTGAGGGGCACCGAGTAGAGGTAGGACTTCCCGTAGGCCTGACGCGTGCCCTCCTGTCCCACCGCGTCGTACACCCAGGCCTCCGGTGAGCCGCTGGTGAACGCATAGGAAAAGCCCATGCGGATGGCGGCACCGATGGCCTGAACGAAGGTCGAAACCGTACTCAACCAGATCATGGCTACCGCATACGAAAGCAGGCCGACGGCCCACGTAGGCCGGCGGCCAAACCGATCTGCCAACACCCCCGTCATGTAGTCCGGCACCAAACAGACCAGGGACGCCAGAGAGACGAAGTAGCTGAACTGCATGGGCGGGAGAGCCAGACCGCGATTGGTCGTCAGAAACTGGAGATAGAACGGGTCCTGGACTTTGTAAATGAAGAACTGGACTACGGCCGTGACAATGGCATACCGGACGATATAGTACCGGGCCGGCCGTTGCGGGCCGTTCTCCAACTGGTCGGCGTTGTTCATGCACGGTGCCTGCCCTGCACATTTCAGCATGAACGAATCGCGTTGCCGATTTGGTCCTGTCGCCCTCCCTGCTCAGACCCAGGCTCATTGCGTCGGGAAAGCCTCCTGCCGCACCCTCTCATCCTTGGCCCGCACCCCGGCGGCTTGGCGTTGGCGGAAAGCCTCCAGTGCGGCGCGCACTTTCCCGTTGCTCACCGCCAGGATTTGGGCGGCCAAAAGGCCGGCATTGCGGGCATTGTTGATCCCCACGGTGGCCACAGGAACCCCCGGCGGCATTTGCACCGTGGAATACAGCGCATCCAGCCCGGCTAAGGGGCCAGATTGCACGGGGACGCCGATCACCGGCAACCAGGTATGGGCGGCCAGGAAGCCAGCCAGGTGGGCGGCTCCGCCGGCGCCGGCGATGAGGGCCTGGACACCCTCGCCGGCCGCCTGGCGGGCAAAGGCGGCGGCGTCCTCTGGCGTGCGGTGGGCAGAGAGAACCCGCATCTGCACGGGAATCCCCAGCTCGGCCAGGATCTCCGCCGCGGGCCGCATGACTTCCAGGTCAGAGTCGCTGCCCATGACCACCACCACGCGGGGCCGCGCAGCACTGGCAGCACTGGATGAAACGTTGGAGGGTTGCACCGCCATTGTGGGCTGGGGACCGGACTGTTGCCGGGGAAGGGCATCGGAGCCGGGCTCAGACTGAACCCGGGGACTCAAATCTGCGCCGGGCTTTCTTTTCAAGTCGCGGCTTCCCCTCTTCTCCAAAGGGATGCCCTGGCGGCACAGAGGGCAATCTGCGGGCGCGTAGGACTCCACCTTCATGGTCAGCAGGGCGTGCAAGGGAATTCCCAGATCCACCTGGCCGCCGCTGCGGTCCACCAGGCAGGAAACGGCCACCGGCTCAGCCCCCGCCTCCCGCACGGCCTGGATGACCTCGGCTACCGAGCCGCCGCTGGTGATAATATCCTCCACCACCGCCACCCTCTCGCCCGGGGCCAGGCGGAACCCGCGGCGGAACGCCATCCGTCCTGCCTCGCGCTCTGTGAACAGGGAACGCACCTCGGGCCCCAGCCAGCGGGCCACGTCATAGGCCAAGAGAATGCCCCCGGTCATAGGGCCCACCACAGCGCGGGGCTCATAGGGCCGTAGCGCCTCCGCCATGGCTTGAGTGAACCGTTGCGCCAAATGGGGCCGCTCGAGCAGGCGGAATTTCTCCAGGTAGAGGTCACTGTGGCGCCCGGAGGTGAGCAGGAAATG
>JADBKO010000097.1 GCA_014896355.1 Bacillota bacterium
GGGTGTGGCTGGCCGGCCCGGTGCCGCCACGCTCCCCAGCCCCGTTCCGCGGCCATCAGAAGCCACGTGAGGGTAGAGGCGAAAGCCAAGCGGTAGAACGCGGTCACCGCCGGGGGAGCAGTGGTCAAGCGGACGAAGATGGCAGCCCACGAAATGCCCATTCCGCCTGCCAAGAGCGCCGCATACGCCTTGTACGGCACAGCTGGGATGAAGGCCTTCCGGCCGGTATGCGCCTGGCCAACACGCGCCTGGTCGGCAGGCGCCCGGTAGGTACGCGCTGCATGGTCCATGCCGTAACAATTCCCGCCGCCCCCGCCGATCCCCTGCAGAACAAAAAGCGCTGTTCCCCAGGCCTCGAGGGCTCGGCGGGATAACAGCGCTTTTTGGCTTGGTTAGTTTTGGGCTTGGTCAGTCGGTGGGCGCACGGCACTCGCCCTGCGAGTAATGGGCGCCGCCACGGTCAGCGCTCTGCCTGGTCAGCGCATAGAGTGCAAAGTCAGACGCATCGTCACCGTGCACCGGCGGTAGCCCGGTTGTCAGCCCGCCCCCACAGGCGCTGCCAATACGGGGCGATCCGCGGTAGCAGGAAGCGGTCGATGCCGTACTCATGGGCCATGGAGCCGCTTACCAGCAGGATAATGGCCAGGGTGTACATCACCGGGCCCGTGCTGCCGGATCCCGCCAACAGGAAGTTCAGGTTCATGAACGCGCTCACGAACAGCGCGAACGTGGTGACCACGCCCAGGATCAGCGCCAGACCGGTCAAGACCTCACCGGTGGGCACCAGATAGGAGAAGAACCTGGCGTGGGGCAATGCCACATCCTTCAGGAACGTCGCGTACCAACCCTGCACCGTTGGATGCTCGCCCACCGCCTTGGCAATGGCTCCCTGGAAAAAGCCGCTGATGGCCACGCCGGCCTTATCCCCCACCCAAGCCGGGTTGGACAGCTTCTCCAGGCCAGCAGTCAGCCAGGAGTACCCGAGCCAGATTCGGGCCAGAGTCAGCACGATACGGCCAAGAGTCTTCACAGGATGACCTCCTTCACAAAGCCCTGCGGATCTCAGGATAATTGCTCGTCCAGGCAGGTCCGGCGCAGCCCGCGCCGAATGGGTTTTCACCTTCAGCGCGCCTTCGCGCCCGAACAGCTGCCGTGGTGTCTTTTCTTGTTGCACCCCCATTATGCCGGGCCCGGGAGAAATTGGGTACGGGCAAATGTCCTGAGCAATGTCCTGGGGAGGTAGGGACAAATGTCACAACTTGGGGACCAACGTTTGACCGCTGCGGGTGCTTTCCTGTCCAGGAGCTCAGGGCAAGAAGGAGAATGAGTTCTCACAGGGAACTATCGCAAGGCAAGAGAGGCAGGGAACTCTACGTGGACCGCACGCTGCAAACCCATCCGGCCCGCCGCTGTCCGGCCGCCCGTCCCTGTGAGGTGGAGCAAATCCTCAACCAGGGCAAATGGGAACATCCCAGCGACAAGATGGCCGTCTACACCGAGATCGGCCCAGGAAGACGCTGGGGAGTTCGCGTGACCCTTTTTGGGAACTCCGCCACTGTGGAGGCGGTGGACGGCCCCCATTGCTGTTGGCATCGGGTTCCGCGTCGTTTTTTCGCGCAGGTGGGTCCCCCTTCCTTCTGGGAGCGCCTCCGTGGCATCACGTTTTTGGACAAGCTCGCCCGCGAGGTGGAAGCCAAGCGGGCCGTGGCCCGCGAGGAGGAGATGTCGCATTAAGACGAATCCGACGTCTTCACCGATTCCAGGATATGCTGAGCATCAGGTTGCCGCGGGAGCTGGAAGAGAGGCTAACGTCTTTTTCCGCGAGTCGAGGGACCACGAAATCCGCGGTTGTCAAGCAAGCTCTCGAGGATTACCTCCGGCGGCGTTCAGGAGCGCCGGGGATTTCATCCTTTTTCGTCCAGTCCGCCGCCCGCAGGCAGGGCTCCGAGCGGCAGATGGCGCAGCAGCCAGGCCGCGGCCTCGGTGCGGTTGCTCACCCCCAGTTTGGAGAGCACGGTGCTCACGTAGTTGCGCACGGTTTTCTCGGTCAGAAAAAGGGCAGACGCGATCTCCCGATTTGTGCGACCCTGCGCCACCAGGTATAAGACGCGCCACTCCTGGTCGGTGAGAGGGGCCAGGGCGGCCAGCCCCTGCGGGGGAGTGGCGGGCTTGGCCGGATCATCCGGGCGTCCCGGCGGTGGCGCAGGAGAGGCTCCCGGCGGCGGCCCGGGCTGCGCTTCCTTGGCTAAATGCCGCATCTCTTCCAACACCTTCCCGGTGACTTGTGGGTCCAGCAGGGACCGTCCAGAGGCCACCTGGCGGATGGCGGAAATCAGCTCGCTGCTACTCGCCTCTTTCAACAGGTACCCATCGGCCCCCGCCAGAATGGAAGGAACCAGCACCTCTTCATCGCCATAGGAAGTCAGCATGATGACGCGCGTCCCGGGCAGTGCCTGGCGTATGCGGCGGCACGCATCGATCCCGTCCCCATCCGGCATGCGGATGTCCATGATGACCAGGTCAGGCCTTTCCGCCTGGGCCAATTCCACGGCCTGCTGGCCTGTGGCGGCTTCGCCCACCACCTGCAGGTCCTCTTCGTCCTCCAGGAGGTCGCGCAGCCCGCGGCGTACGACCTCGTGGTCATCGGCGATGAGAAT
>JADBKO010000098.1 GCA_014896355.1 Bacillota bacterium
GGGAGGACATCCTGGCGGTCTCGTACGCCGAGGCCTACAGGATAAAGGAGCTCTCGTTCGATATCGCGGTCATCCACTTTTATGCGTTGAGTTTCCTCCTCGACGAGGCGATTCTGCAAGACAGGCCCTTGGTCTATGTCGTGCATTCGGTTCCCACGCCAGAGCCGTATTACCCGGAGAATCCCTTCGGCGGGAGGACATCCGCCAGGATTTTGAGGCCATGTGCAGGCGGGCGAAGGTCATCGTATGCGTGTCGAATGCTGAACGCGAGAAATTGCGGACGTTATACCCCGAGCTCGGCCCAAAGATCCAGGTGATCCACAATGGTATTCAACCGGCAGAGGACTCGCACCCCGCGAACCCTGCAGAGGAGCCCCGGGAACAGCCCGAAGTTCCGATCCGTGCGCACCGCAGGGTGTTCGGCTTTCTGGGCCGCCTGGATTACCGTAAGGGGCTTTTGGAATGCATCAAAGCCTTTAAGGGTTTGGACGACGCGGAGTTGCGAGTTGCCTGCGACAACCAGGACTCCGCCTATTTCAGCGGGCTCTTGGACTACATCGAGGGAGCCGGCCTGAACGATAAGGTCACCTTCTATGGGTGGTGCCAGGGCCCGCGCAAACAGAGCTTCCTGCAATCCCTGGACGCCCTTATCGTCCCTTCCCTCTATGAGCCCTTTGGCTACGTGGTGCTGGAAGCCATGAACGCTCAGGTGCCCTTGATCTGCAGCAATCGGGGCGGCATCCCAGAAGTCGTCGGGGATTACAGGTTCTGCTTTGATCCCTACGAGCCGGGTGCGCTGCGGGAGTGTATCCGTCGGTTTCAGGCGGCCTCCGCCGAGGAGGTCAAGAAGGAAGCCATGGCGCTGTTCGCCCGATTGCGGCTGTTCACAGCGCAGGCGATGTGCGAAAAAACGGGGAACAGGCCCGTCTCCGGAACCAGCACGCCTGCGCAGACCACAGGCAGCACCGGCAACCCCTACAGCACCCCGGCTAGTGGTGCGAGCCCACCCAGCTCGCAGTACAACATTGACAAATGGCGCCCGATTCTAGAAAATAATGACAAAGGCCCGCTCATGCAGGGAAACGATGTGAAGGAGCTGCAGCACGCACTCAACCAGCTCATGGGCTGGGGCATCGCCGAGGATAGCAAATTCGGGGATGAGACCGAGTGGGCTGTGCGGCAGTTCCAGCGGCGGATGGGAATTGGGGTCGATGGCATCGTAGGTGAGGAGACCCGCGCGGCGTTGAAGAAAGCCTTGGCAAGCGGTGGTCTGCCGCCGCCAAACACGATGTATGAGACGCCCACTCCAGGGGCGCCAGGAACGCCGGAGGTAGCTTCGGGGTTCTCAGGGAAGTTGAAGATCGAGTACGCGCAAGGCGTGCCGGGTCTCGAAGGATGCGATCCCAGGCTGAAGCCAGTCGTGGAGGAACTGGGCAAGAGGCTCGGAGCGAGCAAAGTGATTGTCACCGAGACTAAGAGGACGAGGGAAGAGCACGAGAGGATCTATAGGGACAGGCCTCCCTGGCAAAAGGTGGAATACGAAACCTGTCAGCACGGCTCGGTTCAAGGCTACAAGGCCGCGGATATTACCTTTTTCAGACCCGATGGAAGCCGCATACCGCCAAGCGAGGTAGCCAAGGTGGCCGCAGAGATCCGGGAGGTCGGAGGGATCGGTACCTATAGCGGACTGACTTGCGCGCACATTGATCTGAGGGAAAAGGGCCCGGACGGAAAGCCCGTAGTGTGGCACTGGGATAATTGAGGTTGGGGAGGTTGACTCGTCATCCGTCGCCTGTCTAAACCCGTGACTTCCCTAAAGAAGGGTGGCAGATCAGTGGTAATGGGTTATTGGCATCTCTTCCGTAACGGCGTCGGAAGACCCAACGGGCACGAGATTGGTACGAAACCCCTCGCAGTTTGGTTGTGCTTTTCGCTTCTACTGCTGTGCTTGTCGGGATATGTAAGCGCGGCCGTCTCGAAGAACAGCTCTGCTGAAGTGAAGGGCGTCGAGCTGATAACAGATCAAGACTTCAGGAACGCCTTTCTGAAATACGCCACCACTGACCTTAGGCAAGACTACCGCGCTCTGTACGGCCTGTTGTCGGCTCACTATTTGAAAAAGTATTTCCCGTCCGCCAAGAGTGCGGAAGACTTTTACCGCCAGCAGCAAAGAATCGAGGTTGTGACACTTGCATACCTGGAGATCACCGGCTACAAAGCAACGGGCGGGAAGCGGCAGGTGGATGTGTGGATGAAGACCGGTTACGAAGGCCAGGAAACGACCCTGAAAGTCAGATACATTTTTGTCAAGGAAGGCGGCACCTGGAAACTCTATGACGAGGACGAGTTGGAGCGGCAAGACCGGGAGGTGTAGGATACCGGGTAGCACTGCCTGCCCAGATTGACGTGTGGTTGGCCGGCACTGCTGTTCTCAGATAGTCGAAGGGCCTCGTGATCCCAAAGGTCACCAGGCCCTTATGCTCGGCACCCGGCAATGGGCAGACAACTCTTGGCCATGCTTAGAGGCGAGTGGTCCCCTGCCCGTGGTCTTCGAAATCGTGCAGACCCGCCTTCATGGCCATGCGGACGTGGTCCAGGCGATGCTTCGGAGAACAGGCGTGCACGAAGGACTACATCCTTTGCCCTCACCGACGTGCTGGCCACCTGCCGGGTGCCCGCCCTGCCCACCCTTTTTTTCACGTTTTACGCACGAAGCTCACCGGGCGCCAGCGTCTTCGCTTATGGCTGAGGCCGCTGTTTGACGCTTACGGAAGTAGACAAGACCGGGTACAGCAACAAGGATATTTCATCAAGACCGACGTCTATAAGCAAGCGGGGGTGCAACGATGGGCAGAGCGCACATACTGAGCCGATATGGGGCCCGAATGTCCTTAACCTACACCGGCTGCGTGGCTATTTTTCTAGGTGTCATGCTGTTGTCCGTGTGGGCCCTACCAGAGGCGACAGCCGCAGCTGCAACGTCTCCGGCACGGGTGGAATGGAAGAGCATCTTCAGTGCCGCCGAAAAAACGAAGATCTTGGGTTACTTGAGTGGTGAGAAAAATATCTACCTGGACATCCATGCACCGACCCAAGTGTCGAAGCTGATGGACGCTGGGCAGATCCGGTTTGTGCTCACGGGCAAAGCCTCAGACGGCAGCGGACCGGGCCTGCTGGTGCTGGATCAAGACTTGCAGCGGCTTTACTTCGGGTTTCGATGGGATGACGGGGGTCTCCGCGAAAATTGGCCGGACAAGCCCCTTCGATTACACTGGGTAGGCGCGGATTTGACGGGGGATGGGAGACCTGAGCTCATTGTTCAATGGGACAACTCGATTGCAGGCAGTCTCAGGATCCTGGTGAACCGCGGGAATGGTTTCGTACCTGCAGCCGTTTCCATAGAGCAGTTCACTATTCCAGAGGGCCGGGATCTGGCGGTACGGCTCATCAACGCAGGCAAAGCAGGAGTCTACGCCCTTGAGTTCTTGGCTGATACCCGCGTCAAGGGCAGCGTTATCAAGTACGTAAACGGGCAGTTCCAGGTCATGGATCCCAAACCCTGAATCCGGCTCTCCTTGCGTGGCACCATCCTCACCGGTAAAGAACGGTAAAGAAAGAGGCGGAGATGAATTGCTCCGCCTCTTTGCCGCGCCGCACGTCTCTCGGGGTCCCACGCCGCGGAACCGGGCCCGAGGCCGCCGGCCTTGCTTTCTCGGAGACCCGGGTCCGCCTATCCCTGAGCCCCCGCCATGCGCTTGTAGGCCTCCAGGCGGGCCCGGGCGTCGCGCTCGGCCTTGGCGTAGAGCGCCTCGGCCCGGTCCGGGAACTGGGTCTTCAGGGACGCATAACGGATCTCGCCCATCAGGAAGTCGCGGTAGCTGACCGTGGGCTCCTTGGAATCCAGGATAAACGGATTTTTGCCCTCTTCGGCCAGCGCCGGGTTGTAACGGTACAGCGGCCAGTATCCGGCCTCCACGGCCTTCTTCTCCTCGCTCTGGCTGTGCCCCATGTTGATGCCATGGTTGATACACGGCGCGTAGGCGATGATGAGCGAAGGCCCGTTGTAGCGCTCCGCCTCGGTGATAGCCTTGAGCAGCTGGTTCTTGTTGGCGCCCATGGCCACCGACGCCACGTACACGTACCCGTACGACATGGCCATCAAGCCCAAGTCCTTCTTGCGGGTCTTCTTGCCTGCCGCAGCGAACTGGGCGATGGCCGCCGTCGGCGTGGACTTGGACGACTGCCCGCCGGTGTTGGAGTACACCTCGGTGTCCAGCACCAGCACGTTGACGTTGGCGCCGCTGGCCAGCACGTGATCCAGGCCGCCGAAGCCGATATCATACGCCCAACCGTCGCCGCCGAAGATCCAGATGGACTTCTTCTCCAGGTCGCCGGCATATTCCTGGATTTCGGCCAGCTTGGCCCGCAGCTCGCCGCGGCTGTGCTCCACGGCCTGCGGCAGCAGCTCCTTGATGGTTCGGGCGGCTTCGCGGGACTTCTGGACGTCCTCGCGGCCCTCCAGCCAGTTCTGGAACGCCGCCACCAGCGCCGCCGGCAGCTGGCCCACTGCGCCGGAACCATCCCCCTGGCCGTTGCCACGGCCAGCGCCGTAGCCAGTCCCGGCGCTGCCGCCGGCCAACGCCGCGCCCGTGGCGCCCGTGGCGCCCAGCGTGGCCGCAGCCGCCGCCACTTCCACCCTGGCCGGTGCTGCTACCTTGGGGGCGCCTACGGCTTCCAGCACCTCGCCGATCAGCAGGGCCAGCCGCTCGCGCCGCTGCGCCGTGGCCAGCGCTATGCCGAAGCCGAACTCGGCATTGTCCTCGAACAGCGAGTTCGCCCAGGCCGGCCCCCGGCCTTCCCGGTTTGTCGTATACGGGCAGGACGGCGCGCTGCCGCCGTAAATGGACGAGCAGCCCGTGGCATTGGCGATCACCATGCGGTCACCGAAAAGCTGCGTCACCAGCTGGATATACGGTGTCTCACCGCAGCCTGCGCAGGCGCCGGAGAACTCAAACAGCGGCTTGCGGAACTGGCTGCCTTTCACCGTTTCCGGGCTCAGGCCGCTGTCCACTTCCGGCAGCTTCTCGGCGAACTCGAAGTTCTCCGCTTCGGGCACCACCTGGGTCTCGAGGGGCTCCATGACCAGGGCTTTTTCCTTGGCCGGGCAGATGTCTGCGCAGTTGCCGCAGCCGGTGCAATCCAGCGGCGATACCTGAACCCGGTAGCGCAGCCCTTCCGAGGCCTTATCCTTCGGCAATCCGATGGCGGCCAGGGTCCTGAAGGAAGCCGGCGCATCCTCCAGGTCCTTGGGCCGCGCCAGGTACGGGCGGATGGCCGCATGCGGGCAGACGAAGGAGCACTGATTGCACTGGATGCAGTTTTCGGCGATCCAGCGCGGCACCTTGATCGCGATGCCCCGCTTCTCATACTTGGACGTCCCCGTCGGGAACGTGCCGTCCGGCGTGAAAGCACTCACCGGCAGCTCGTCGCCTTTCAGCGCGGTCATGGGCCGCAGGATATTCTTGATGAAGTCCGGCTCATCCTTGGGCTGCACCGGCTCATCCTGAGCGTCGGCCCACTCGGCCGGATAATGGATTTCCTCCAGCGCCGACAGGGCCTTGTCCACGGCGGCCAGGTTCATGTTGACGATCTTTTCGCCCTTGCGTCCGAACGTTTGGACGATGGCCTCCTTGATGTAGCGGATGGCATCGTCCGTCGGGATGATGTTGGCGATCTGGAAGAACGCCGTCTGCATAATGATGTTGATGCGGCCGCCCAGGCCCACTTCAGCGGCGATGCGCTCCGCATCGATGTTGTAGAAGCGCAGATGCTTGCGGGCGATGGTGCGACGCATGGACGCGGGCAGCTTCTGATTCATCTCGGCTGCGCTCCACGGCGAGTTCAGCAGGAAGATGCCGCCTTCCCGGATCCCATCCAGGATGTCGTACTGGCCCACGTAGGACGGCTTGTGGCAGGCAATAAAGTCCGCGTGGGTGATCAGGTACGGCGAGCGGATGGGCACATGCCCGAAGCGCAGGTGGGAAATGGTGATCCCGCCGGACTTCTTCGAGTCGTACACGAAGTACCCCTGGGCGTACATGTCCGTGTGGTCGCCGATGATCTTGATGGAGTTCTTGTTGGCGCCCACGGTGCCGTCGGACCCCAGGCCGAAGAACTTGCAGCGATGCACTCCCTTGGGCTCCGTGTCGATGATCTCTTTCACCGGCAGCGAGGTGCCTGTCACATCGTCGATGATGCCCACAGTGAAGTGGTTCTTCGGGTTGGCCGACTCCAGGTTGTCGAAGATCGCCTTCACCATGGACGGGGTGAATTCCTTGGAACCCAGCCCGTAGCGTCCGCCCACCACCTGGATGTGCTGCTTGCCACGCTCGGCCAGCACGGTGCAAACATCCTCATACAGCGGTTCGCCCTGGGAGCCTGCCTCCTTGGTGCGGTCCAGCACGGCGATGCGCTTCACCGTTGGGGGCAACACCTGCAGGAAATGCTCCGCCGAGAACGGACGGTACAGGTGAACCTTGATGACGCCCACCTTGTGCCCCTGTTGGCGCAGGTAATCTACGGTCTCGGCAACGGTCTCGCAGCTGGAGCCCATGCTGACGATGACATACTCCGCCGCCGGGTCGCCGGCATAGTCGAACAGCCCGTAGTAACGGCCTGTCAACTCGCCCACTTGCCGCATGACCTGCTCCACGATGCCCGGCGTAGCCAGGTAGTACTTGTTCACGGCCTCACGGCCCTGGAAGAAGATGTCCGGGTTCTGGGCCGTTCCGTGCTGCACCGGCCGTTCCGGATTCAGGCCACGGCGGCGGAACTCCCGCACCGCGTCCATGTCCACCAGCCTGGCCATGTCCGCGTAATCCAGAAGGTCGATCTTCTGGATCTCGTGGGAGGTGCGGAAACCGTCGAAGAAGTGCAGGAACGGCACCCGCGCCTTGATGGTGGCCAGATGCGCCACCAGCGCCATATCATGAGCTTCCTGCACGGAGGCCGAGGAGAGAAGGGCAAAGCCCGTCTGACGCACGGCCATCACATCGGAATGGTCGCCGAAGATGGACAAGGCATGGGTGGCCACAGCCCGCGCGGACACGTGGAAGACCGCCGGGATGAGCTCGCCTGCGATCTTGTACATGTTGGGAATCATCAAAAGCAGGCCCTGAGAAGCCGTGAAGGTGGTGGTAAACGCACCTGCGGCCAGGGATCCGTGCACCGCCCCAGCGGCGCCTGCCTCGGACTGCATCTCTGCGATGTGGACGGTCTGGCCCCAAATGTTCTTGCGTCCATGGGCCGCCCAGTCGTCGCAGAGCTCAGCCATGGGCGAAGAAGGCGTGATAGGGTAGATTGCAGCTACGTCACTGAAGGCATACGCCACGTGGGCGGCAGCAGTGTTACCATCAACTGTTTTCTTTGCCATGACTCTGCGCTCCCTTGATGTAATGATGAGTCCAGCGAGGTTCTTGGGCCGGACACCGCCGGACGTAGGCGGGGACGCGGCCCGCCCATACAGCGAAAAGCCCACCAGCAGCCATAGGCGCTGGCGAGGCCCGGCAAAACAAACCATTCGTTCTGGCACCGTCGGGGGACACAGGTATGGGCCGGCGGCCGAGCCCGGGCCCAAGGCCCAGGTTCGTGACCCGAGGAACAAACAGTTCCGCGGTAAGCGGGCCCCCGTTCATTCGTCCAATCTCCCCCACAGTACACAGGACGCCCGAAGGAGGCTGTGACTCTCCGACTGCTTCAACTATATCATTTGTTACTCAATTGTCAAGGAAACAGGCGGTTTTCCTACCCTTCAAGGCCGTTGGCTCCGGTCACCCGGACCAGGCGGCGCACTTTCAGCAGAACGGGAATGGAGGCCAGCTCCAACAGCACGGCGAACGCCACCGTGTAAGAGATCGACCAGCCGTACAACACGCCCATGAGGCTGCTGCCTACAAACCAGGACAGGCCATAGGCGCTGTTGAAGACGCCGTAAGCCAGGCCGCGCCGGTCCGAAGGCACCATGGTGCCGATGGCGGCCCTCATGATGGTCTCTTGCAGGCCCATGACGCCGCCCCACAGGAGAACTCCCAGCAACAGGGCGGGCGCCGAGCGGGAGAAGGCCAGGAAGGGGATGGGGATGCTCAGCACCGGCAGGGCCATCAGCGTCAGCAGTCCTTTGCGGTCGAACATCCGCCCTGCAACCAAGGCCACCAGCGCATCCAAGCCCATGGCCAGCGCGAAATAGACGGGGATCTGGGGGTCCGGCACCAGGGCCAGGCTTTTGGCGTGATAGGCGATGAGCTGGAAATGGGCGTATCCGGCGACGCTGACGGCCGTGAAAAGGGTGTAGATCCAGAACACCGGCGGCAGGTGCCGCCAGCCCCGGCTGTCCGCCGCCGGCTGGGACAGAGACGGTGGCACGGCGTCCTCCAGAGCCTGGGGATCCGGATAGAGGCGGCGGGCGGTGAAAAGGGCTGCCGCTGCCAGCAGCGCCGGGATGAAAAGAATGCCGAAGGCGGTTTGGTAGTGTGCCCGCAGATAGAGCGCACCCGCAACCAGCAAAGGCCCCGACACAGCTCCCACCTGGTCCAGGGCCTCGTGCATGGCAAAGCCCCAGCCTGTCCCCACCCTGCTGGCGGCATGGGAGATCATGGCATCCCGGGCCGGAGTGCGGATGGCTTTGCCCAGCCGCTCCGCCACCACCAAGACGGCGGCCACCTCCCAGCGGCCGGCGAAGGCCAACAGAGGTACAGCCAGCAGGGTGATGCCGTATCCCAGGATGGCGATGAGCCAGTACCGGCGGGTCCGGTCGGCAAAGTACCCGGATACCAGCCGTAGACCGTAGCCGATGAACTCCCCTAGGCCGGACACGAACCCCACTGTGGCCGCACCCGCGCCGAGCAAGGCCAGAAACGGCCCCAGGATGCTGCGGGCACCTTCGTAGGTTACGTCTCCGAACAAGCTTACCAGGCCCATCAGGAAGATGAAGCGGATAGCCCGGCTGTCCTGCCGCATGTGGTCTCGCATTCTGCGGCGACTCCTTTCGCTCAAGGCCGCTCCTTGGGCGCCCGCGGCCCTCAGCGGCTGTCCCGGTCCTGTTCCGCGAAGACCCGGGCTGCGAACTCGTCCAGGGCTTGGCGGCATTGCTCGAGCCGGGCTTCCACGGCGGCGGCCTCGCTGGAGGCAAAGAAGTCCCGGCTCCTTACCTTGCGGAACCAGTGCAGCAACCGTTCCAGCCCCGCCTCATTCGCCTCCAGCTCAGCATAGCTGAAGTTACGGCGGGCCGTCTCCTGCTTCAGGTCCTCCAGGAAGGCCTCGCATTGTTCCACGACTTCGCCATATTCCTGGCTGCGGTCGGCATGGAAGCGGGCGATGATCTTGGCCTGCTCTGCGGGATTGGCCGCCTGCGCCTGCAGAAGTGTGTATTCCCCTCCGGCTGCTTCGATCTCTTGGCCCAGGGCTTGGAAGGCCTGAGCCGAACCGGGTTGATCCGGTAGAATGCAGACGGAGTTCTGCAGATAAACCGCCCCTGCCTCTTTAAGGCGGCGCCACAGCGCCACCCGATGGCGCGAAGGCTCGGGCGGGACTTTGTAGACGAGCACCAGCCAGGGCACGGCATCGGGTTGGTCCTCGGCGGATGCCCGGGACGGACCATTGGGTGCCTGGAGGTTGGGCGCGTCAAATGGGTGGGGTGCCACGATGGTCCCTCTTTTGCGGACGCAGTAACAGTCGTTACATCTAATGACACCATTTTATCTTGTAACGGCCGTTACGTCAACGCGGTTTACAGCCGGAAGGTCATTAGCATCCATTGCAGGGTTTCATAGACGTTGTTAAGGGCGTTGGATTCATCCGGCACCGCCATCCACACATCATACGTGTGGTCCTTGATGGGCATCAGCCCATGAAACTCCCACCAGACCCGCAACGGCTGCGAGGAACCGGACGTGGAACGCTGTATCAGGAAGATGCTTAGCTCGCGGCCGCCAATCTGCAAGTCATGCCGGCTGATCACCCGCGACCCGGAGGGAAGCAGCGATTCCAGCGCCCGGCCGCCCTTGAGACCGCCTTTTTGGGTTTGGGTGGGCGTGGTCAAACGGCGCACGCCGGCCACGGCTGTGCCGGAGGTGTTGGGCGCGGCCTTCCCGCTGGAGGCTTTTTCCCCGCTGCCGGCGGCGCTTTCGTCAGCGGACGCCGGTGCCTTCGCCGCCAGGAATACGGTGTCGGTCTTGGAAGCCTCCCGGGCCTCCCAGGCAGCGGGCACCATGAGGGAAAATGCGCCGTCAGGGCTCACAAAGCGCTGCAGGGGGACGCCGTCCCGACTGGCCGTGAGCAGCGTCCAGACGCTGTTGTACTGCTGAACCAGGGTGGCTTCCAAAACGGTCTTCTTCGCGTCCGTGAAACGCACTGTCACTGTGCCGTCCCGGTTGGTGGACACCCGGGACCCGCTGCTCCCGGCGCCGAAAAGCCCCAGCTCGCTGGCGGCCACGCTGGCTGCGTCGGCGCGCCAAGACTGATGCCCGCCCAGAGGGATGGAAACCAGGTCCTCCGGCGCCAGGTCAGCAGAGTAGAGCTTCCAGCTCAGGCCCTCTTTCTTGACGGTCACGAAACCGGCGTAATAGGCGATGACCGTGCGGGGCGGCGAGTCCACCAACTCGGTGTTCTGGGTCTCCACGAAGTAGCGCGGCAGAAGCTCGCCCCCAGCGGACACCGTTCCCGCCGGCAGGAGTTTGCGCAGCTCCACGTGCAAGGTCCCTTTCCAGTCCTCCAGGAACTGGTCATAGGAGACCCGGCTCTGCCATTCCTTGCTCAGATAGCGGTAAGCCACTGGATAAGGAGTCAGGCCGCTGCTGATGGTGCCGAAACCAGCCGGCGCCGCTGGATTGGACGCGTAGTAGAGGGCGTCGTAGTATGCCCGGACCACCATTTCGGGCGACGTGATCACCTTGGGCACCTGGGGATAGAGGCGCCGCGTCTCTGCGGCCTTGGTGCCGGCAGCCCAGGCGCCACCGCTTGCAACACAAACTGCGATGCCGAGAATGAAAACAAAGAAAACCTGGAAAATCCTGCGGGCCACAATCTGCGCCCCGCGCATGGACGAAGACCTCCTGCAAGTCGGGCTGGGATGCTCAGACTCTGTTTAGTTCCGCATTCCGCCGGATGATTATGCCCGGTGGGCTCCGAACAGCCCTACCTCTTCCATGACGGCAGTCAGCGTCTGCCGGGCCACAGGCTTGGCCCGTTCCGCCCCTTCCTTGAGGATGCCTATCGTATACGCCGGATCGGCGGACAGCTGCTGGTAACGCTCCTGGATGGGCCGCAGCCGTTCCACGACGACTTCGGCCAGATCCTTCTTGAACTGCGCGTAGCCCTTCCCCTCGTAACGTTGTTCCAACGTGGGGATGTCTACGTCCGCCATGAGGGAGTAGATCTCCAGCAGATTGCTGATGGCCGGCTTGTCCGGCCCATGGCGGATTTCGCTGCCGGAGTCCGTCACAGCCCGGCTGATCTTGCGGCGAATCACGTCGGGCGGATCCGTCAGGGAAATGTAGTTGTTCGGGCTCTGTGCGCTTTTGCTCATCTTCTTGGTGGGGTCGTCCAGGCCCCGGATGCGGGCGCCCACCGGCGGAATGTAGGGCTCAGGAACGGTGAACACGTCCCCATACACGTGATTGAAGCGCTCGGCGATATTCCGAGTCAGTTCCACATGTTGCTTTTGGTCCTCTCCTACCGGGACGATGTCGGCCTGGTAAAGCAGAATGTCGGCAGCCATCAGCACCGGGTAGTCGAACAGGCCGACGGTGGCCGATTCCTGATTTTTGCCGGCTTTGTCCTTGAATTGCGTCATACGGCGCAATTCGCCGAAATAACTGTGGCAGTTCAGGATCCAGGCCAGCTCTGCGTGTTCGTGCACCTGGGACTGCACAAAAAGGGTGGAGCGCTTCGGATCCAGGCCTGCGGCCAGGTAGATGTTGGCGATGGCCAGGATATTGTTGCGCAGCTCCTCCGGGTTATGCTTCTCCGTAATGGCGTGTAAATCCACCACGCAGTAGTACCCGCGGGTGTATTCCTGGAGGGCCACGAAGTTGCGAACAGCCCCCAGATAATTGCCGATATGAATGATGCCCGAGGGTTGGATGCCGGAGAAGGCAACCTTGCCCTTGAGCTGTTCCGGAAAGCGGGTGTTGTCAGGGGTCATGCTCCTGTTGTCCTTTCCTGGCGAGTATGCCCTCATTATACCCTCCTGGGCGGCGAAAGCAAAGATAGGAGGAGCCGCTGGTCTGGGCCGGCAGGGAGCGCCGGTGGGGCCCGCCGCCCCGCCCGTCTCCTGCCCGCGGCAGGAACCCTTTGCAGCCCGCCGAAGTAAGGGCTGGGGGGAAGGCTCTTGCGCGTCCTGCATACCTCTGATTGGCACCTGGGACGGACCCTGGAGGGCAGGCCCCGGCTGGACGAACAGCGGGAAGTCCTGGACGAGATCTGCCGGATTGCCGAAGCCCACGATGTCCATCTGGTGCTTGTAGCCGGCGATGTGTTTGACACCTACAATCCGCCGGCTGAGGCGGAAGAGTTGTTTTATCAGGCTTTGGAGCGCTTGAGCGCCGGTGGCCGCCGGGCCGTGGTGGCCATCGCCGGGAACCATGACAGCCCGGAACGCTTGTGTGCCGCCGGGCCCTTGGCTTTGCGCCATGGCATTTTCCTGGTGGGCAGGCCGGGCTGGCCGGTGGCAGGCACTGAGGCGGCGCCGGGCGCCGCGGGCGGCGGCACCCCTGGCGCCGGGGGGATCGTTCAAACCGAGCTGGCGGCGCTGTCCGAAGAGGAGCTCTACGCTCAGCCAGCCATTCCCCGGCGCGGGCCGGCGGGTTCCGGGAAGGCCGCGGACCGCACTCAGCTGGTGGGCCAGGGGCCGGGCTGGGTTCGCCTGGCCTTGCCGGGCTGTGCCGGTCAAGCCGTGGTGGCGGTGTTGCCGTATCCTTCCGAGGCCCGGCTCAATGAGATGCTCAGCGGCAGCCTGGAGGAAGCCGAACAGCAAGCAGCCTACGCAGAGCGCATTGCCTTGGCCTGGCAGCAGGCGTGCGCGGCGTTCCGGCCCGACACGGTAAACCTGGCCGTTTCTCACCTTTATGTGGCGGGCGGGCGCGAGTCCGACTCGGAACGCCAGATTCAGCTGGGCGGCGCCTACAGCATCCCGGCAGCCGCCCTGCCCGCAGGCGCCCAATACGTGGCCCTGGGCCATTTGCACCGGCCCCAGGGCGTGCCTGCAGCCAAGGCGCCCTGCCGTTATTCGGGCTCCCCCCTTTGTTACAGTTTTTCCGAAGCGGATCAGCAAAAGGAAGTCGTTCTGGTGGACGTGGAGCCGGGCCTTCCCGCCCGGGTGCAGCCGCTGCCTTTGCAGTCCGGAAAGCCCCTCAAGCAATGGTGCGCTGCCAGCCTGGAAGAGGCGCAGGCGTGGTGCAGCCGTCCGGAAAACCAAAGAGCCTGGGTGGATCTGGAGATCGCCGCCCCCGGGCCCCTTGCTGACGAGGCCGTCAGCGAGTTACGCCGCGCACATCCGGGATTGATCAACATCCGGGTGGTCCGGCCGGAGGCTCCTTTTGCCGACCAGGCGCTGCAACCCTCCCAGCTCAGTCTGGCCGAGAATTTCCGGGTCTTCGCCCGCAGGCAGCTGGGCGCGGAACCTGAGCAGGAGCTGGTGGACCTGTTCCTGGCCCTGGCCCATGAGGTGGAGGCCGGCGGTGGCCAGGAGGGAGAGGAAATGAAAAGGGAGGCGCAGCCTGGATGAGGCCCATCCTGTTGTCCTTTGCCGGCATCAACAGCTATCGGGAGAAGCAGACCGTGGATTTCCGGGCCCTGGGCTGCATGGGCCTGTTCGGCGTATTCGGCCCCACCGGCAGCGGCAAATCGTCCCTGCTGGATGCCATGACCCTGGCTCTGTTCGGGAAAGTGAACCGCGCCGAGCGCGGGACCCAGGGCATCATCAACCAACGGGAAGAGCAGGCCAGCGTGTGTTTGCGCTTCGCCCTGGGGGACGCCGTCTACCAGGTGGAGCGGGTATACGAGCGTGACGACAGAGCCGGTGGCCTGGGCGCAGGGGTAAGAGCCAAAGCCGCCCGCCTGTTGCTTTTGGGCGGGGAGGATGGGCCGGCCGCCCGGGCCCAGGTGCTGGCAGACAAGCCTAGTGAGGTCACAGGCCGGATTCAGAGCTTACTGGGCATGGGGATGGAAGATTTTTGCCGTGCCGTGGTGTTGCCCCAGGGGCAGTTCGACCAGTTTCTCAAGTTGAGCGGCAGCGAACGGGCCCGGATGCTGGAGAGCCTCTTCCGCCTGGAGCAGTACGGCGATGCCCTGGCGGAGCGGGTGCGCCAGGAAATCCGCACTTTGCGCAACACCCTGGAAAACGTGGAGGCGGAAGAGCGCGGCCTGGGGGATTCCTCCGCGGAGGCCGTACGAGCCGCAGAGCAACAGGTGCAACAGGCCCAGGACCGGGCGGCTCAGATGGGCCAGGTGCGGCAAGTGCTGCACGGTCTGCAGCAGGCAGTGGAGAATTTGCGGGATTTGCAGGTCCGCCGGCTGCAAGTGCAAAACCGGCTGGCGGAGCTGGAGGCGCAATCTACCGCCATGCAACAGCTGCAGAGGCGGCTGGAGCGGGCTTTGCGGGCGGAGCCCGCACGGGAGCGGCTGGAGGAGCTGAACCAGCGCCTGGGCCGGTTGGAGGAGGCCACGGCGAGAGCTGCGGAGGCGGAGAAAGCGCGGGAGAAGGCCGAAAGGGCCTGGGAACGCGCGCAGGCCGGGTGGGAAGCGGCGCGCCGCCGGCAGGAATCCGAGGCGCCGCAGCTGCAGGCCCGGATCGCGGCCTGTGAAGCGGCTGGGAAGGACGAGGAGGAGTGCCTGCGGCTGGTGGCGCGGCGGGGTAGCCTCCGGCAGGAGCTGGAAGACCGGGAGAAGGAGCGCCAGGAGGCGGCGGAGGCCAGGGCCCGGATAGAGGAGAATCTGCTGGACTTGCGGCGCCGGCTCCAGGAAAACCAGCAGCAGCGGCTGGCTGCCACCGTGTCCCCTGAGGAGCGCCAGCGCCTGACGGCGGCTGCCCAGGCGCTGGCCGTGCTGCAGGAGGCCGAGGGGCAGGCCCGCGGCGCCTACGACAGGTGGTCGGAGCGTTGCCGGGTCTTGGCCGACCGGACCCGCCGGCTGACGGCGGCGTTGGGGCAGGGAGAGCGGCGCGCGCAGTCTGCCGGATGGAAGGCCCGCATGGAATCCTTGCTGGCGGAGATCCAGTCGGTGTTCGCCGGGGTGCAATCGGCGCTGGGCGGTGTGCCAGCGGCCGGCATCTGCGCCGCCGGGGAGCCGGAGCCCACGGATGTGGGCCGCGTCGCAGAGGCGGTCCGGGTTTTCTGCACCGAGGCGGTTCAGGGGGCGGAGGACGCTCAGCTACAGGCCGACCGTGCCCGCGACGAGCTGCGCCGCCGCGATCTGGCCGGGCAGCTGGTGAAGACCCTGCAGCCGGGGCAGCCCTGCCCGGTGTGCGGGGCCCTGGACCATCCTCATCCTGCAGCGCCGGATCGCCATGTCCAGGAGGCTCTGCAGCGGGCGGAACAGGAGTACCGGCAGGCCTTGGAGCGGCTGCGGGCGGTGCGCAACTGGCAGAGCCTGGTGGAAAAGGAACTGGGGGGCTGGGAGAGCCTGGCCCAGGAAATCCGCGAACAGTATGAACCTGCGGTGGCGGAAGCCCGGAAAAAGATGGGCGAGGCCCGGCGCAGGTTGCTGGAGGTTTCCGGCGGGCTGGAGGCCCGGCAGGTGTTGGAGCGGCAGAGACAGATCGAAGAGGCGGACCGGCAGCTGGAGGCGCTGGAAAAAGAGCGTGCCCGGCTGGAGCAGCTGAGGACGGCGGCGGAGGCGGATCGGCAGCGCCTCATGGACCAGGGGGCAGAGCTGGAACGCCAGATTGCCCAGCTGGCGGCGGAGCACAAAGCCACGGAGGAGCAGATTGCCACCCTCGCTGCCAAGATCGAGGCTGTGGTGGGCAGCCAGAGCCCTGCCGCTCTGCTGGCAGAGCTGCGGCGGCAGGCCGATTCTTTGTCCCAGGCCGTGCGGCAGGCGGAGGCGGACCTGGAGCAAGCCCGCCAGGGGAGAGAGCAGGCCCGGATCGCGGCGGAGCAGGCCGCCAGCGGCCGGCAGTCGGCCGCAGCCGAAGTGGCTGGCGCCCGCTCCCGCCTGGAGCAGGTCCTGGCGCAGGCGGGATTGGAAAGCGCCGACGCCGCCCAGGCGGCCATGCTGGTCGAAGAGGAACGCCAGGACATACAGGCCCGCCTGGACGGGTACAGGGAGGCTCTGGCCCAGGCCCGCAGTGTTCTTCAGGAACTAGAGCCCCAGGTCCAGCAGGCGGCGGACGCTGCCCGCACCAGCCAGCAGGCGTTCCAGCGGCTTTGCTCCCAGCTGACCCTTTCTTTGCCTGAGCTTGTGGGCGAGCCTGCGGCTTCCCCCGATCAGGCCGGGCTCTTGGCGAATCCCCCGCAGCTGGATCCAGAGGTCCCCGCCGTTGTGACGCAATACTGCGACTGGGCCCGGCGCGCCGCCGCCACAGGGGACAGCCTGTGGGAGCAGGCGTCCAATGCGCTGGCCGTGGCCCGGGAGCAGCTGAGCGTGCTGCAGCGGAATCATGCGCGCTGGCTGGAGCTGGAGAAACAGCGGTCACAAGCCGGCCGGCGCCTACAGCTGGCGGAGCAACTGGAGCGCCTAGTGCGCGGGCGCCAGTTCGTACAATTCCTGGCCGTGGAGCACCTGCGGGACATGGCCGGCGAGGCTTCGCGCCGCCTGGGCGCTCTGACGGGGCAGCGGTACGCTCTGGAGCTGGATCTGGAGAACGGCCCCGCCTTCGTCATGCGGGATGATTACATGGCGGGCCAGCGGCGCGCGGTGAGCACGCTGTCCGGAGGGGAAACGTTTCTGGTATCCCTGTCTCTGGCCCTGGCCCTCTCCAGCAAAATCCAGCTGCGCGGGCGCTACCCTCTCGGCTTCTTCTTTTTGGACGAAGGATTCGGCACCCTGGATCCGGAGAAGCTGAACCTGGTCATGGCCTCCCTGGAGAAGCTGCGGCAGGGCCAGCGCATGGTGGGGCTCATCACCCACGTGCCGGAACTGCGCCAGCAGGTGCCCCGCTACCTGGAGGTCCTTCCTGCCCAGGCCGACGGCACCGGCAGCCGGGTGGAGCTGCGGGCAAACTAGGCGGGCGGGGCTTCCCACGCCGCCGGGCATGGCCTGGGCGATCCGGCCCGGCCCGGCGACCGTCTCGCGGACGGAAGGGGGGCGCCTCCCCCTTCGTTCGCCGGGTCTTGTAAGCCATTACATAACATTTATTTCCCTTGCAGGAGTTTCGCCAGGGACGGCGTATTATGTCTCCAAAAGCGGTTTCACCCTGCACTCTGTGCCATTGGGGATGCACCGGCTTCTGGCAGGGCCAGGCCCGCTCCGGGGTTGGGGTCCGAGCCAGAGCCGCGCGAGTAAGGGCGGGTTCCGGTTTATGACGACCATTTATGATGTGGCCCGGCAGGCGGGTGTGTCTGTGGCCACCGTGTCCCGCGTGCTGAACGGAGAGGCCCACGTGGCCCCGGAGACCCGGCAGAAGGTGCTGCATGTGGTCCAGCAGCTGGGATACCGCCGCAACGGCCTGGCCCGGGGCTTGGCCACGCGGGCCACGCGGCTTTTGGCGTTCCTGGTCCCCGACATCTCCAACCCTTATTTTCCCGAGGTCGCCCGGGGGGTCGAAGATGCCGCCAATGCCGCCGGATACCACGTCATTCTGTGCAACACCGATGACCGCGCCCGAAAGGAGCAGGAGTACCTGGAGGCGCTGCTGGACCGCAGAATCGACGGGGCGGTCATCATCCCGGTGGCCGAAGGCAGCCGCGTCCCGAAGCTGTTGAAAGGGACGGGGTTGCCGGCGGTGCTGTTGGACCGGGATATCGATCCGGAACTGGATACGGTCATGGCGGACAACGTGGCCGGCGCCCGTCAGGCCATGCGTCACCTGCTGGGCTTGGGCCACCGCCGCATCGCCGCCATCACGGGGCCCACCCGGAGTTCCACTGCCCGGGAGCGTCTGGAGGGATACCGCCAGGCCTTGGCGGAGCACGAGATCCCCTTTGATCCCGACCTGGTGGTGGAAGGAGATTTCCGGCGACCCAGCGGCTATCAGGGAATGCTGCGGCTTTTGGACCTGCCCCAGCCGCCCACGGCGGTTTTCGCCGCCAATGACATGATGGCCCTGGGTGCGCTGCACGCGGCGGAGGAGCGGGGTGTCCGCGTTCCGGAGGATTTGGCGGTGGTGGGATTCGACGACATCGCCCTGGCAGAGGCCACCCGGCCCAAGTTGACCACCGTGGCGCAGCCGAAATACGAAATGGGCCGTCTGGGTGTGGAGCTTCTGCTCCAGCGCATCCCGGAGGGCGGCCGCCGCGGTCAGGGCCGGCGCCCGCAGCGGCTGGTGTTGGAGTCGCGCCTGGTGGTCCGGCAGTCCAGCCTCATCGTGCGCAGCCAGCTGGCGCCGGAGCCCGTGCCCGCTGCCAACGGGAAAGGAGTCTGAGCGGACGTGCCGAACGCGGGAACAAACGTCGAAAGAGACGCAACAACAAATCATGCCAGAGGTTCTCAGGCGGCCGCGGGGACCATTCTGATCACCGGCAGCGTCAACATGGATCTGGTGAGCTTCACGGACCGCGCCCCTGCCGCCGGCGAAACCGTGCAGGGCCGTGAGTTCCGCACCTTTCCTGGCGGGAAAGGTGGAAATCAGGCCACCGCCGTAGGAAAGTTGGGCCATCCGGCGCGTTTCGTGGGCTGCGTGGGTGAGGATGCTTTCGGCCAGGAGCTGCGGGATTCCCTGAGGCAGGCCGGGGTCAGCGTGGAGTACTTGAAAGCGGTTTCGGAGGTCAGCACCGGGGTGGCGGCCATCACAGTGGAGGCCGGCGGCGAGAACCGCATTGTGGTCACCCCCGGGGCCAACGCCCGTGTGGGCGCCGCCTACGTGGAGGCCTGCGCCCGCGCCGGCGCCTTCGAAGGTTGCACCCACCTGCTTTTGCAGCTGGAGATTCCGCTGGATGGGGTGGAAGCCGCCGCGCGCCTGGCCCGGCAACGGGGCGCCGTGGTCATTTTGGACCCCGCCCCGGTTCCGCGTGGCGGGCTGCCCCCCTCGTTGTTGGCCAATGCCAGCATTCTCACGCCCAATGAAAGCGAGCTGGCCGGTCTTTACGCTCAACTGGAGGGGCGCGCGTTTACAGGTGGGGCTGCAGCCCGGGGACCTGGCGAGCCCGGCCCCGGCGCCGTGGCGGCCATGGCCAGGCGGCTGCTGCAGGAGGGCGTGGGCCATGTGGTGGTCAAGCTGGGGGCCCGCGGGTGTCTTTTGGTCGACCGGGACGGTGAGCAGATGATCCCGGGCTTCACGGTGCAGGCCGTGGATACCACGGGCGCCGGCGACGCCTTCAACGGCGGGCTGGCGGTGGCGCTGGCCAAGGGGTATGCCCTGCCGGAAGCCTGCCGCATCGCGAACGCTGTGGGGGCCTTGTCCGTCACCGGAGCCGGCGCCCAAGGCGCGCTGCCCCGCTGGGATCAGGTGGAAGCGCTTACACGAACGGGAGGTAGGGGCGATGCCTGAGAAACGGGGGCCGCTGGACGAGGAACAAGCCCCGCTTCTGGAAGTCCGGGGCGTGACGAAGCGGTTTCCGGGTGTTCTGGCCCTGGACCAGGTGCGGTTCGACCTGCGCGCCGGGGAGATTCACGCCCTGGTGGGGGAAAACGGCGCCGGCAAGTCCACCCTGATGAAGATTTTGGCCGGCGCCTATAGGCCGGACGCCGGGCAGATCCTCCTGCAGGGACAACCCGTCGCCCTGACCAGCCCCAGGCAGGCGGCGGATCTGGGCATCAGCATCATCTATCAGGAGTTCACCCTGCTGCCGGCCCTGAGCGTGGCGGAAAACATTTTCCTGTCCCATCTGCCCGGCCAGGGCCGTTATGGCTGGCTGAACCGGCGGGAGATGCTGCAGGCCGCCCGCCACCTGCTGGACCGGGTGGGGCTGGACGTGGACCCGGCCGTGCCCGTCCGGCGCCTGCGCGTGGCCCAGCAACAGTTGGTGGAAGTGGCCAAGGCCTTGTCGCGTCAGGCACGGGTCTTGATCATGGATGAGCCCACTGCGGCCCTGACCTGAGCGGTCGACCACAGGGGGGAACGCCAGTGGGGACACCAGCGGCGCAAGGCAGCAAGACAGCAAACCAGCCGCCCATTCTGGAGCTACAGCATATCACCAAGCGGTTTCCAGGGGTCGTGGCCAATGACGATGTGAGCCTGGATTTCCGCCCTGGCGAAATCCATGCGATCCTGGGCGAAAACGGCGCCGGCAAGACGACGCTCATGAACATCATCTATGGACTGTACCATCCCGACGAGGGCCAGGTGTTCATGGAGGGCCGGCCGCTCAATCTGGAAGGCCCCCATGCGGCCATTGCCCACGGCATCGGAATGGTGCATCAACATTTTATGCTTATCCCCGTGTTGACGGTGGCCGAGAACATTGTGCTGGGATCTGAGCCGCCGGGATTCCGTTTCGACATCCGGCGGGCCGCCGCCGAAGTGAAGAAGATCTCCGAGGCCTATCATCTGGAGATCGACCCCTGGGCCAAAGTGGGCGACCTCACGGTGGGGCTGCAGCAGCGGGTGGAGATCTTGAAGGCGTTTTACCGGCGGGCGCGGGTGCTCATTTTGGATGAGCCCACGGCGGTGCTGACCCCCAGCGAGATCGAGGATCTCTTCCAGATCATGGCCCGGCTGAAGGCGGATGGCATCGCCATCGCGTTCATCAGCCACAAACTGGATGAGGTCATGCAGGTGGCGGATCGCATCACCATCATGCGGCGGGGACGGGTGGTGCGCACGCTGCTTCCGACAGAGACCAACCCGCAGGAACTGGCCAATCTGATGGTCGGCCGCGAGGTCGTCCTGCAGGTGAAAAAGAGCCCATACCGTCCAGGCCCCGTTCTGGTGGACGTCCAGAACCTGGTGGTCGCCGACGAACACAACTATCCGCGGGTCAACGGCGTCAGCTTTCAGATCCGCCGCGGGGAAATCCTCGGTCTGGCCGGGGTCGACGGCAACGGCCAGCGGGAGCTCATTGAAGCCATCGTGGGCCTGCGCCCGGTGCGCTCGGGCAAGGTTCTCTTCGCCGGGCGCGACATTACGGGGCTGTCGCCCCGGCAGGTGTCCAGGGCCGGCATCTCCTACATCCCCCAGGACCGCCAGGGGGACGGGCTGGTGCTGAACTTCACTGTGGCGGAAAACCTGATTCTCAAGGATTATAATGGGCCCCAGATTGCCCGGCGGGGCCGCATCGATTTCCGGCGGGTACGGGAGCGCGCCCAGCGCCTGGTGGGACAATACGGGGTGGCGCCGCCCAACCCGTCGCTGCTGGCGGGCAACCTGTCCGGCGGCAACCAACAGAAGGTGATCCTGGCTCGTGAGATGGGTCTGGCTCCGGAGTTTCTCATCGCCGCCCAGCCCACCCGCGGGTTGGACGTGGGGGCCATTGAATACATCCACAAGCGGTTGCTGGAGCTGCGGGATCAGGGGAAGGCCATCCTCTTGTTCTCGCTGGAGCTGGAGGAAATCCTGTCCCTGTCGGACGAGATCGCCGTGATCTATAAGGGGCAGATCATGGACATCGTGCCGGGGGACAAGGCCACGCGCGAGGGCCTGGGCCTGCTGATGCTGGGGGCCCGGAAGAGTGCCTGAAGGCCGAGGAACGCAGTCGGCACAGGTGGGGGAAGCCATGCAAAACGAGAACTTTCAAGATGTGACGCCGCTTGAGCGGCACGGGTTCCTGCGGGCGCTGCTCCGGGCCGTCAGCACGCCCTTGGTGGCGGTGATTCTGGGAATCCTGTTGGGTTCCGTCATCATCGAGGTCTCGGGGTACAACGCCATCGCTGCCTACGTTTCCCTGTTCCAGGGGGCGTTCGGCAGCGGGTACAGCATCGCCAACACGTTGGCCAACGCAGTGCCGCTGATCCTGGCCGGCCTGGGGGTGGCGGTGGGCTTCCGAGCCGGGCTTTTCAACATCGGCGCCGAGGGGCAGTACTGGATGGGGGCCATTGCCGCCGTTTGGGTGGGCTACGCCGTGAACCTGCCTTGGTATCTGCACATCCCATTGGCCCTGGCGGCGGCTGCCGTGGCCGGAGCCCTGTGGGGCGGGATCGTGCCGGGCCTGGCCAAGGCCTATGCCGGCGCCCACGAGGTCATCACCACCATGATGATGAGCTACGTGGCCATCTTCTTCAGCCATTACCTGCTGGAGAATGGGCCCATGATGGAGCCGGGGTACGTGCCCCAGTCGCCGGTCATCCGGTCCAGCGCGTTTCTACCCGTATTGGTGAAGGGAACACAGCTCTCGGCTGGCATTTTCGTGGCCCTGGCCGCTGTGGCGGTGGTGTATTGGGTGCTCTACTATACCACCTGGGGGTTCGAGATTCGGGCCCTGGGCCTCAACCGCCGGGCGGCCCGCTACGGAGGCATGCCTGTGCAGCGGAACATCGTGCTGGCCCTGGCAGTTTCCGGGCTTCTGGCGGGCCTGGCTGGTGCCGCCCAAATGATGGGCGTGCAGCACCGGCTGTATGACAGCTTCTCGTCCGGTTATGGATATACGGCCATCGTGGTGGCGTTGCTGGCCAAGAACGACCCCATCGGCGTGGTCTTCTCGGCGCTGCTTTTTGCCGCCCTGGGCACCGGCGCCCAGTACATGCAGATTGGCGCCAACGTCCCTGGGCGAATGACGGACGTCATCACCGGCTTGATCGTCTTTTTCGTGGCTGCAGAACGCATGGTCGAGTTGGCTTCCCGCTGGCTGGCAAAACGGCGCCAGCAGCGCCGTAGCCAGGCGGGACGGCCAGGGGTGGGCCCGGCTCAAGGCCGGGGCGCCGAGCTTGAGAGCAAGGGGGCTGGGGTATGAGCGGACTGCTGGCCATTTTCGGGAACATGCAGCTGTGGGCATCCACCCTCAGCCTGTCGGTGCCCTTGGTGCTCCCAGCGTTGGGGGGCACCTTTTCGGAGCGGACCGGCGTGGTCAACATCGCCATGGAAGGCATTATGCTGATCGGCGCCTTTTTTGCCGTGTTTTTCTCCAGCCTCACCATGAATCCCTGGGTGGGGTTGCTGGGGGCCGTGGTGGCCGGCGGAATCATGGCCGTGATTTTCGCCTGGGCCGCCATTCGGTTGCGCTCGGACCAGGTCATTATCGGCATGGCGGTGAACATCTTTGCCTCCGGCCTCACGGCCTACCTGCTCAACACCATTTTCGGCTTCGGCGGCACCCCGGTGAACACACCCATGCTGCCGCATTTGAACTGGCCGTGGTTGGGCCGTATTCCCGTTTTGGGGCCCCTGCTCAACGACCAGAGCATTCTGGTGTACATCACCCTGCTGCTGGTGGTGGCAGGCCACTTCTTCCTGTTCCACACGCGCCTGGGCTTGCGCATGCGGGCTGTGGGCGAGAATCCGGAAGCTGCCGACACGGCCGGCATCAACGTCTACCGCATCCGTTATCTGGGAGTGCTCATCAGCGGGTTTCTGTCGGCCCTGGCCGGGGCATACCTTTCCATCGGCGTGCTCAACAGCTTCGAGGTGGACATGACCAACGGCCGCGGCTACATCGCTCTGGCTGCCATGATCTTCGGCCGCTGGACACCCTTCGGGTCGTTCGGCGCCGCGCTGCTGTTCGGGTTTGCCTCCGCCCTCAGCATGCCTCTGCAGAGCTCCGTGGCAGCCAAGAATCTGGTCCAGATGCTGCCGTACGTGGTGACGATCCTGGCCCTGATCGGTGTGGGCGGCAAGAGCGTGGCGCCAGCGGCGGACGGCGTCCCGTATGAGGCGGAGAAATAACAGCCCTGATTGCCGGCTTGGGGGAAGCTGGGGGAAGCATATATGGGCACAGGCATCAGGAGGCGGGAGCAGGCCGAACCGGCGGTCCCGGGGGCACCGCTGTTGCGCTCGGTGCGGACAGGCCGGCAGGCCCTTTACAAACTGGCTGCGCAAAGGTTAAAGGAAATGATCTACACGGGGCAATGGGGGGCGGGTACCCGGCTCCCCTCCGAGGCAGACCTCGCCCGCGAGCTGGGGGTCAGCCGCGTGACTCTGCGGGAGGCCCTGCGGTCCCTGGAGGAAGAGCAGCTCATCGAACGGGCCCAGGGGGTGGGGACGTTTGTCCGGTCCCGGCCGTCCATTCGCAGCGGCATCGAGCAGCTCTACAGCGTCACGGACATGATCCGGCGTGAGGGCCTTGTGCCCGGCACGCAGGACCTGGCGGTGGAGGTGGCGGAAGCCACCTGGGATGAGGCGGAGAAGCTGGGGCTGCTGGGAGGCGGCGCAGGCGCCGGCGGGCCACAGGATGGGCCGGGCCCGCGGAGCTCCGACGGGGAGGGAGCCGCCTGCGCCCGGTCCGCCCCCAGGCCGCATCTGCCGCTCATCTGCCGCATGAAGCGGGTGCGCACGGCCAACGGCGAGCCGGTGGTTTACTGCATCGACCGCCTGCCCGCAGGCAGGGTGGATCCGGAGGCCCTGCGGCAGCTGCAAGGGTCGCTCTTCACGTTCCTGGAGGGCGCCGGCATCCGGGTGGCGTACGCCATTTCCCAGATCAGCCCGGTCTCCCACCACCGGGTGGCATCCCAGCAGTTGCGTGCGGCCCGGGGGGAGGCCCTGCTTTTGCTGGAGCAGGTCCATTTTGACCAGCATGACCAGCCCGTCCTCTACTCTTCGAACTTCTTCAGGCCCGACCGGTTCCGCTTCTTCGTCCTGCGGCGGCGCGCCTAGGCGGCAAGGGGCAGCCGGGCGGGCTTGGCGTCCGGCAACCGGTGCGGCCTGGCAGGGGGGCGGCAGGCCCGGCCAGCGCATTCTCCTTCCATCCAGACGCACAATAAAGCCATGAAGGTTGGAAACGAAACCGCAGCCCGCTCCAGAAGTGCCGGGGGCCGTTGGGGCCGGAGGTGGCCGGCATCTTGCGCCCTGGCCCTGGTTGCTCTGCTGCTGACAGCCCCGGCTCTGCTGGGCGGTTGTGGCGTCCTCTCCGGCAGGCCGGCCCCAGGCGGAGCCGCAGGAAGCGGCGGAGCAGCCGGGGACCCGGCGGGCCGGGAGCGCTCCACGGAGCAGGCAGGCGGGGGCGGGACAAAACCGGCCGCCCCGGAAGAGCAGGTACGGCAGGCTGTGGCTGCGCTGTTAGAGGCCCGGGCCGAGGGGCTGAAGCAGGGGGATCCGGCGCCTTTGCGGCGGTTATACGATCTGGCGTCACCCCAGGGGCGCCGGGCCTTCGGCCATGAGCAGCGGCGGGTGGACTATGTCCGCGCCTGGACTGCGGCGCGCCACGCCCGCATCGTGGAGGTGACGCCCCGCTTCCGGCTGCTGAGGGCCAGCCTGGCGCCAGGGAAAGCGTCCCTCCGTGCCCGGTTCATCCAGACCCTGGAGGTGGCCTATGTCTATCCGCCGGCTCGGACCGTGAACCGCTTTGCCGTAGGGACGCGGCACGATTTGGAGGCCGTTCGGGAAGCACCGGCCCCGGGCGCCGCGGCTGCGCCGGCTTCCAGTGGGGCAGAGGGGCCGGGGGGCGCGGGCGGGGCCTCCTCCCGCGGCTGGCGCATCCGCCGGGACCGTTTCACCGACCCGCTGGAGGAGGATGTCCTGGTCTCGCGCGTGACGCCGGCAGCCGTCCCTCCGGGCGCTGCTGGTTCAGGGGCCGCTCCTCCCCGCAGAGGCGGGGCGGGCAGCCCCCGCTACGACCGCGCCCAGGCCGTGGCCTACGCCATGCGCTACGCAGGCGCCGCCAACGGCCCCTCTCAGGGCTACAATCCCCGCTACCGGGATTATACGGACACCGGCGGGGACTGCACCAACTTCATCTCCCAGGTGCTGGCGGACAGGGAAGGAGGCGGCATGGCCACAGACAGCCGCTGGTTCTATTCCCGCTGGTGGCGCCCGGGCCGCCCCAGTCCGATCTGGATTCAGGCGCCGGATCTGGCCGCCTACCTGGTTTCGTCGGGCCGCGCCCGCCTGCTTCAGAAGGGGACTTTCGCCCAGGTCGTGCGGCCCACTCCGCTCTATCCGGCCGGAGCCATCCAAGCCCTGGAGGACGGAGACCTCATCGGCTATGAAGAGAAAGGGCACATCGAGCATTTGGCCGTGGTGGTGGGAAGGGACAGCCGCGGTTATCTTGTGGTGAACAGCCACACGGCGGACAGGCGCCGCGTTCCCTGGGACCTGGGGTGGGACCGCGAAACGGTGTTCTGGCTCCTGCACGTGGTGGGTTGACCATCGACGTTCCGGGGGGAAGATCACGTCGTGAGTCGTGGCGGGCGGAAAGGGGCTTTGCGTTGGGCTGCTTCAGGCCTGGTTTTGGCCTTGGCTTTGGCTCTGGCCTGGGCGGTGGGCGCTGCGGTGTCCCAGGGCCGGGTTGGCCCTTCTGACCTGGCGAGTCTGCCGGGTTGGCCCTTCGCGGCGGTGCCCTGCCCAACGCCTGACTACGGGCCGTTGGAGGAGCAGCTTCGCCGCCAGCTGGCCCGTGGCGTGGCCCGGGAATACGGGTTGTATTTCGTGGATCTTCCCAGCGGACGGTCTTTCGGCATTTACGCCGACCGGCCGCTGCCTGCCGCCAGCGTCGTCAAGATCCCCATCGTGTTGGGCCTCTACCAGCAGATTGCCCGGGGCGAGGCGACCCTGGACCAGCGGGTGGCCTACGATGCCCGCCGGGATTATGAGGGAGGCGACGGCGTGCTGCGTTTCACCGCCCGTAACGGCGACGCCTTTGCCTTGCGGGTGCTGGCGAAGATGGCCATCAGCGTCAGCGACAACGTGGCCACGCAGATGATCATCCGCCACCTGGGGCGCGGCCGCATTGTCCAGTACATGCGTGCGCTGGGCGGGCGCTGCGTCTATCCTGGCGGGGAAAACCTTTCCACCGCCCGCGATGCCGCCACCTACCTGCAGGCCGCCTTGGACTTCCAGGCTCGCTATCCCGTGCTGGGCCGCCTGTTCTTCGACGACCTGGCCTACAGCATCTACCACGTGGGCCTGCCAGGGGAGCTGCCGCCGGATGTGGTAGTGGCCCACAAGGAAGGCAGCCTGGAGGATGTGGCCAACGACGCCGGCATTGTGTTCTGCCGGCGCCCATTTATCCTGACGGTTTTCTTGCACGGGGTGCCTGGCGAGGATGCTGGCTTCCGCCACATCGCCCGCCTGGCCCGCCTGGCCTATGATTACCAGATGCGGTACGCCCCGGCCCCGGGCCGCTGATGGCGCGGATGGCAAAATGGGGTCAGGGAAGCCGGCGCAGGAGGCTGGGGAGGGAGATGAGCCCCATGAGGTTTTTTCCGCTCAGGTCGCTTTCACGCTTCACGCTGCCGAAAAACTCGCCGATGAACTCCTCCCAGGTCTTGCCGATGACCTGGTTTTGCCGGGGTTCCCCATTCAGCATCCGGGACGTGTCCCGCAGCGCCTGGCGCAACTGCTGATTGATTTGGTTCAGTGTGCTTTGCAGCCGCGCCACTTCTTCTTGAGTCGCCATATGCCTAAGCCCCCCCAATTCGTTCCCGGTCTCAATATATGCCTCATCCGCCCGTTGGCCTTTTGGACCCGGACGCCCCCATCCCCACCGGAACCGGTTGGCGCACCCTTCCTCTCCGTTCCCGCCGCGCCTCGCTTTTGCCGCCCTGCAGTCATTATGTTTTTGAATCATGCCTGCCATAGCCGGGAATCCTTTCCAGTGGCCAGGAAGAAAGAAGACCGCGCCAGGGCCGGCTCAGCCGTGAGCCGGCCGGAGAAAGGATGATCGGGATGTGGGACAGAATCCGCGACGGGCTGCGACGCCCGAGAATATCCACCCTGTTGGCCTTTGCCGCCGGGCTGGTGGCGGGGTGGCTGTTGACGCCCGAGGGCCGGCGGGGAGTGCGCCGCGGAGCCGTGAAGGCCACCGCCGGAGCCCTGCTGCTCACGGAGCGGGCCAAGTCCGCCGCAGCCACGCTGAAGGAAGACGTGCAGGATTTCGTGGCGGAGGCCAGGGCCAAAGATGAGGGCGGAACCGGCGAGGAGTTGGATGGGGACACGGCGGACCTGGAAACCTTGGAGGACACAGACGGGGACGGCGGGCCGGCCGGCCCGGGGGTCAGGCCGGCGCAGGCACAGGCCGGGGAAGGCGGGGAAGGGGATATGGATCCGGGTGCCCGCCGTCCACAGTCGCAAGCATGAATCGGACGTCACGGGTGGGCCGGCGGGCGAGGGTTGGCGCAAGCCGGTGCGCGGCGCCTGCGGCCGCGGTGGGCCTTGAAAACCTGCCGATCCGGGCGGAGGGACTCCCGGCCCGCCAGGCGCGCCAGCAGGCTGGAGCCCGCGGCGGCGGCGCCGACTCCGGCCCACTGGCTGAAAGAGAGCGGCGTGGTCTGGAAAAAGCGTTGCAGGGGCGGCCAATGCAGGACCGCTGCCAACCCGGCCGCAGAGCCCCCCAGCATCGCCAGGAAAAAGGCGTCCTTGCGCAGCCAGCGGCGCAGCGGCGGCCGGCCTTCGGCGCGCCAGTCCAGCGCCGACAGCAGCTGGGTGCCCACCAGGCTGGCCAGGGCCATGCTCTGGGCGGCCGCAGGGCTGGCGTCCATCCCCGACCGGTACAGCGCCAGCGTGGTGCCGCCCAAGAGTGCGCTGCGCAACCAATTCCGCGGGGTCATCTGAAAGTCCCCAACGCCTACCCGGGCCGGGGGCTGCAGGGCTTCCGCCGGTGGAGTGCGGGCCAGGGCGATGGCCGGCAGAGCGTCGGTAAACAGGTTGACCAGCAGCAGATGGATCGGCAGCAGCGGGGCGGGCCAGCCCAGCAATACTGCCCCGGTGACCGCCAGCAGTTCACCCAGATTGCCGGAGACCAGGTAGCCCAGGGAGCGATTGAGGTTATCCCGGATGAGGCGGCCCTCCTCCAGGGCGTGGACGATGGTGCTGAAGTTGTCGTCGGCCAACACCAGGGACGAGGCGGCCCGGCTCACATCGGTCCCCGCGCGGCCCATGGCGATGCCCACATCGGCGGCTTTCAGGGCCGGGGCGTCGTTGGCCCCGTCGCCGGTGAGCGCCAGGATGTATCCCGCCCGCTTCATGAGGCGCACGATACGCAGCTTGTGACGTGGCGTGGCGCGGGCCACCACATGCACGCGCTGCAGGCGCCGCAAGGCTGCGTCGTCGTCCAGGGCATCCAGCTCCGGGGCCAGAAGGGCCTCAGGATCAGCGCCTCCCGGAGCCAGCCGCAGCTCCCGGGCGATGGCCACCGAGGTGGGAAGCTGGTCCCCCGTGATCATCAGGACTCGAACGCCGTTCCGGTGGCAGTGCTCCAGACTCTCCCGGGCCTCCGGGCGGGGCGGATCTGCCAGCGCCACAAAGCCCGCCAGGCACAAGTTCGCCTCCAGCTGGGCGTCGCTGCCTGCGGCTGGGCCGTACGGATCTCCGCCACCGGCCAGCAGCAGGGCAGCGGAGAGCCCCGGGGCGCTCGACTCGCCACTTTGGCCCTGCCCGGACAGGGGGCGGAAGCCGGCGGCCAGCACGCGCAGGCCTTGGCTCGCCACCTCGTCCACATACCGTAAGAGCGCCTGGCGCTGGCTGTCTGTCAGCAGGCGGGGAGCCTCCCCGTCCCAGTACGAAGTGGAAAGGCCTACGATCACATCAGGGGCGCCTTTGCACAGGAGGATCTGTTCGGTTGTTGCTTGCGCCGGCCGTGGGCTGAGCTGCACCACCACGGACATCCGGCTCCGCATCGAGTCGAAGGGGATTTCTGCCCGCCGCGAAAACAGGGTGCGCAGGCGCTCCACGTCCAGCCCCTCTTGGCGGGCGTGTTCCACCAACGCCTGCTCCGTGGGGTCCGGGTCGGCGGGCGCGTTATTGCAGAGGGCGGCGATGATGGTCGTCAGGCGCCGGGCTCCGGTCTGGGCCGCAAAGCCGGGGAGAGGGGGATTGCCGCCCGAGCCGGCGTCTTCCGCGCCGGGGCCGGTACCTTGTGCCTGTCCCCGGTCTGGCTCGGGAGGGAGGATTTCCTGTGCCGGCAGCACGGCCCGCACCTTCATCCGGTTGATGGTGAGGGTGCCGGTCTTGTCACTGCAAAGAAGATTGGCGCGCCCCAACGTCTCCACGGCGCCCAGATGCTGGACTACAGCCTGCCTGCGCACCAGCCGCTGGACACCCATGGAGAGCCCGACGGTGATGATGGCCGGCAGCCCCTCCGGAACCGCAGCCACAGCCATGCTCAAGCCCGTCATCACCATCAGCAGCAGCGGCTGCCGCCGCAGGACGCCCAGGAGGAACACCACGCCGCCCGCCAGCAGCGACAGCCGCAAAAGCCGGTGGCCCAGGCGGAGCAGCTGTTCCTGAAGCGGCGTGTACTGCTGGCGGGCCTGCCGCACCGCCTTCCATACCGAACCCATTTCCGTATGGGCGCCCGTGGCCACCACGAGGGCCCGGGCCCGGCCCCGCACCACGGCAGAGCCGGCGTAGACCATATTGATCCGCTCAGCCAGGGGCGTCCCCGGCGGGAGCCCGGCCTGCAGGGCAGCGCCGGACCCTTTGGCCACAGGCAGAGACTCCCCTGTCAGGCTGGACTCGTCGGTCTGCAGGTCGACGGCTTCCAGTAGGCGGGCGTCGGCAGGGACTTGTTCGCCAGCCTGGAGAAGAAGGATGTCTCCCGGCACCAGTTGGCTGGGATCGATCTGCCTGCGTTCCCCCGCGCGTACCACCCGCACCTGCGGGCGGCTGCGCTGGCGCAAGGCCCGCAGCAGGCGCTGTGCCTTCAGCTCCTGGGTGGTGGCCAGCGCCGCGTTGACGGCCAGGATGGCGCCGATGGCCGCCGCGTCTGTGAAATTGCCCAGGCAGGCCAGGACTCCCGCTGCGCCCAGTAATGCCAACACCGTGAAGTCCTTGAACTGGGCGGCCAGCAGGGACCAGGCGGAAGGTTCCGGGCTGGACGGCAAGCCTCCGTCGCCGTAGTGGGCCCAGGCCGCCCGCGCCTGGGCCAAGGAGAGCCCACGTTCTGCGGATACCCCCAACTCCTCCAGGCACCTCGCCAACGGCAGGGCATGCCAGGGCAACGCAGGCGGGGGAGCGGCGCGGCGCGAGGACAGTGCGCCGGAGCGGGCCTCTGGCCTGGCGGCGGAGCTGGACCGGACGGGAGGGCGCACGGGCACGTCCGCATAAAGCGGCGGCCGGGTTGCCCGGCGCTGCGCCCCCGGGCCCGATGGCAGGGGACGCAGACGCAGGGCACTGCCCGGAGCCGGGGGCGGTCCCAGGAGGCGGGCGGCGTTGGCAGACTGCGCCAGGCCCGCGTAGTTCCAGGCAGCGGCCGCTGCGTGAGACGAAATCCTTCCGGCTGCGGGGGAATGTGCTGCATGCAGGGTCCTGGGTGCTGGAAGGGAACTGGTTTTGCGGGTGCGATCATCGGGCAGCGTGGATCTATACCACTGGCAGCCACCGCTCTATAGCGAATAACCCTCTCAGTGGCGGCCGTCGCAGGAATCCCGCCCCCGGCGGCAGGAGCACCCGGCGCGCCTGGACTGGGCCATGCGCCACCAGCGGCGCTGGAGTGTCCTGGCCCTGGCCAGGGCAGCCGCCGCCGGGCCGTGTCCAAAGCCGTGCCTCGGGCCGCGTGGGGGAAGGCAGGACCTCCCCGGGGAAGGGAGGCGTCCCCGCTGGACGCACCGGGCCTGGCCGGCCCTGCAGGCGTGGCGCGCGCAAGCCCGGGCCATTGGGCGTCCCGGCGCGGCATGCCGCGCCACACCGCCTCCCAGCGTGCCCGGGGAGAACCGGCATCCCAGACCTGGACCCCGGGCCCCAGTTCCCTGGCCAGCCGCCGGGCCCCTTCCTGCTCGGTCTGGGGGTAGAGCACCACGATCTCGGGCACTCCATACTGCCGCAGTCTACGGATGAGAGCCTTCCCGCCCGGGGTCACGGGGTCATGGAAACCCAGCACTCCAACCACGACCGCCCCTTTTGATCCATCCTCTGCGCCGCCGGTGGATGGCCCCTTCACGGCCAGAAACCAGAGCTGGGTGGCGGCTTTCAGCTGCCCTGTCGCCTGTTTGCGGGCCTCCCGAACCGCCCGGCCGCCCACGTGGCGGGCGATGTAAGGTTCCGTGCCCAGCCAGGCCCGCATGCGGCCGCAGCCGGTGCCATCGCCAACGCCTGCGCCTGTCACCCAGCCGGAGACCCCCTCAGAGGCCGGGTCGCTCAGGGCAGCGGCGTCAACCTGGCAGATCCAGGTCGGCTGGCCCTGGCCCGCGTCTGCGCCCCACACCTCGCGGCATGCCAGGGGATGGTTTCTTCCGCGCAACAAGGACCACGCCAAAGCCCGAATCCGGACCTCGTCCCATCTCCGGCCGCCGCCCCGGCCGCCCCCACCTCCTGTCGAGTCTGGCGGGACGGTGCCGCTGCCGGCGGCCAACGGGACCACGCCTGTCAGACGGAAGCGACCCTCTGTCACCAGCCCCGGGCCTGCCACTACGGCACGGCGCACCTCCCCTGCCTGGGCCAGGTCCTGGGGCGCGCGTATATAGACCCCTCTGCGCTCCAGGGCCACCATGCCGGCCTGCAGCGCGGCCTGCCGCCCCAGCAGTGCCAGACGGGGATCGCCCATGGAAAGCACAGCCAGGGTGGCAGGCAGGCTGCGCGTGGCCACAAACGTGGCGGCTGCCCCGGCCAGGGCCAGGACACTCCAGCGCTGCCGGTAGGTGGCGATGGCCCAGTCCAGGCGCGCCGGGTGCTCCTGCCGCCGGGGCGGGATTCCCTGCGACGGGCCGCCACTGAGAGGGCTGCCTTCGCTATAGAGCGGTGGCTGCCAGTGGTATAGATCCACGCTGCCCGATGATCGCACCCGCAAAACCAGTTCCCCTTCCAGCACCCAGGACCCTGCATGCAGCACATTCCCCGGCTCCGCCCTGCGCGGTCCGATGAGCCCGCTGTACCAGGCGTCCAGGACATGGGCAGCTCCGCTTTCCACCTCCCCGTCGGCGGGCACCGTCTCGCCCCCGGCCACCCGTATCCGTTGGCCCGGCCTCAGGGCCCTGCGCCCGACGGTTTGCTGCCGGCCTGCCTGTGCCGTTCCACCCGGCCCCGGCGCCGGTTCTGCCGCCTCGGCCGCGCCCGCCCCCGCAGGCTTCCCGGCGCGGACGGCTTCCTGGACCGTCTCCGCCGCTGTTTGAACGGTTTCCCAAAGTGGGGCCACGGACCCGCCCTCCTCCAGGGCCTCCTCCGCCGCTTCTGCGGGGCCTTTCAGAATGGCCGCCGCCCCTCCGCCTTCTTTGTCTCCTTCACCGTCCCTCCCTTCCTTTTCCAGCAAAGCCGCCACGGCGGGCAAAATCACCCGGGCGCTGCCAGGCAACGCTTGCTCCACCAGGGCCTCGCCGGCGGCTTCTGCGGCCATGGCTGCCAGCTGGCCTCCGTAGCGGTGCATGTTGGTGGCCAGAGTGTGACCCAGGCTGGGATGATTTCCCCGCACGACCGAAAGGGCCAGGGAAAAGTCCGTCAGAACACGGTCCGTGTTGTCGGCGCCCAATACGCCACGGAGGCGGTTGGTCACGGGCGGATAACCCGCCGCGATGGACACGGCAGACGAAGCCAGAAAAAGGCCGAAGGATGCGGCCAGAGTAGGGGGGCGTCTCAGCAGGGCCCGCAGGGCAAAAAGCCCCCACAAGACCGCCAACACCACAATGCTGGTGGAGCTCTCCTGGATCACCGGCACGCCTGCCCTGGGCGGCGGAGCAGGGGTGTGCGGCCCAGCTGCCACCGCCGCCAACGGCCGCGGGGGCGCCTTTGCGGGTGGCCCGGCCGGCGCCAGCCCGGCCGGCGCCACCGCCGCCTGTTGCACGGAAACGAGCTGCCGCAAAGCCCGCATCCAGTCTGTGCAGCCGGGAGTATACAGGACCAGGACTCGTCCGGTGACGGGGTTGGCCACCGCCCGCAGGACGCCCGGCACCCCGGCCAGGCCCTGGGTGATGGAGCGGACCAAGGCGGGATTGCGCCGCAGCCCAGGCACAGCCAATCGTGCCCGGCCGGGAATCTGGTGAACCACACGGATGGCGAGACGGGTGGCGAGCATCGGACGAGCTTGATCCTCCTGCGGGAAAAACTGTGCTGGGCTGGCCAGAACCCCGCAGCTTCATGAGATCCAGGGCTCTTTCAGGCAGGCAGCAGTGCCCTGACGGTGGACGGTGGTTCCAGGGGCCGGTGGGGACGGCGCCCGTCAGACAGAATTACCAGTCAGACAGAATTAGAATGGGTGCCACGGGGGGAACCTATACCCGCGGAGCGCCGAAGCAAAAGCCGTTGCCAAGGCCGTTGCCAAAGCCGTTGCCTTAATAAGTGGAAAGGAGCGCACCCTGTATGTGGGATCCGTCGGAATCCGTCGCAGAGCGCATATTGCCGCTGCCATGGTACGCCCTGGCCGGGATCGGCCTGCTGGGATTCGCCGTGACTCCCGGGGGCCGCAAAAGGCTGCGGAGCGCCGGCGTAAAGGTGACGGCGGCGGCCATGGGGGTGGCGGACATGTTTCGCCGTTCTACCCGGTCCCTAGGGTCGGAGGTGAACGGTTTCCTGGACGAAGCCAGGCGGGAAAGCCAGAGGATGCGGCAAAACAAACAAATCCATGGGGACGTGGCTGCGGCCGCGGTGGATGAGCCGCCGCCGGAAGAAAGCTGAAGCCGCCCTTCCGGGCCGGGCCACGGGCGCCGACATGAGGCCGGCGGCGCCCGCAGCACCTGGGAACGGAAGGGAAGCGTTCCAATGCCTACTATCCGGCGTTTACTCCTTGTTTGCTTTCGGCTCCAGCGCCGTGGTGATCCCCACGTACACCGTGGTGCCGCTGAGCATCTGGGTGGGGCCGCCCTTCACGCTACGGTCGGAGGTAAACCAGTCCCCCAGGCCCCAGGTGGCGTGGTAGGTCGCACCCGCGCTGAGATAGAAATTCGGCATGACTTGGTACGATGCCTCGACCCCCGGGCTCAGGGACAGGATCCAGTGCATGAGGTTGATCTCGCTGGGCTGCACGTCATTCCAACTTACGGGCGTCTTGTCCGACGATGCAACACGCAGCGTTGCAATGCCGATTCCGAGGCTGGAGCCAACCGACACCAGGAACGAAGGGCTGGCCGCCACGCTGTAGCGGAAAAGCGGGCCGAAGGACACCTGGGTCAATTCTGCGTAGTAATCCTTCGATTTATCGGGCAGGGTGGACACGGTATCCGCACTGAGCCCGAACTGGAACCCGGATTTCCCACCGAACAGGGACTGGCTGCCCACAGCCACCAGGGTTTTACCGAACTTACTGATGCTCTTGCCGCTGGGCACCAAAGCCACGAGCTCATCGGACAGGCCCTGAGTGTCGCCGAAAAACGCTCCGATGTGCGTGGACGACGCGCCCGTGAACCCGGCAGCAAAGTTATCTGAGGCCAAGTCTGTGCTGGGCGCTCCGGCGGTTCCGGAATCGGCCCGGGCCATCGGGATGGCTGCCAGGGTCAACACCATCAAAGCGGCCAGGGACAGCCACAGCCCTCGACGCCATCGGCCCGCCGCCCGGCGGGGTCGGTTACCGCAACTCGCTGCAATGGAAGTGTCCTCCAAACGATGTAGAAGCATCTGCCTTCCTCCTTAAGGGCGATTCACTTAAGTAGACCCCCCAAAAAGGACGTTCATCGCGCCGGGGCATTATTTTTTTGTGCTTGCTTCCCTTCTTGCCCAGCCAGCAGGGGCAGTTCCGCCGCGGGCCCCTCGCCACCAAGGCCGCGGGGGCGTCACAGCGGCGGGACCTCCCCGCAGGCCCTCCCAGGCAGGCGATCTGGTTTCCGCAACCCGCCTGCAGGGGACAGAGGCGGATCTTCGCGCGGATGCATAAAAGGTGTTTCCTCTGGTTGGCAGGAAATCTGTAAAGGGTGTCGAAAATATCGGCATCCATGCCAGGCTTTGGTGGAGGCCTGCGGGGCCTGCGCTGCGGGGCCGGCGTCGTCCGGCGGGCCGAGAGCGTCCGGGCGCCATCTGCCAAAGCCAGTCCAAAAAAGGAGGGGGTTTCTCGTGCATCGGCATACGTTTACTCTGGGCGCTCGCAGGGCTCAGGAAGGCTTCACCCTGATTGAGCTGCTCATTGTCATCGCCATCATTGGGATTTTGGCAGCGGTAGCGGTGCCGAATCTCGTCGGCTATCAAAACACTGCCAAGATTGCCGCGGCCAAGGCGGAGGCGGCCAACATTATGACCGCGCTGGAGGCGTACTACGCTCAGAATAATGCATATCCGACGGCTGACGAGAACAAACCTACCTCGGTTGGCACTGTGATGGCGGACTACGTTAAGGGCGTGATGTTTGATACGACGTCTACTTCGCCGCCAACAGCAGAACATACGTGGCTCTACACTCTTGACGCCACCGGGATGTACACGATCAAGCACAGGGTCGGAAACACGACAATTACGGGCACGGCCGGCCAGGTAACGACGACAACACCGTGATCTGGCTCGTATGTGGGCAGCGTATGCACTAGCGGTCACATGCGGACTTATGCTCGGAAGCTATCTGGGAACCGGTGCGCTCCGTTGGGGAGAGGGAAAGTCCAACGTGGGGCCCCCATCCCATTGCCCGGCATGCGGCCACCGGTTGGGCCCGGCGGACCTAGT
>JADBKO010000099.1 GCA_014896355.1 Bacillota bacterium
GAGATCTTCGGCCACCACCGTCAACACCAGCTTGAGGCGGTTGTTGACCTCAATGAAGTCCACGCGGATGTGGGGTATGAACTCGGGCGAGATGACCGCATCCATCATCTCGCGGAACAGCTTTTCGCTGGACGCCGTGGCATCCTCCACGTCTGCAGGCGCATCCAGCCAGTCCAGCCGGAACAGATCGATCTGAAGTTCGGACAATCGCGGCGTGGAAACCACGTAATCCGCGTGCACCGCCCTCTCCAGGCTGCTCCAGATGTGGGCCCGGGCGTGCTCCGGACAGAGCACGCCGCCTCCGTCGGCTGGGTCGGTCCAGGCACATTGCGAGCAAAGCCAGCGTGAGCATCCCGGCGCGCTACAGCGAAGGGCGGTCGTCCGTTCGGGCCCGCCTTCGGTGCTGTCCAGCGCCACGGGCGCAGCGCCCTGGCCGCCGGCAGCCGCCGGAGAGGCCTGAGGAGGCACTGTCTGAGGAGGCACTGTTCCACCCGGCCGGGAGCGGAGCGCAGCTCCACAGATGGCGCAATAAACCACTTTTTCCTGCTCATCCTTCGTTGTCATACAGGATGACCTCTTTCTGTTTCTCATTCCCAACGGCCTTGCTACCGAGGCCTGTCAGAGCAGCCTCGGGCGGGGAACTGCGCCGACAGCAGGAATTCTGTCTGCCAGCGCCGAAACCTGCGCCCTGACGTTTCTGTGGTGGGGCACACTGTATGCTGGCACCGTGTGCCGGCTTGGCAGTCGGAGATGCGCGCGTTCGGCCCCGGCGTCGGAAATCCTAGGACCCCTGGAGGTCCCTCCTACGACCCCTTTGGTCCGGCAAGCAGGTGACCCTGATGGACTACTTTCGCGGTGAAGCCGCAACTCTCCTGGAACGGAGTCTGGCGCAGGCGTTCCCTGGCCTGGCCTTGCCGCCTGTGGGCGCCACAGATTTAGCTGTTCCACCGGACCCGGCCATGGGCGACCTGGCATTTCCCTGCTTTCCTCTGGCCAAGCTGGTCCGGCGTTCGCCCCAGGCCATCGCCCAAGCCCTGCAGGAGCAGATCGCGGCCCATAGACCGGCCTGGCTGATGGGAGTCGAAGCTCTGCGGGGATACCTGAACCTGCGCCTGCGGCCGGAGACAGTGGCACAGCAGGTTCTACAGTCGGTTGCCGCTGCTGGGCCACATTACGGGGCTTCCGCCCTCGGCCAAGGACGGACCGTGGTGGTGGAGTATTCGTCGCCCAATATCGCCAAACCCTTCAGCATCGGCCACATCCGCTCCACGGTTATCGGTCACTCTCTGGCCCGCATCCACCAGTTCCTGGGCTACAAGGTGGTCCGCATCAATCATCTGGGGGACTGGGGGACCCAGTTCGGTAAACTGCTCGTTGCCTACAAAGCCTGGGGGCACGACCGTGATGGGAAGCCTTTGGAGCCCACCATTGAGCGGTTGCTGGAACTGTACATCCGCTTCCACGAAGAGGCGGAGTCCAAGCCGGACCTGGAAGACCAAGCCCGGCATTGGTTCCGCCGCCTGGAACAGGGGGATCCGGAGGCCGTGTCCCTCTGGCAGGAATTTCGGGCCGTAAGCCTCCAGGAGTTCCGCCGGGTCTATGACCAGTTGGGGGTGGGGTTCGACGCCTATGTGGGCGAAAGCTTCTACAGCGACCAACTGGAGGATGTGATCCGGCAAGCGCAGGCCGCAGGCATCACCCAACTAAGCCAGGGCGCGCTCATCGTCCCGCTGGACGATGTGGGCCTGCCGCCTTGCCTGCTTCAGAAAAGCGACGGCGCCACCCTTTACGCCACGCGGGATTTAGCTGCTGCCATCTACCGGTTCCGGACCTACCATTTTGATCGTATGTTTTACGTGGTCGGCGCTCCGCAGGCCCTCCACTTCCAGCAGATTTTCGCCGTCTTGCGCAAGATGGGGTACGACTGGGTGGACCGTTGCCGACATGTGCCCTTTGGGGTGATCCGCTTCGGCGACCAGGTCGTCTCCACCCGGCGCGGCAACCTGGTCTTCCTGGAAGACGTTCTGAACCGGGCGGTGTCCTTGACCAGCCAGATCATTGCGGAGAAAAACCCGGATCTTCCCAACAAGGAGGAGGTCGCCAGGCAGGTCGGGATCGGCGCCGTGATTTTCGCTGACCTGCGACACGGCCGTCTCAACGACGTGGACTTTTCCTGGGAGGATGTTCTGAACTTCGACGGTGCCACGGGGCCGTACGTTCAATATACACAGGCGCGGGCCGCGAGTATTCTGCGCAAGTCTGGCCTTGGCAGACAGGATGAAGGCCTGACCGGTGCGGCCGGTACGGCCGGTACAGCCGGCGCCGCCGGGATACAGCCGGGCGGCGAGGAAGGCGGGAATGGGGCCGCACTGTCCACGCCTGCTCCGGTCTCTGTGCCGCAGGTCCGGGATGCGGATTTCTCTTTACTAACGGGCCAGGAGGAGTTTGCGCTTTTGAAGACACTGGGGGACTTTCCTGCGGTCATCCGCCAAGCGGCAGAGCAGGCAGAGCCCTCTTTAGTGGCCCGCTATCTGCTAGATCTTTGCCATCTATTCAATAGCTACTATCACGCGGAAAGAGTCCTGGGCCAGCCCCGGGAT